>JBKQML010000035.1:0-10835 GCA_052326545.1 Dehalococcoidales bacterium
ACGGGCGCAGACATATAATGACTCACTGACTTACCCGGAGTTACCGGCGGCAGCGATTACGATTGCCGAAGCTGAGGTCAACTCAATTACCTATAACGGCCAGGCCCTACATCACAACTAAATTTTAAAAAAATAATTCAATCAAGCACAGGGTGTGGGAAATAAAACCTCCCGCACCCTGTAAAGTTCAGCAAACAACAGATAGATTCCACCGGATATCAATGCCGCATGGACTTTTTCAGTTTTTGGTCTATCCAGAAACGACCCAGATAGAAAGACAACATCCCGGGACCACCGGTATGTCCCCAGGTCGAGCCGTGCTGCGCGTTGAAACCTTTAACCCAGGGCTGGCAGAGGGAATAATATATCGGTTGCAGCAGCGAGATTGTGAAATGCTGACGGGCGACATACTCGTTCGCATCTCTGATTATCCGCTTGATATCATCCGCAGAATGGGCCGCAGTAGCCTGAGGAAGAAAAGCATTAAAAACAGGATCGTTGACCATGGCCCAGTTACTGGGTCCCTTGCGAAACCGGGTGAGTTCAAGGAACGGCGAGGCAGTATGACCGAGTGGTCCCGGCGGACAGTGAACCAACTGGTCGTGCTTTTGACCGGTCTGGACAAAAGCCACGAAAGACGGGACTTCCATCATCCTTATTTCCATATCGATATCAATTTGGGCAAAATACGACCTGACGATCTGCAGCAAAGCCAGACTATTCTCTGCATCAGTTACAACATTGGTTTTAAACCCGTTGGGATAGCCGGCTTCAGTCAGGAGTTGTTTAGCGGCGGCCGGGTTATAGGCATACTCCTCTTTGAGGTCTTGCGGCCACTGCTCGTACGGGAATCCCCAGCCTTTCATGTACCTTGAAGTTAACATCACAGGGTACGGTTCGACAGTGCCTTCGTAGTATGTTCTGGCAATAGCCGGCAGGTCGATTGCCATTTGCATTGCCTGGCGAACCCTGATGTCGTTAAAAGGCGGCCGGTCATTTCTCGGCTCGATGGTAAAGGAATCAGAATTCGGGTGAGATATTTGTAAGATTTCCGGGTTTGTTTTCCACATGGCTTTAGCCTGCAAAGGTTTAACTACATCTAAAACATCAAGTTGACCTGAGCGCATCGCCTCCAGGGCGGTATCGTCATCAGGGATGATGAGGTATTTCACGGAATCGATGTATGGAAGTTTGTTCTGCGGGTAGCGCTCATCATGTGCCCAGTAATCGGGATTTTTCACCAGGGTTACCAAAACGCCGGAAACGAAATCCTTTAAAATAAAGGGTCCGGTGCCGACAGCATGATGCCAGTCATTCAGGTTTCCCCATTTCCGGACAGCATCAGGATTTTCCAGACAAAGTGAAGGATAAACCTTGTGGATGGCTTCCATGATTAAATCCGGATTGGGTGTCTTAAATTTAAAAACAACCGTATATTTGTCAGCAGCGGTTAACGATATCAGGTCGTGGAGTCCCGGGGCGGGAGGCGAGGCCGGTTTAAAATTACCATCCAGACCGCACAGCCGGTTAAAGTGAAATACGACGTCATCAGCGATGAATTCACGGCCGTTGGCGGGCGGAATGTCCTGCCAGTGAATTCCGCGGCGCAAGTGAATAATATGGGTGCCAGGTTCCGTAAATTCCCAGCTTTCCGCCAGGTTTCCTTTCATGTATCGGGAAGGATGCCAGTGTGTTTTATAGTCAAATACATTGGGGTTCAACGTCCAATCGTCGGCGACCAGCCTTTCCATCCAGGCAGAATAGATGTTTGCCTGATTCTCAGTGATATAGGGGTCAAAACTGACAATGTTACGGTTGGCTCGAATAACGATTTCCCCACCGTACTGCGGCGTACCAAGGTTATCCCACCAGGCGACTTGATTTTCCATATCACTTCCTGAACCGGAACTTACGGTGAAATCCCGTTACTTATAGCCATTCAAATAGTTTTTGCCGGCTGCGAACATTTCATCAACCATCTGACGAATCTCGTCGATAGTCAGCATGCTGCTGGTCAGCGGGTCGAGCAGCAACGAGTGATAAATTTTGGTGCTATCTTTCTCGACAATGCCTCTAACCGCTAACTCCTGGACACTGATATTCGTCCGGTTTAAGGCCGCAAGCTGCGGCGGCAGGTCACCGACATAGCAAGGGTGAATACCTTCTTTGTCCACTAAACAGGGGACCTCAACACAACATCCCTCCAGGACATTGGTGATTAATCCCCTGTTTTTGACATTCGCATTGATTCTCAAGGGTATTCCGGTCTCGATAGCATGCACTATCTGAATGGCATATTCGCCACTGCGTTTTGTGGGGAATTTAAAGCCTTCATTGATTTGTTGCCTTAATTCTGCATCCCGCTCGCCCTGTGATATAATTGTAGCTTTAGAATCGACTCCACGCAGCTTGAACTTATCATAAAGATTCGGTCGATTCTTTTTTCTGAAGTAAGGCACAAACTCCGCCATAATCGTGCTGGACTCAGTGACATAGTATCCAAAAGTCTTGAAGACCTCAGCGCGCACGATATCCGGTCCATCGTATTGGGCGTCAGGAACTGAATAAACTCTAGAATCTAAAAATTTCTCTCTCAAGATTGGATAAGCGTCTTGCCCTTTCCACCGGAAATCCAGGAACCAGGCCATGTGATTTATCCCCGCCACCCAATAGGATACTTCTTCAACCGGAGCGCCAATGAATTTAGCGAGCATGGCCGCCGTACCCTGAACACTATGGCATAACCCGATACTTTTAATCCGGGTGTAATCGGCGATGGCCCAGGAGATAATTGCCATCGGGTTCGAATAATCAATCAGGAAGGCATCAGGACAAAGTTCTTCCATTTCGTGGCAGATGTCCAATATAACCGGGACCTGACGCGTTCCCAAAAATACTCCGATAGGGCCAATAGTGGTACCGGTATTAAGCTCATACTTTGAAGTCACCGCCAGATCAGCCTGATATGCCTGTTGCCCGCCAACCCTGATGGTGGTGAAGACATAATTTGCGCCGGCCAATGCTGCACGACGATTTGTTGTGGACTCAATACGCGTTTTAGATCCCTGCTGTTCCGTCATTTTTTTGGCAAAAGCTGTAATGAGGTTTAAAGGTTCTTCGGCGATGTCCATTAATGTAATCGTACCGTCTCTAAGTTCGGGGTATGATAATATATCCGTGATGAGATTCTTTGAGAAACTATGACTGCCAGCCCCAATTAATACTATTTTTACCATTATCAATCTCCACTATTTTCAAAATATAAAATTAATGTTTTATCGCAATTTTCCCCAATTGATCGTCATCTCAGTTCTGAAGTAGGTGCTACTGTCATCCTGTAATAACCGCTATTTTAAGTTGTTCGAATTTCCGCAGATGGTCTGCTTAAATGACAGGAGCCGTTGCAGGTCGGTATAAATTCACACTTGCCGCAATTCTCGGGAATAAATATGCCGTCCCTGATGCTTTTAGCATAAGCTCCATCCCAAATCGAAGTCCAGTTGTCTTTCAGAATATTGCCCATTTTCTGTTCAAACCAGGACTGACACGGAATTACGTCACCGTTTGGTTCGATAGTAACATTATATCTGGCCGCCGAACAACTCTTGATTCCAAACCCCAAATCTATCGGGTTCAGCCGCAGATAACAGGTCGGAGAATACCATTGTAAATCAATCCCTAAAGTCCTGGCGTATTCTTTTGCATCAATTAGAGCTGCCTTTAAATCTTCTTCATTAAGGCCCGAATCTTTAATCGCCATACATCCGGAACCGCTGCAAATGAGACTGTTGCAGGCGACATTGGTAACACCTAAAGATTGTATCAATTTAATCGTATCTTTAAAACCGGCAATATTTAATCCGGTTAACGTGGTATTGGTAGTGACGATAATTTTTTTGCTGAGAGCATTTTTAATGCCGGTAACAGTCTCCTGCCAGGCTCCTTCAACGCCAACCAGTTTATCGTGAATTTCTTTATCGGCGGATTCTAAACTTACCTGAACATAGTCCAGCTGGGCTTTATATAATTGGCTGCAAAGTTCCTGACTAAGATTTCTACCGTTGGTGATGAGCCCGGTAACAAATTCTTTAGCATCTGCAACAAGTTCAACAAGGTCTTTTCTTAGGGTTGGTTCTCCACCGGTAAAAATGACGCTGGGAACTCCGACCTTCCACAATTCATCGAGAATATTTTTCCAGTTCTCTGTACTCAGCTCTTCAGTTTTTCGGTCACCGACATAGCAAAAAGAACACTTATTATTGCACTGATAGGTTAATGCTAAATCTGCTCTGGCCGGGGCGATTTCCCAGATTGTAGTTAAATCTTTGATTTGAGAACTTTGATTAAAAACACAGGCGTCGCCTTTGCCAATGGCGATTATCTGACCGTAGACTTTATCGAAATCTTTGGTCAGCACATCTTTGGACATAGAATATTTCTTGCCAAGCTTTGATATAATATCAGCCTTGACTTTATCCGGTATAAAGTCCACATTAGAACCACTCTTATTCATAGATTCAATAAAGGCAACGATAAAGGAGGTAGCCACCGGGTTCAGGTGAATCGCCTGATTGCCGTTAATCCATAATATCGAGCCGTCTTTAACTTCTCTCAAATGCAGTCTTAAATCCGGGAGTGTCACGTGTTTAATCATTTGAGTTTCCTGTCTTGATATTTTTCAGCTTTATCGTACACCCGGCTGCATGTCCGCCGGCACAGGCGCAGGCACAAGCACAGGCGCAAGCGACGCAAGCACAATGGCACGAAGGCGGGGGAACATAAAAAGAAGGAGGACTAACAATTCCCGGTCTTTGATAGATTCTACCTAAAAGGCTGGAATTGGCCAGTCCGGTGAAATTCTGAGAGGTGCGCATCGAATTCATCATAATGAACATCCAGAGTAAATTACTGTTATAGCTGTGGCCGTAATTATCTACATAATTATCTCCATTTAAAGATAAGTTGTGTTGTGCGGCATAATCACTGATCTGTTTTTCCTTTTCATCATCCGGGATTTTATCTTTTTCGCTGAGGATATATTCGTTTACTTTATCTTTATTTTCTTCCAATTCCTTTTGTTGATCTTCGAGTGAGCCCTGAGCCTCGAGATATTTTTTATTCCCGATGGGGGAAACTTCAGGAGATGTGTAAGCTGCTCTGTTTTTAATCCTTCTTACAATCGAGACAATCACTGATAAAATAACAATAAAAATAACAATAAAGAGAAATATCAAACCTACGTTTATCCCGTTGTTCGGATTGATTGGCGTTATATTTGTGGTTTGTAAAGGAATAGCGCCTGCTGAGATAAAACTTCCATCGGAAGAACTAAAAGAGACATTGAATTGATAACCGCCGGGCAGATTGGTCTTTTCCCAGGTAACGGTATTTCCAAAGATACCGGTTGGCGCAGGACTAAAAGTATATTCGGATGGATTAATTGGGGAATCTAAATTGATGTCCATCTGACCGATGGTCGCGTTGTCATACCATCCAGCGGTAAAGTTTATCCCCCAGGAGCTGGTCGATTCAGTTAACAAGTTTTTGTCGTTAACTGTAAACGACACAATGAAACTCTGATTGGCATAATAGGTTTTGTCCAAACCGATATAAACGCCGTCCCAGACGGAACCACTGTCATCTCTGATATTGCTGATATTGTTCCCGCTAGCGGTAATTGTATAAAACGTGTTCGGAAGCCCGACTGTAATCCAAGGAATATTTCCGGATAAAACAGTCCACTGCTGATAATAACTGATGTTGACGCTGCCGTCTGATTGCGGCGTCAGGGTAACAGTGTAATTATCGATTTTATAAGTTCCTGTGTCTGCTAAAACTTGTGCCGGAATAAATAAAAACAAAAGAAACAGCGCTGTCAATATTAAGAGTGCTTTCTTCATTTTCTGCCCCAGATTTATGCTCTTTCGACCTGCTCCCGATAATAAAGTCAGAGGTTAACTTAAAACCAGGTTTCGATAACTGCTAAACGTATTTGATTATATTCCATTCTCATTTGATTTATCAATGTCGTTGATCAGGATAAAACGACACTATTTTATAATATTTACTTTCACTATTTTATTTAAACGTTCAGGCAGGACGCTGAAGTATGGTTCTGTGTGTGTTGCTTGATTCTAGAAATAGTGCTAAAATCAACCTGAATTAAAGGATTATTTTATAGTATTTTCCCATTAACTATTCAGGGACATTCGATTAAATGAAACTTTCTAACACCACATTGAATATAATATATGTAATAATAGCTATTATTATCGTCATAACGATGATAATTGCGTTCATCCCCGGTCTGCGTTAGTCAGAGAAAATAATGACTTGAGCTTGTCTAACAACAATAAACTGCAATGTTAATTTCACATATATGACTTTCTTGTCGTATAATGAAAAATAATGCTTATATCGTCATCAGCGTGTCAGTCGAGACTGCGGTGGTTTTCCAAGTTTATTTCCAGCAAATGATATTTTGTGCGCTGAGAATGATGATCTACATAATTGAGATTAGATAATCGTGAAAATAAATTGGCAATTAATCATCTTCGGTTCAATACATGCTTTAATTTTACTGCTGCTCTTCAACAGTGGTCTTTATCATAACTCAACTCTTACCGGCGATGTAAAACTATTTTTTGATTATTCATCAAAGATAGTCCATGGTTTATTACCATATCGAGATTTTACAATTGAATACCCACCACTATCGCTTGTATTTTTCACCCTTCCGAGACTGGCTGCTGCTACGCTTGACGGCTACCGATATGCCTTTGCCGTGGAAGTACTGGTATTTGACCTGTTTGCTCTGTATCTGCTATTCAATTTGTCCCGAATTCTGAATATCAAACCGATTGTGACGTTGATAGTCTACACAGTGTTATTACTGGGAATTGGACCCCTGTTGATTTACCGGTACGACCTTATTCCGGCAGTAATGGTTTTGGCGTCACTGTATGCTTTCAGTCGTAAAAGATACGGTCTTTCCTGGGCAATGCTGGCTGTGGGTGTGATGACAAAAATTTACCCTGCTGTAATCGCGCCGATATTTCTAATTTATGAATTTTCACAGCACCGCTACAAAGAAGCTATCAGGGAAGTTGCCTTATGTGCGCTGGTGACAGAAATAATCATTGCGCCGTTCTTTTTTGTCAGTGCATCGGGATTTGTGAATTCATTTAGCCTCCAGATGTACCGGGGTTTGCAACTGGAAAGCACATATTCCTCTTTCGTATTGCTGCTGAAAAACCTGGGACTTACTGAAGTTTACATCAAGACAACTTTATTGCCCCTGGCCACATCCAACATAATATCGAGCGCTGCGACTGTTTTAGACCAGATTGCGCCGGTAGTAATGATAGCAGTATTATTATATATTTATTGGTTATTTTACCGCCGTTATCGATGTAAAATACAGGCCAAGAATCAGCCTGACATGGAAAATATAATTTACTATTCTTTTCTCGTCATCCTTATCTTTGTACTTACCAACGACGTGTTCTCACCTCAATATTTGATCTGGTTTTTCCCGCTTGCGCCTCTAATAATTCGGCGAAACAAATACATTTTGTGGTCGATTCTAATTTTAGTCAGCATCTTGACTTATTACGAATTTCCCCTACACTATAATCAACTACAAGCCGGTGAACCGAAAGTAATCTATGTGTTGCTAGTCAGGAATATTTTGTTAATCGCTATAACCGGATGGTTAATAGAATGGAGACGGCCTGTTGCGGTGCAATCGTGATCATGACCAGTTCATTTAAACGTTTAATTGTATTGTTAATGGGTTTATTACACATGAGCCGGTGCTGACAGATTTGGATGATTTAACCAGGGAGTAAATAAAATCGGGCTGATATCAGGTAATAACAGCAAGAAAATTATGATAGAAGAACGTCATAACGCCAGGCGTGAGATTTTCCAATTGCTGGCTTTCCTGGCAATTGGTAAGTTATTTGTATTGTTATGCACATTCCTGTACCGTCCCTCGCCTAATTTCCTGTACACCATGAGCACAAGTTGGGACAGCACGATTTACCAATCCATCGCCACACAGGGTTACATACGGGTTTCCCAATATGTATTCTCCCCGATTTATCCAGGCCTTATTGAAAGTTTGGATTTCATTATCCCTCACGCCTGGATATCAGCCCTGGTCATAACGAACATTATAAGCTTTGTTTTCCCGTTGGTTTTATATAAGACCTTTGGTTATAAAACTGCGCTTATGGCAGTCCTCTTTCCGACCTATCTGGTGTTTACTACTATTCCATATTCTGATATCATCCCGTTATTTTTATTCGCACTTTCGCTTTTATTCATATTACAGGAAAAGATAATAGAATCATCAATAGCAGTCAGTGTAGCCGTGATGAGCGCTTTTCACGTGGTTTGGATGTTACCTTCATATGTTTTCGATCTGTTGAAGGAAAAACACCTTAAATACCTGGTGTTTTACATTGCTCCTTTTATAGCAGGAGTACTCGTTCTACTATGGTTCAAATTGAAAACGGATAACTATATGGCATACTTCTCTTTGGAGACCAATGCCTGGAGGGAGCATTTCGGTACACCTTTTTCTCAGGCAAAATGGTTGATTGACGGCTGGTTTACAGCTGAATCATGGAAGGTGTTTGGCATACGTCTGGTGCCGGGATACTGGTTGGGGAGGAATCTTGTTTTTGAAGTGTTTTATCTGGTAGGAGCCATTTTGCTATTGCGGACGAAAAATAAGCACCGGATATTTCTATTCGTGTATTCTTTATCGGCCATCATTCCGCTGCTGTTCGTGACCGGCACCCCCGCTATTTCAATACCCAGACTTTTGCTTCCTGCCTTTCCCATTTTCTTTGGTTATACAATATTCCTGAAAAAGGATTGGCACTACTGGATATACTTCGGAGTGTGCTTTTTATTTACCGCATGGATTGCAATTTCGCAGACATACTGTTTCTTTGCATGAAAATTGGGATAATTTAAAAATCAAAGAGGCCGGGCTTTAATCTAGTTAGCTCTTGATTTCAGGGCTTTTCTTATTACCTTCCTCAACTCTTCAGGAGTAAATGGTTTAGCCAGGAAAAGATTATTCTTATTGCGCAAGAAAGTCTTTACTTCAAGATTTATGGTGTCACCTGTAGTGAAAATTGCTCTTTTCTCGAAGCCTGGGTGCAGTTGCCGTAAATACTCATGGAATTCCATACCATTCATCGCTGGTGTTCTGATATCGCAAAGATAAAGGTCATAAACGGTCTTATTTGCCATGTCTTTCGCCATTATTCCGCTGGCAGCAACGTCCATGCTAAAACCTTCGGCCTTCAGGACTCTAACGGATATCAGGCTGATTATCGGTTCGTCCTCAATTACCAGGATTCTTTTGTTGCTGTTTTCATTTTTCATTTTGTTACTTCCTTAAATTAACGAGCGTTCATCAGGAGTTCGATAACAAATGTCTTACCCTTACCTTTAAATTAAACGAAATGATAAGACAAATAACCCGTCTTCGATAACTCTTTCAATTCAGAATTAAACCCACTACTCTCATGGGGGACTACCTGTGTTACTGACTAAATAGTGTATTATCCGACATGAAAATAGATTGCTATTATTTCGAAAAAGAATACTGCTAAACAAGGTCGCGGCGTAAGAAAAAGAGAAAAATATTAGTTTTTAACAAATTCTATAGGACACAGGAGCGTTTCCAGTACGGATGTAAAGGATGCATTTTCTTAAAGAATATTATTTGATTGACGACAGATAATTTGCTTTAAGGATAAATTTAATTTTGGTTAATTGGCCGTCACATCTATAGTTACAATATTGCTGGTAATACCCGGCATAGTCGCGGTAATTTGAGTGGTCCCAGCGGATATTCCTGTAGCTAATCCTGCTGAAGAGATACCAGCGACATTCGGTTCTGAACTGACCCAGGTTACCAGAGTGGTGATGACCGAAGTTGTCCCATCCGAATATGTTCCTTTTGCTACAAACTGTTGTGTATTTATATCACTTAATACAAGATTAATCGAAAGTGTTGCCGGTTGTGTTATAACAATAGAAATTAAGGTGGGGCCGGGTGTCGTCGTTGTAGGCACTGCAACAGCAAGTATTACCGGCAAACTTACGGCGGGGCTAGTGATTCCGGACAGGCTCGCGGTAATATTGGCATTCCCAACTGCCACACCGGTAGCTAAACCGTTGATATCGATAGCAGCGATTTCACTATTATCGCTGGACCAGGTTACCTGAGAAGAAATGTTCGTGATTGAGCCGTCTGAAAAAGTTCCATAAGCGAAGAATTGCATTGTTGAACCTATCGCTAAATCAGAGGGAGAAGCAGGAGCTAATGCAATGGATGATAATTTCGATGTGGTGGTAGGTGTTGCGACTAACGAACATGCCGTCACACTCAAAGTTAAAGCTGTCACCAACACTGCAACCAGATATAAACTGATAAGTCGTACGTAGTTTCTTTTCATGATAATTTTTACTCTTATTTGCTTATCGATTCTAATCTATTCGGCATCAGGGAAAAATGTGTCTTAAATTAGTTCGTTCCCTCAATTAATCGTGTTAGTCTATCAATAATTATATACCGTTATATAGTTTTTCGGCCATTGGTGACGGGTAAACCGGATAAAAAGCGGTGGTTTATAACATTGAGGATTTCGCTTTCACCGCTTCTTGTGTAACTTTACTACCAGATTCCGGTCATGAATTGGTGTCGACTATTTTTCTACGATTGTCCTAGCTTTTACTTACTCCTGAAGTTGACTTTATTAAGTTCATTACATCGCTAATCACGGAGACACTACAGATCTGAAGAGAGT
>JBKQML010000036.1:0-7553 GCA_052326545.1 Dehalococcoidales bacterium
CCGCTGATGGATACCGGCTGGCCCCGCTTGCCGTTGTCAACAAGGGAATCCACCGATTCCTGCAGCATTCTTTTTTCGTTGCGGATGATAATTTCCGGCGCCCCAATTTCCACGAGGTGACGGAGACGATTATTACGGTTAATCACGCGGCGGTAAAGGTCATTAATATCGCTGATGGCAAAACGCCCGCCGTCGAGCTGAACAGTCGGTCTGAGGTCAGGCGGTAGTACCGGTAAAACCGTCCAAATCATCCATTCGGGCTTGTTGCCGCTGCGGCGAAACGCCTCAATTACCTGCAAACGTTTGCTGGCTTTGCGCCGTCTTTGACCTGAAGGGGAATGCCCCTCCTGAATCATTTCGATACGGAGTTTGTCCAGATTGATGTCTTTCACTATTTTTAAGATGGCATCAGCGCCCATGCCGGCTTCAAAAATGTTGCCGTACTTCTGTTTTAGATCACGGTACTCGGTATCCGTCAGGAGTTTTTGAACGCGCAGATTCCGGACCCTTTCCACTTCACTGGTGGCATGGTCCCCGGCTTCTTCATTTTCCTCAACTAAATCGCGGCGCAGCTGATTTACCTCTTCTACTGTGGCTTCTTTCATCGTATCGACTTTTGCCTCGAGGGTTGTCTGGCGGTCGGTTGCTTCCTGCATGGTGTTCTTCTCTAATTTCGCAATCAATTCCTGTTTGGCATTTTCATCGACCGATGTGATGATATAATGGGAGAAATAAAGAACACGCTCCAGATTTCTCGGAGCCAGGTCGAGTAAAAGCCCCAGACGGCTGGGAATACCCTTGGCAAACCAGATATGGCTGACTGCTGAGGCAAGTTCAATATGCCCCATGCGCTCTCTGCGGACTTTGGAACGGGCGACTTCAACGCCGCATTTATCGCAGATAATGCCCTTGAAACGGACCTTCTTATATTTACCGCAGAAACACTCATAGTCTTTGGTCGGGCCGAAGATTCTCTCGCAGAAAAGGCCATCTCTTTCCGGTTTCAAAGTCCGGTAGTTAATAGTCTCCGGTTTGGTCACTTCACCATAAGACCAGCTTCTGATCTGTTCCGGTGATGCTAAAGAAATTCGAACTGCATCAAAATCATTTACTTCAAGCATTCTAAATTACCTCTTCGGATTTAGTATCTGTTTCTGACTTTGGCACGTCAACAATTGCGCTTTCAGCGGCAGGAGGCATTTCTCCTCCCGATCCCGGCGTTGCTTCCAGCAGAGGAGTTTCAGGAGTTCCCTTGATTGCTTCCGTTTTGTCTTCTTCACCCTCGTTAATAACTTCAATGGCAAGTCCAAGACTCTGTAACTCTTTGACCAGCACTTTGAAAGATTCGGGTACGCTGGGCTGCAGAATATCCTCGTTCTTGAGGATGGCCTCATAAGCTTTGGTACGTCCGGTGACATCATCGGATTTGATCGTCAACATTTCCTGAAGGATATGGGCGACTCCGTAAGCTTCCAACGTCCAGACTTCCATTTCACCGAAGCGCTGACCGCCGAATTGAGCCTTGCCACCGAGCGGCTGCTGGCTGATAAGAGAATACGGGCCCGTAGAGCGGGCATGAACCTTATCTTCCACCAAATGGTTGAGCTTCATAATATAGACATTACCCACGGTCACCGGCTGGTCAAACGGCTCACCGGTATGTCCGTCACGTAATATAAACTTTCCCGTTGTCGGTGGAACTAAATTCTGCTCTACCTTAAGTTTTTGAATAATGTCTAATACTGCTTGAGATTTCATATCCCTGGCGCTAACGCCATTGTCTTCTAACCAGATGCGCTGACAGATATCCGTGGCCTGCCCACGATATTTCTCATTGAAGACTTTATCGCTATTGTAGCCGCGGTTGTCCACCCATTTCCTGGCGACTTCCAGATTCATTGGCTTATGAATATTACCGGGTTCCAGTTCGACAGCGCCTGATTGCTGCGCGATCCAGGCCCTAGCCAGGCCATCTTCAATGTTCGTATCATCAGCACCGTCGAAAACGGGTGTTAAAACCTTGAAACCAAGTACCTGCGCGACCCAGCCGATATGAGTTTCCAGCACCTGTCCGATGTTCATACGGGATGGTACACCGATAGGATTCAAGATGATATCCACCGGAGTTCCATCAGGCAAGAAAGGCATATCTTCAGCCGGGGCGATAATAGAAACCACACCTTTATTACCATGGCGCCCGGCCATTTTATCACCAACGGAGATAGGCCGTTTTTGCGCAATCCAGACCTGCACCTTGGTATTGACACCGGCAGAGAGTTCATCTCCGGTGAAAACCCTGACATTAACTACTTTGCCCCATTCACCATGCGGGACTCGAAGCGAAGTGTCTTTCACCTCCCGGGCCTTCTCGCCGAAAATAGCGCGTAACAGTTTTTCTTCTGCGGATAATTCCGTTTCTCCCTTAGGAGTAATCTTCCCAACGAGGATATCATCGGGGCCGACCTTAGCACCAACGCGGATAATACCTTGTTCGTCGAGCTCACGCAGACTTTCTTCACCGACATTCGGAATATCCCGTGTTATCTCTTCAGGACCAAGCTTGGTATCTCTCGCTTCAACCTCATACTTTTCAATATGTATTGAAGTGAAGGAATCGCTTTCTACCAGACGGCTGCTGAGAATGATGGCGTCTTCATAGTTATAACCGCGCCAGCTCATAAAAGCGCAGACCACATTCTGTCCGAGGGCCAGTTCTCCCTGTTCTGAGGAAGAACTATCTACCAATACCTGCCCTTTTTCCACGCGGTCCCCTTTACTGACAATGGGGCGCTGATTAATACAGGTGCCCTGGTTGGTGCGGACAAATTTTAATAAGATGTAAGTGTCTTTTTCGCCATCTTCTCTGGTGACAATAATTTCGGAACTGGTAACCGAAGTAACGGTGCCGGGATTATCCGCCACCAGAACCTGTCCGCTATTCTTGGCAGCTTCCAATTCCATCCCGGTGGCCACAATGGGTGCCGATGGATGGAGTAACGGGACTGCCTGGCGTTGCATGTTGCTGCCCATCAACGCACGGTTGGCGTCATCATGCTCCAAAAACGGGATGAGCGCGGCTGCCACACTGAAAATCTGTTTGGGCGAGACATCCATATATTCAATTTTTTCCGGTGTTTCATGCGTGTAGGTGCCGCCGATACGTGCTTCAACACGTTCATCGACAAATTGATTTTTATCATCGAGACGGGCATTGGCCTGAGCAATGGGGAATTTCTCATCCATATCCGCGGACATATATTCAATTTCATCCGATACATAGGGAACAACCTGAATATTCCTGGAAGTGCCGCTTAATTTAGCCAGAATTTCAGGAGTAACGACGGTGCCGGCTTCGACAATCGTCTTTTTCTTGCTGTCCAGCACCGGTTCCCGTATCGTTTTTCCCAGCAATTGTTTGTTACGGTTTTTCTTTTCTTTAACTTCCCGAATAACCTTCCGATAAGGTGTTTCGATAAAACCGTATTTATTAACTTTGCCGTAAATTGCCAGAGAACCGATAAGTCCTACGTTAGGACCTTCGGGTGTTTCGATGGGACAGATACGGCCATAATGGGAATAGTGGACATCACGGGCTTCAAAACCGGCTCGCTCACGAGATAAACCACCGGGACCCATGGCGGAAAGACGCCGCTTGTGTGTCAATTCGGCAAGCGGGTTCGGCTGGTCCATAAACTGGGACAACTGTGAACTGCTGAAGAACTCCCGGATAGAAGCAACAACCGGTCTGGTATTCACCAGAACGCTGGGAGTTGCAACTTCGATGGGGATGGTACTCATACGTTCCTTGGCGACTCTTTCCAAGCGGAGCAGACCGATACGGAATTGATTTTGAATCAATTCGCCGACGGTGCGAATACGTCGATTTCCCAGATGGTCGATATCGTCTTCGGTATCTTTACCGTTATTGACCAATATCATGTGGCGGATTATTTCGACAATATCTTCTTTGGTGAGAGAGCGCTGGCTTTCGGGGATATTGAGTCCCAACCGCTTATTCAGTTTATAACGCCCGACAATTCCCAGGTCATAATGCTGGGCATTGAAAAGCTGAGCTTCGATTAATTTTTTAGCGTTGTCAATACTGGGCGGGTCACCGGGGCGCAGTTTGCGGTAGATATCCAACAGCGCTTCGGACTCATCACGAATTGAAGGGTCCCTTTCCAGAGTGGCCTTAATATAATGATGATTAGGAGAATTATCTTCTTTGGCATACATCGTCGTTAACTGGCTGGTGTTAAACCCGAGTGCGCGGAGCAAGGTAGTAATGGCAATCTTTCTCTTGCCGTTAATTTTCACCGACATCACATCTGCAGTGCTGGTGTCGAATTCCAACCAGGCGCCGCGATTGGAAATAAGTTTAGCATGGCATAAGTTTAATCCGCTGGGATTTTCCTCTTTGGTAAAATAGGCACCGGGGCTGCGGAGCAATTGGCTGACGACAACCCGTTCCGCGCCGCTGGTGATAAAAGTACCCTTGGCGGTCATCAAAGGCACATCGCCCAGGAAAATATCCTGTTCTTTAATTTCACCGGTGGCTTTGATTAACAATCTGGATCGGACATATAAAGGGGTAGCATAGGTTAAATCATGCTGACGGCTTTCATACTCAGATTGCCGTGGTTCCCGGAATTCGTAATTCACGAAGGTGAGTTCCAGTTTATTACCGGTGAAATCACTAATCGGGGATATTTCTTCCAGTACCTGTTTTAGTCCTTCTTCCTGAAACCATCGGAAAGAATCCAATTGAATTTCAATAAGGTCGGGAACATCCAGAATTTGTGGCAGACGTGTATAGGATTTGCGAGCAACAGATGATTTGGTTGAAACAGTGGGTACTAATGACATAAAAACACCTCTAAAATCAGCTTGATACTTTGTCGCAGATAGATGTGCTACGTTGAATGAACACTAATAGGTATAGTGGCGTTCTGTGGAGAACAAAAAATTAAGACAAAAAGTTTCTGAGGCATAGTTGACAAATTTTAATAATACCACTATTATATAGGGCTGTCAAGTCTGTCTTTTTTATTTACTTACTAACATAATAGTAACAGATATTTGACAAATCTGCAAAGTCATGGTATCTTGGTTAATTAATTGAAGATGTAAAGGCTGAGAACAGGAATAGTAAATTTCCAGCGAGGTTCAGAGAGTCGGGGCAGGTGTGAGCCGATACTAACGCAGAAATTGAATGGATCTGGGAGCCGCAAACCGAAAGTCCCTCGAAGGGAAAGGTAGGTTTTGACGCAAGGGGAAGCGTTACAATCCCAGGGTATATGAGTAAAATCTGTACCTGTAAATAAGGGTTAGTCCTCTCTGGAAAGTGTGACTGACCGAAAAAGGGTGGTACCGCGAAAGCCCCTCGCCCCTTATAAGGCGAGGGGCTTTTTATTTTCCCGCAGGTTCGCTCTGAATGAGACAGGGGAGGTTTGGAGAATGGTTAAATTAACAAGATACTGGCGAATGTAACAGCATGATAGATGGAATTTAGTTGCATCAGTAAAATGAACAATATTATTAATTAAGGAGAAAATAAAGTGGACAAAAATCAAACAAAATTCATTCTTGACGAGAAAGAGATGGCGACCGCCTGGTACAACATTCAGGCAGATTTACCGGAACCGCTGCCGCCCCTTTTACATCCGGCCACCAAAGAACCGACACAATTACCACCTCCCCTGTTTTGTGACGAGATAAACAAACAGGAATTCAGCAAAGAACGTTGGATCGATATTCCGGAAGAAGTGCAGTCCATCTATCGCTTATGGAGACCGACCACTTTATTCCGTGCACATAGACTGGAAAAAGCGTTGGATACGCCGGCGAAAATCTATTATAAGTTCGAGGACAGCAGCCCCGCCGGCAGTCATAAACCGAATACCGCTGTTCCACAGGCCTATTATAATAAGAAGGCCGGTGTCAAGCGTATCACTACCGAAACCGGCGCCGGACAATGGGGCAGTGCGCTGGCAATGGCCTGTCAGTACTTCGGGATAGAATGTAAAGTATACATGGTCAGAGTCAGCTACCAGCAAAAGCCGTACCGTCGTAACCTGATGGAAGTCTGGGGCGCAAAATGCGTGCCCAGTCCCAGCCCGGATACGCAAATCGGTCAGAAAATGCTGGCGGAGGATGCCAATCATCCCGGTAGTCTCGGCATCGCCATCAGCGAAGCCTGCGAAGATGCCTTTGGCCATGAAGACACCCGCTATTCTCTGGGCAGCGTCCTGAATCACGTTATTATGCACCAAACGGTTATCGGCTTAGAGACTAAGAAGTTACTGGAAAAGATTGGTGACTATCCGGATATTATTGTCGCCTGTGTTGGCGGCGGTTCAAATGCCGGCGGCATGATGATGCCGTTTGTACAGGACAAGATTAAAGGGAAGAAAAAGAACCTTCGTTTAATTTGCGTGGAACCGACCGGTTCTCCTTCAATTACCAAAGGTTTGCTAGCATACGACTACGGCGATGTGGCGGGAATGGCACCGATTGCATTCATGTATACACTGGGGCACGATTTTATTCCTGCACCGATTCATGCGGGCGGTCTGCGCTATCATGGCATGTCGCCGCTGATCAGTCATCTGGTCAAACTCGGGTATCTGGAAGCCGTTGCGGTACCGCAACTGGCGACATTTGAAGCAGGCATAAAATTTGCCCGCACCGAAGGTTATATCAGCGCGCCGGAAACCGACCATGCTATCAAAGTAACCATCGATGAAGCACTCAAGTGCCGTGAAGAGGGCAAATCAAAAGTGATTGTATTAGCGCATAGCGGTCACGGACATTTTGATATGGGCGCTTACGATGCATACCTTTCGGGGAAACTGGAAGATTTCGAATATCCGGAAGCGAAAATCAAAGAAGCTCAATCGAAATTACCTCAAGTGAATCTAAAATAATCACCGCGATCAAGTAATCAGTATTAGTAGGCCGGGTTTTACCCGGCCTACTAGTTTTCAGGATGGTCGACTGCAGCCGTATTTCGGCGGATTAATAATATTACATACTTTTTACAAACCTATCGTTTCCAGATATTAAACTTAAAACTAAATTTTCGAATGATCTGGTAATTCTAATTTATCCGGTTTATCTTGTGATTAGCATACAATAATTGAATTAACATCAAGAACTTAAGCCGATTACAACATCATGATAAACACCTACTTCTTTGATTACCGGGAATGCCAGGTTAGCAGCTACTAATCGTAAGCAAATAACGTTTTAGAGTGGTAGAATCCTGGCCTAATCATACAAATTGTTTGACAATTTATTTTTCAAAGGATATTATAAGATGGTTATTAAAAAATTAATTTTAAGTCAATACTCCAAATCTGAAACCGAGGGGAGTTTGTTAGTATTGAACACACATATTGCCATTGCGTAAAACAGCATAATACCTAATCAATTGAAGAGAGGTGGATATGGGTGCATATGCAATAAGAAGGCTATTGTGGATTCCCGTTACAGTCATTCTGACGACCATGATAGTCTTCCTGCTGGTACGGTTCATTCCCGGGAATGTCGTT
>JBKQML010000037.1:0-17505 GCA_052326545.1 Dehalococcoidales bacterium
GGAATAAAGCACTTCTCCCAGTAAAACTTTCACGGTTTTGACGTATTTAATCTCTTCGTCTGTAAGCGAATTCATGTCAATCTTTTCGCCGTCCATCGTTCGCTGTACCAGCTGCACCAGTTCCGGCCTTTTGCCGCGGGCAATATCAATCAGTTCACGGTCCAGAGCATCGAGGATGACCGAGTAGATGTTGTACTTCATCAGCATCATTAAGAACGTGCGGTTCAGGTACGGCCGCAGGTGGTTCGGGGCGCCATTGGAAACATTGGACAGGCCGAGGATTGATTTGGCTTCCGGCGCGATATCCGGCAGCATTGCTAAGAATTCCAGGCAGGGTTTCACCTGATTGGAATTAATATTGATTGCCGGTGTCGCAATCGGGTCGAACCAGATATGCTCAGTGTCGATGCCTCTTTCCGTGGCATTGTTGAGCAGTTCGATGGCGTTAGCGCCCCGCTCGTTAACATCGCGCGGCAAACCGTCTCTGCCCCAGAGCAGCCCGACAAAGTCGCAGTTGTACTTAGCCACCAGCGGCATTTCTTCTGCCATCCGCACCAGCGAAATCGAGTTGAGCAAGGCTTTGCCCTTATGGACTTTCAGACCCGCTTCCATGGCGATGGGGTTGGTGGTATCCAGCGAAAGGGGCATGTCGGTTATTTCCTGGACCGTCCGGACGACCCACTCCATGAAGGTATCGCCGTCTTTACGCGCCGGTCCGATATTGATGTCAATGTAGTCCATACCGGCTTTAACCTGGGCTTTTACCAGTTCCTGAATTGGCCAGACCTGGCGTTCTTTTAGCGCCGGTCCGTAGGTTTTAGAGACGATATTCAGGTTTTCACCGATTAGCTTCATTTACTATCACCCTATATTTCTAAACTGCGGAGATAAGCCGGAATAAGGGAACCTTCTCGCGGCCCGACCAGGATTTCCCAGCCTTTCAGTTCTTCTTCCAGGCCGCCGCTTTCCGAGGCGGAATAGCCGGGAATAATCAGGCGGTGGTTTTTCACTTTGTCGCCGATGCCGGATTTCTTGACGAAAGCCGCCATCAGGTCGGCGCCGAATTTGCCGGCGGCCCAGGCAGTCAAAACCGAAAGTCCTTCGGTGTCCATAATCAGTAAATAACTGGGGACCTTACTGGTCTCAATTTCACCGGAAACAATAAAATAGGTCAGCGAGAAATTGGTGGTAATCAGCACCGGGGAATTCTCATTGGGGTTGTTAATTTCATAGATACCCGGCGTCGTCGCTAGCGGCCGCTGCGGGTCGGTGAAGATATTCAATCTCTCTACCAATAACGGGAAGAGAACTTCACCTTTTAAGTCAGACAGGACAACAATACCGGCATATTTAGCCACAAACATCGAGGCAATCAAAGCTTCTTTCATTGGATTTGTTGTCATTTCGCAGGGGAAGGTAATCGTGGGATAGCCCAGCGGTTTGAATTTTTTCTGTAAGGCTGCACTTCTGATAATGATTTCATCCTGAAAAGCCTGTTTGACCGTTCTTGCCCCGGAATCAATGACAATGTCCTTAATACCGGCTTGATTCAGGATAGCGGTGAGTTCGGCCACTTCTTCCAGACCGGTGCCCTTTACCGCTACCGGACAGAAATTTTCTTTCGCCAGTTTAGCCACAGCTTCCACGTTTGTTTTGGTAGCAGCGTAAAGCAGCGGTTTGCGTCCGGCGCAGAGTTTTATCCCGACCGCCAGTACTTCCGGTTTATCACTCATCAGAATCAGGCCGCCATCGGTGGCTTTGGTAACCGTCTCTACCAATTTTCCGAACATTGCCGGGTTGCCGGATTCGCTTTTTATTGCAATGGCATCGGCATGAAGTTTCAACCCGACTCTGACATAAACATTCTTGTTGAATCTTTCGATTCTGGCAGCGATTTCACCTTCCGGTAAGGTATCTGTCACCAGTACTGCAATGCCGGTGGGATTTTCGAACTTCTTTTCATGGCGGAACATGACGGTCTCGCCGCCGACTTTGAAAGCCGCGGTACCGGTGCCGATGGTAACTGGACGGATGGGGGGAGCGGATGCCTCCGCCAGTTGCGCTTTTGATTCTTCCGAAACAAACGGACAGGCGATGAGTTCAACCTTACCGGCCGCCAGGTTCATGGCAAAAGCCAGGCAGGTTGGCACGCCGCACTTACCGCAGTTTGTTTTAGGCAGAAGTTTGAAAATCTGTATTCCAGTGAGCGCCATCAGTTGTCTCCTTATGACGAAACAAACAAGTACAAATATCAAGGTTCAAGTATTTATTTTTAAAATTGAATTTATTATACCTTATTTGGCGGTTGGATTTTCCCCTTTAGTTGAAGCACTCTATCAAAATTTCTCTCTGATATGGGAGAGAGAATGGATTTTCTGTTTTTTGTTTGTTTATTGAATTTTGATTCTTGATTCTTACCCGATTATTGGATCCATCTTCAGGGCGGGATGGCCTTTCTCCGTCAGGAATGGTAAAATCTCTTCTTCGGTGGTGCCGATGGTCTCATCGGCAATCATATCCACCAGATTGGGAACACCAAGTTCGACGGCTCTGGCCCTGAGCCGATCACCGATTTCTTCCTTGAGCATCTTCGGCATCCAGACCATGCGTAACAGACCGCCGTCAGCGATGACGAATTTCCGCTGGCAGATGTTGTATTTACCATGTCCTACAAAACCCGGGGTGCTGATACCGCCGCCAATTGTGCCGGCGAGAGTGGTAAATTTCATGCCGCAGGGTGTCATACCGGTATATTCGCGGTTTACCGTCATAATCCCGTTACATAACGGCAGGACGGCGGCAATACATTCGCAGCAGCCGCAGGTCGTCATCGGGTCATTGACGAGGCTATAGAAGTTATAATGGTCGAATTTGCCGCGGGACGCTTTGAAGAGAAATTCATTCACGCCTTTCCATTGACCCAATTTTGCGTCAACAGTTTCACCTTTCGGCACCGGTTGATTCGGGCCGGTCGGGTTGATTTCGTAAGAGGCTTTGCAGTCCATCCAGTTGTAAGAGCCGCAGAGGCCCGTTCTTTCCGGGCTGATGACGCAGACGTGACTGGGAGCGAATGACTGGCAGAGAGTGCAGGAATAATAAATATCGGTGGTTTCGTCGGTCATACCCTCGATTCTAGCATCACGTTCTGCGTAAGCGGCTCTCGCCTTTTCAAGGATTTGCTGCACCTTCGCTTCATCGGTATAAATTTTCACCTGAAGTTTATCAAAGATTCTGCCGAAATCCTGGTGTAATTTGGCGTGGAGAATAACGCCGATATGCTTCAGCCGGAAACCTTTTGCCACGGCTTGTTTGCTGACGCGCAACCAGGCAATATCTCTTTGCCCGATGTGCATCACACCTTGTGTGTAATTGATGAGATGGTGCACCTGTCTTTCCAGAATCGGTTCGTAATCGGTTTCAAAGTGGCGGCCGGCAACTTCAACAGTGATTGCCATCGGCAGTATTGATTTCGGAGGCACATCGGTGATTTCCGGACCGATAACTTCAATTTTGCCATCCTCGACTTCGTCCATTCGTTTGGATGTGACCCATTCCACCATCGGGCTGCGGCCTCCGCCGGTCTCAAGGTAGATATCATCGCCGCGAACTCTTTCTCCTTCAAAGGCAGGGCCATAAGCGACTGGAATCGGTATCTCCGCGACATTTACTTTCAGCCCGCGTACCTCGATTGCCCTGGCGACAATCTGGTCGTGTGGAATGTTGGAGACAACGTGTTCGTAGGTGGTGATCCCGGTAGGCAGAATTTCCGGGATGGGGGTATCGGCAATTACCGGGAAGCCCCAATTGATTGCGCCGGCGGCATTCGCATACCATTCATCGGTAACATAGCCTAACGGCATTACAAAAGCGAAGATACGGTCTTTATTGTAAATCAAGATCTTGCGATAATCCCCGGGTTCAATTCCGCCGAAAGACATGGCGGCTCTAGTGGCAAAACCCATCGCAAAAACCGTAGCGCTAACATCAGGACCAAAGGGCACCAGACGTACCCCCCAGCCAATCTGTACACCAGCCTCAGCCAGTTGCCCGGCGAAACGCTTGCCATTATACTCTGCCGACATAAAAACGTACAGGTTTTTCTGCTGCAGTTCGTGAGCAATGCTGGCGGCGATTTGTGGCGTCGGCGCAGCGCCGAGTATCGCGGCAAATCCAGGAGCAGTGCCATCCACAAATTCCACACCGCGCTTTCTCAAAATGACATCATCGGCAGCGCCGAGCCAGATGTTATCCGGGGTGACATTTTCCCCGAGGACATAGAAATGAGGGTTTTCCCGGTAGCGTATCGCTTCAATGATTTCCTCCGCGAAAAAAGTTGCCATTCCGGCATCCAGCGCCGGCGCTAAATAGGGTAAAGGATGGATTTCTTTTACCGGCGGAGGAAGCAATACCCGGCACTTCTTCAGCACGAATTCCATATCGCCCAATGTTTCTACTTTGTGTCCGAGTATGCCGTAGATAATGGGCAGATAATACGCCGTGTTAGGGAAGCCGACAGGCTCATTAGCGCCCCATTTTTCCATCGCCATTTTCCATTGGTCTTCGGCATTTTTAACTATCTTATAGGCGCCGCTGATAGCGGCGGAGGCGATAATCTTGGACATTTAGTTTTATTTTCCTCCGGTTAGCTCATAACCTGCAACGTTCAGCAGCCAGCTTCTTTTCCCGTGGGATTGAAAACTGATATCTGATAGCTGTCAGCTTTTTAGGTCAAATCTCTTCTCATTGCCATATCGTAGAGAACCCTGTCCCGGGCTTTATCGATGCCTAGAATCTTACGTTTTTTATCAATATGGGCAATCATTTTCTGCGCCATCTTCAGCGGGTCGGTTTCAAAATCCCACATCCCGCCATACAAATTCTCCATATCCTTGAAGAGGAAATCGGTGACTTCTTTACTCCCGACGGTAGGCCAGGTAACACCGAAGAGGGTGTAAATACCCGAACTGACAAAGTATTGACCGATTGCCACGGCTTTTTCGCTCATCCATTCGGGGGCAGCGCCACAAGCGGGTAACTCGCTGATATCATCACCCAATCCGCCGTCTTTCACCATCGTAGTTGCTGAAACCAGAATACGGCAATTGTCAATACAGGCGCCCATATGTAAAACCGGTGGAATCCCGACAGCTTCACAGACTGAGCGTAAACCTTCACCGGCATATTGTGCGCCTTCCGGTACCATTAGCCCTGTTTTAGCTAATGCCATCGCGGCGCACCCCGTAAGCAGTACCAGGACATCGTTCTTTATCAGTTCTTTAACCAGGGTAACATGGGCATTATCGTGGGTAATGCGGGCATTATTACAACCGACTACCCCGGCTATGCCCCTGATTCTGCCGTTAATAATATTGTCGTTGAGCGGTCGGTAAGAAGCCCGGAACAGCCCGCCGAGTAAATAATTGATGGTTTCATGACTGAACCCGGCAATCAATTCCGTTTTTTGTTTGGGAATAAAAACACCCGGTTTGCGATTGGGGAAATTATCGATTGCCGCTATCACAATGGCTTTAGCGGATTCAATCGGCCTGGTTTCATCGAATTGCATATGAGTGGCACCTTGAATTTTAGCTCTTTCGTCGGTTGTGATGAGTTTGGTATGGTAACACTTAGCCACCTCGCTCAGTCCCTGCATAATGCACTGGACGTCAACCACCATCGCTTCAACCGCACCGGTGATGATTGCCAGTTCCTGTTGCAGGAAATTGCCGGCAATAGGTATGCCGTGCCGCATCATAATTTCATTGGCGGTACAGCACATCCCTGCCAGATTAATGCCGTTGGCGCCTTTTGTTTTAGCGTAGGCGACCAATTCCGGGTCGTGGGAAACCACAGCCATCATTTCGGCCAGGGCGGGTTCGTGACCATGGATAATAATATTTACCTCATCTTCTTTAAGAACACCTAGGTTTATGGTACCAAGTGCCGGAGAAGGGTTACCGAACATGATATCCTGGAGTTCAGTGGCAATCATACTGCCCCCCCAACCATCTGCCAGAGAGCAACGCGCACCCTGCAGCAGCAGGTTTTGATAGTCCTGGTCAACCCCCATGTGAGTGCGGTGCATTGTCTCTACAATTTCACGGTCAATGCCTCTCGGAACGACACCCAGTTTACGCCAGACTTCCTGCCGTTTTAACGGTGCTCTTTTGAGGAAAAGGAGTTCACCCTCCTGTTTGCCGAATTCGTTGAGCATCAGTTCTCCAACTTCAGTGGCAATTTCATTATTCGAGCGGCCGTCAATCTTGACATCCAGTTCAATAGCAAGCTGGAGTAGTTTCTGTTCATCTTTAATTTCAAAGCCGGGGATTTGTCCTTTAGCCGTGGCTAAAAAGTTTTGAGTTACCCTTAATGCATGGTCGCTGTGAGCGGCAGTTCCGGCGGCGATCTTACGGACAAAATTGCGGGCGGCAATCGTCTCTGCGGTTGCGCCGCAAAGCCCCCGCCGCCTCTTCTTGTCTTCAGGTGTTTCTACCTTTCCTTTTGCTAATGGAACTCTACATGGCCCCATCGCGCAATTGCTGCAGCAGCTGCCTTCAGCACCAATGGGGCATGCTGCCATCTTATCGGCTCTTTCAAAGACAGTACTGACCTGGTCTTTATTTGCTTTTTCAATTAATTGAAGAGTTGCCTCATCAATACTTTTTCCGGGTTTGTTCTCGTCTGTCACTTTCTCCGCCTCCCATTTCCAGTTAAGATGTTAAATCACCCACCATCTCTTGAGTCAATTTGATTGCTTCAGGGTGCCGCATAATGACAATATCTCCGCCAGCCAGAAGCAAAGTCAGGGCAGACATCGCTTCCAATAATATGCCCCGGTTTTTGGCGTTCCCCATATTACTCTCATTGTCGGGCTGATGGACTTCTTTGGATTTCCAGACCTCTTTAGACAGGTTACAGATGATAGGGAATTGCAATTTTTCATCTTGCTGGGTCAAACCGGCCATTCTCATCCGTTCCATCACCGAATAGCAGTATTCCAGACCGTAGCCAATTCCGCTCACCGTCGGGTCCATCAAAATCATGTCGTCGGCGACACCCAGGTTGCCCAGTAAAATATTCAGTTGCTTAGCCAGGTTGATATCAATAGGACTGGAAGCGACGATAGTATGCTTGTAGGCAATCGCGGCCGCAGCAATTTTCCGATAGTCCTTTTCCTCTACCGGTCCGATAATGAGTCGCTTGTCCTGACAGACCTCGCACACTCTGGTGAGGACCTGAGTATCTTTTTCGTGATTCGCGGTGCCCCAGACAATCAGGGGAACATCGATAACATCTGCCACTTTTTTCACTAATACAGCGGCTTCATCCGCACTGTGATTTAAGCCATTGGGATCGGTGCTGACCAGTTGCAGGGCAATCATTTCCGCTCCGTAAATCCGGATACATTTCTCTGCCCAGGCAACAGTGTCGTTCATAACATCGATAAAAGGCTCGATGGCTGCCTCCGGCCAGTCCTGTGGGCAGGTGTCCGGAACTTCCATCGCGATCCTGGGTTTATGCGGTATTGTCCCTTCAAAAAGATAGAAAGGATAGGAGTTTTCTCCCCCGACGGTGATTGCTTTATCACCCTTCCCCAGTTTGATTTCCCTTACTTTACCGGAATACTGAGTCTTCGGAATCTCAATTGCCATTAAATATCTCCCCCATCATTAAGCCGGTTATTTCCTTCTTTCACTACCATACCCATCTTTACCGTAAAAATAGCGTTCACCATTCTGTAAATATTTAAGCTTTTCCTCGCGGCTGGTTAATTTCTGCCGCCATCTTCCCGCCTCTTCTCCCTCAGGTCTGCCTTTTTCATAGGTCTCTCCGAGGAGTTCAACCTGGTCTCTACCCGGCGCTTTTACTAGTTCTATTTTATAATTAATTTTTACCGCCTCACCCGTTAAGTGAGCCCCGCCGCAATTTTGGCGGCTTTCAAGGTATTCAACATCAACATCGTGATGGTCATCGGTCCTACGCCGCCGGGCACCGGCGTAATCATCGACGCCTTTTCCTTCACATTTTCGAAATCCACGTCGCCCACCAGGATTCGTTTGCCGCTTTTCGAGGTGCCGATCTGGTTTACGCCGACATCGATGACGACTGCCCCTTCCTTAATCATATCAGCAGTGACGGCTTTCGGTCTGCCGGCAGCGACGATCAGGATGTCCGCTCTTCTGGTGTGGGATGCAATATCTCTGGTATGGGTATGGCAGAGCGTAACGGTAGCATTAGCGCCTTTGTTCTTTTGTAATAACATATTGGCAATCGGCTTGCCGACGATATTGCTGCGGCCGACCACTACCACCTCGGCGCCGTCGATCTGCACACCGGAACGTAGCAACATTTGCTGAATTCCGGCGGGGGTACAGGGCAATAAATCGGCATCGCCAATCATTAACCGGCCGACATTGACCGGATTAAAAACATCAACATCCTTTTTCGGGTCGATGGCGTAATTAACTTCGGCGGTATTGATGTGTTTCGGCAGCGGTTCTTGCACAAGGATGCCGTGAATTTTAGGGTCTTTATTCAGTTTACCGATTATGGCCAGCAGGTCTTTTTGGGAGGTGGATTCCGGCAGGTCAACACGCTCGGAATAAAACCCGAGTTCTTTGGCAGTTTTTTCTTTACCAGTGATATAAGAAAGAGAGCCGGGGTCAGTTCCGAGTAGAACCGTGGCCAGACCGGGTATAATGTTATTTTTAGCCTTGAGTTGGAGGACTTCCTGTTTTATCTCTTCCCGGATCTGTGCGGCGATTTCTGCGCCGCTGATAATTTTAGCAGTCATTTTCCCCTCCAATCGCACTATAATTATAGAATTTTATCCGGGGTAAATGCCAGTCATTATTGAAAGAAGTTTTGTATTATTTTAAAGTCTCGCCATCAGTCCGGCCACAGTCTGAACCGCGGGGGAATTATCCGGCATCGCCATTAACGGTTTTTGTTCCAGATCATAGCGGTAGAGGGTTTTGTCTTCAGGAATGATAATATCGGCCTTCAAACCGAGTCTTTTTAGTTCGCCGGCTACCAGCGGGTCAAGTTTATCCGGCACCAGGTTAATGATAATTACGGTTTTTTTAACGTGCAGTTTCAGTTCGTCCACCAGTTCCAGGATTCGCCCGATAGCGCGGATACCTTTCACCGAATGATTGGAAACCAGCAGAAGCGCATCCACATCTTCCGTCGTTTTACGGCTGAGGTGCTCCATACCGGCTTCATTATCCATCACCACATAAGCGTAGCTATCGGATAATCCATCGATGAATTTTTTCAGGACGGTGTTGGGGTAGCAGTAACATTCGGGGCCCTGTCCGCGTCCCATCGTGATGAGGTCCAGACCCGGGCTTTCGACGACCGTCTCGTTCAGCTTGTAATCCAGATAGGCTTCTTTGGTCATTCCCGGCGGGATGCTGATTTTTTCATGCTGGAAATCATCCAGTATTGTGCCGATAGTTAGCCCCACTTTTAATCCCAGGCTTTCTCCCAGATTGGCATTCGGGTCGGCATCAACTGCCAGAATCGGAACTTTGCCATTCTGTTTCAAATAGCGGATAACAAGGGCGGCAACGGAAGTTTTCCCGCAGCCGCCTTTCCCGGCGACCGCAATCTTAATACTCAATTTGGTTTCCTCACCCGTGGCCCGCAATAACCAGGCAAGAACACGGGCGGTCGGGTTCGTACATCACCTAAAGTTGAGCATCGTAGAAAACCCGCCCCGACAATCAAAATTTTTCCCTTAGCCAATATATTCCTTTCTCAGTGAGAATAAATTCACAATTATGACAGGCCGGAAACCCGCCCTGTTTTTACATCAACATCCACGTTTCGGAACGAAGGGTCGGAAGCGGTGCCCGGCATCAGGCTGATGGCGCCGGCGCAGGGACAGAGAAATTTAGCGCCGGAATAGAGCAGGATATCGCGTATCGGCAGCCTCCATCCTTTCGGCACCCCTTTCTTTTCAGGGATATGGGTTAAACTCAATTGTGTTTTCACCATCATCGTGCTGTATTTATCGTAAATCGGGTCGCTTTCAAAAAATTCAGCTTTCGCCGCTGCTTCCGGCGACCAGTCCACGCCGTCAGCTCCGTAGATAGTAGTCGCGATTTTTTCAACGCGCTGTCTCAATTTCATTTCATCGGGGTAAAGGAACTGGAACCCGTTACTTTTCTTACAGGCATCGATAATCATGTCCGCCATTTCCAGGGCACCTTCGCCACCCTGAGCCCAGTGTGTTGAAACGGCACAATGGGCGCCGGCTGCTTCGACCGCCCGCTTCACTACCTTTGTTTCCTCCGCCGTATCCGTGGTGAAACTATTGATACAGACCACCGGACTGACACCGGAAAGCCTGATGGTATTGATATGATGCAGCAAATTGGGTAAACCGGCTTCAACCAGTTTCACATTCTCTTTAGTATATTCTTCAGGAAGCGGCAGACCGGAAACCACTTTCGGACCACCGCCGTGCATTTTCAGGGCACGGATTGTGGCCACGATCACGGAAACGTTGGGTTTCAGGCCGCTGAGACGGCACTTTACGTTCCAGAATTTCTCAAAACCAATGTCGGCGGCGAAACCTGATTCCGTCACATGATAGTCGAACATCTTCAAGCCAAGCCTGTCGGCGATAATGGATGATTGTCCGATTGCAATATTGGCAAAAGGCCCGGCGTGTACCATGATCGGTTGATACTCGGCGCTGTAGCAGAGCGTAGGATTGATGGAATTACGCATCCAGGCGGTCATTGCGCCCCCGACCTCAAGGTCACCCGTGGTGACGGGTTTACCATGTTTATCGTAAGCAAGGGTAATTTTATCCATTCTTTGCCGCATATCCGCCAGGTCGCTGACAATGGCGAGGATCGCCATCAGTTCGGAACTGGGAGCGATGCTGAATTTCGATTGCATCGGGAAACCGTCTTTGCGTCCGCCGTTGCCGATATTGATATTTCTCAAGGCTTGGGCGCAGAAATCCATTATCCAGTTGAATTCGACACGATTCGG
The DNA here is from genome assembly GCA_052326545.1 of Dehalococcoidales bacterium. Classification (GTDB taxonomy): domain Bacteria; phylum Chloroflexota; class Dehalococcoidia; order Dehalococcoidales; family Fen-1064; genus Fen-1064. Next base: position 11,011 of record JBKQML010000037.1, read on the forward strand.
GTCGATATCGAGGCGCCGCATCTTGGTGAGCTTCTGGAGGTGGGCGTCATCGTAATTACGTTCGTGCTGCATTCTGGCGGTTAAGGCCACCATCGCCAGATTATGGGCATTCATAATATCGTTAATATCGCCGGTCAGACCCATGGAGAATTCTGTCATTGGAATCAAGAGGGCATTACCGCCGCCGGCGGCTGTGCCTTTAACATTCATGGTCGGTCCGCCTGACGGTTGCCGCAGAGCGCCGCCGACATTCTTGCCCCTTTTCCCCAATCCCTCGATCAAACCAATCGAGGTTGTACTTTTACCTTCGCCCAGCGGAGTCGGGGTAATCGCGGTGACCTCGATATATTTTCCGTTCGGTCGATTCTTGAGACGTTCCAGGATTTTCATGAAATCGAGTTTGGGGGTTTTACCGTAGGGTATCATCTCGTCTTTTTTCAGATTGAGTCTTTCCCGCCATTCAGCAGGTTCGGGCAGATTCTCTTCTGCCGCTTCGGCAATCTGCCATTCTTTCATTTTACTGGCATCGTATGGCACTGGCATTCTCCTGCAGATGTTCCATGAAGAATTTAACTGCTATGATTCAATGATTCCTGATTAATATTTTTATCTGGTGTATTATTGGAAGAAACTAAAGCCTGGTATATCTTTTTGACCTCAGTGAGAACAGGTTGACTGGAATCCAGTATGGAGCGGTTTGCCAGGTCCGCATTTATAATGGCTTCATCATAGGGAATAAAAGCGAGGAATTCCACGTTCGGCAAATTTTTAACGATAAAGTCTTTTTGCAAGGGGTTCTGTATCTTATTACCTACGACAGCAACCTTCTTCAAATTCAGGTCTTTTGCCAGTTCAAAGATTCTCTGAGCGGTCTCGATGCTTCTCCGCCCGGGCTCCACAACGATAATGAGCTTGTCTACCGCTTTAGCTGTTCCACGGGTAAGGTGTTCAATGCCGGCTTCCATATCCATAATAACCACCTCATCTCTTTGTAGAAGGAGGTGAGCCAGTAGCGCCTGGAGAAGAGCGCCCTCGGGACAATAGCAACCTGTGCCGCCTCTCTTGATGCGTCCCATGACCATCAGCCTGATGCCATTAAATTTAACAGAGTATTTCTCGGGGAGGTCATCTACCCTGGGATTGAGTTTGAAAAAAGAGCCGGATTGACCCGGTTTAACGCCAACTCTTTCCTCGATGAGTTCATTCAGTTCAGAGATGGGGGTAATGCCGTCAGGGTTTGGAAAACCGAGGTTAGCGGCGAGATTAGAGTCGGGGTCGGCATCGATAGCCAGTACGGAGTAGCCGGATTCAGAGAAAGTTTTTGAGAGGAGAGAAGCTAGTAGAGTCTTCCCCACCCCGCCTTTTCCACTTATCGCAATTTTCATGGAGGATTTCAGGTGTTAATATGCGCTCAAAATACCGCCGGTGAATGTCTGTTATACACCTCTCCCTACGTTGGAGTATACCTGATATATTGAATACAGGTCAAGAAAAAGGCGCAATTTATCAGTTATGAGAATATAAAAAAACATTAAAAAATTCTCTGAAAAATCGTTGAAAAAACTATTGACAGCTATCGGGTTGCGGCATTAGCATTATAACTAAATCACGTTAGCGGAAGGAGTTGGAATGGTAAGCGATATCACTGATCAGGAGTTTGAACAAAAAGTAGTAAAATCAAAGTTACCGGTTCTAATTGATATGTGGCGGCCGGGGTGCGTACCCTGTCGCATAGTTGACCCGATTGTAGATAAGTTATCATTAAAATATGACGGCAAATGTAAATTCTACCGGATGAATGTCACCGAGAACCCGAGGACCGCGGCCAAATACCGGGTAATGTCCCTCCCGACATTGATGTTCTTTAAAAACGGAGAAGCGGTGAATACGGTGGTTGGCGCCGTGGCGGAACGTGCGCTCGTCCCCAAAGTGGAAGACCTTTTCTAATTTAGACTTTGACCTCCGGTAGAACGGGTGATAATATAAGAGAGGTATTGTGTATCTGCTTTTAGTTCAGGAGGCTACTGATGTCGGGTCATTCTAAATGGCATACTATTAAGAATCAGAAGGCAGCGACTGATGCAAAACGCGGCCAGATGTTCACCAAACTGACCCGCGAAATCATCGTGGCGGCGCGTAAAGGCGGACCCAGTATCGAGGGTAATTACTCTTTACGTCTGGCCGTGCAGCGTGCTAAAGACTCCAGCATGCCCTGGGACAATATCAGCCGTGCCATTACCAAAGCCAGCGGCGGCGGCGAAGGCGTCCAGATGCAGGAGATGCTGCTCGAAGGGTACGGTCCCGGCGGCGGTGCGATTCTGGTTAATGCTTTAAGCGACAACCATAACCGGACTGTGCAGGCGATTCGTAATCTTTTCACCCGCGCCGGCGGCAGCCTTGGCGAAAGCGGCTGCGTTGCCTGGTTATTTGTCCAGCGGGGCGTAATTAATATTAAAGCGGAAGGGATGGACAAAGATGAACTGTCCCTGCAAGTCATCGACTTGGGCGCCGATGATGTTAATGTGGAAGGGGATTATGTGACCGTGTACACCGAACCGCATAAACTGGAAGCAGTGCGCACCGCGCTGGACAAAGAGAAAATCCCCGTCGAGTCCGCGGAAGTGTCCATGATTGCCAAGCAGACCATCGACCTGGATGACAAACAATCCGTGCAGACCATGAAAATGGTTGAGAATCTGGAAGAGCTGGATGATGTGCAGAGTGTCGCCACCAACGTCAATTTCTCAGATTCGGCCATGGCCGCTTACGAAAAAGGGTAAACATTATCATTTGTCATTCCCGCGAAAGCGGGAATCCATATCTTCTGCTGTAAAACACTCTTTTCGGACAGCCTCATTAAGAGAGAATTATTCCTATTACTCCTCGCAAAGGAATGGTCTTTTCCCTTTCCGATTCTCCTGATTTCGTTTATAATGTGGTAGAATTATTGCATCACGGGTATTTTACATAATATAAAAAGGGACAAAAATGCTGGTATTGGGAATTGACCCCGGAACAATCATTGCCGGGTACGGTTTGATAGACAATTCGGACGGTAACCTGAAAATGGTGGCCTACGGCATAATCAAGTCTTCCCCGAAGTTACCTCCTCCGGAACGTTTGAGCAAATTGTATTACGGACTGAAAGAAGTTGTCGAGCGCTATCAGCCGGATGTGGTAGCAGTGGAACAGCCCTTTGTTTCGAATAATGTCAGCACCGCTTTCACGATCGGGCGGGCGCAGGCCGTGGCCATTCTGGTGGCGGCCAATCAGAATATTCCTGTTTTTGAATATTCTCCGGCTAAGGTCAAACACACCGTTTCCAGCTACGGTGCCAGTTCCAAAGAACAGATGCAGCAAATGGTCCGGTTACAGCTTAATTTAGCGGAAACACCGGAACCGGCGGATGCCGCCGATGCCCTGGCAGTGGCTTTGTGTCATATCAGCGAAACACATTTCAACAATATTGTCGGGGAGAAAACAAAGAGGAGTAAAAAATGATTGCGAGTTTACAGGGAATTATCGATGCCGTCAGTACGGATGGCATGATTGTAAATGTTAACGGTGTTGGTTTTAAAGTGGGTGTGCCCACTTCTGTCCTGAGTGAATCAGGTGTCGTTGGACGGGAAATAAAACTCTTTACCCATCTGCATGTCAGAGAAGATGATTGGAGCCTTTACGGCTTTGCTTCGATCGATGAACTGAAGCTTTTTGAAACATTGATTTCCGTATCCGGGTTAGGCCCGAAAACTGCGATGGGGATGCTTTCCGCGATGAGCGCTGACCAGGTGGCAATGGCGATTGCCTCCGGCAGCGTGGAAATGTTAACCACCATTCCGGGTATCGGGAAAAAGACCGCCGACCGTTTGATTCTGGAATTGAAAGATAAAGTCGGCGGCGTGATGATTTCAACTCCCACCGGCCGGGCCGCGCAGGAAAACGCCGATGTTATTGCGACTTTGGTCTCGCTGGGTTATTCAGGACCGGAAACCGCCCGCGCCGTGAATGCACTGCCTGCCGGCCGAAAGCTCAGCCTGGAAGAAAAGGTCAAACTGGCGCTGCAGTATCTGGGGAAGTAAGGAAATTGTCATTCCTGCGCAGGCAGGAATCCATTTGGCTGGATCCCGTTTTTCAACGGGATGGATATGTCGGGTACGTGCGCTATTTTCTAATTTTGAATTTGTTTAGTTTTTAGGATTTAGTGCTTAGTATTTATTTGTTGTTTGTTGCTTGTTTATTGATTACAAGGTACTCAGCTCATCGAGCTGATGTATTGGAATTTTCATCCGCTTATTTTGAAGAATCCGAATTGCCTTAATATCGAGCCTAATCCGAAATGTCCAAGGTAAGCCAGCAATAAAAACAACACCGCACTGCCCAGCCAGCAGGCAATTGCCATTTTCCAGGCCGGAACCCGATTGATTCCCATCGTGACCAGCAGCGGCAGCAGAAAAGGATTGGGAAAAGTGGAAAACATAAACACTCCTGCCATGCCTCTTTTATTTATGAAGGCCATAAAACGGGGTATTTTTAGTTTCTTTAGAAACTTACCCAGCCAGTTGGAGTAAATTTTATTCGTCGGGTCGGTGATATTCAGATTCGGCATAAAATGCCGTCCGGTGCGTGCCGCCAGGTATATCAGCATCAATCCGATCGCCTCCCCGGTAGCAGCAATGATTCCAATTAACCAGGGTTCAAATTTACTGCCTAGGGTAAACGTCAATACCATGCAAGGTGTGGGGATGGGTATCGGTGAACCGGCCAGAATGGCGGTAAAGAACAATCCCAGATAAATCAGAATTTCAAAATGGGTCAGATATTTCCAAAAAATAATTACCAGGGCACACGCGGCAAGGGTTACGCTAATCAATGCAATCCAGGCGCCGGAGCCCCAGAATTTTTTCTTTTGCTCTGCTTTATTTTCCAAAAATTTCCTGCTCCGTGTACTGTTTGAGTTTTATTATAGCGTAATGGTTTTTAATTTTAAATTGATGATATCCGCAAGAGAATCAAGCAGCATATTTCACCGGTAAATCGTATTTTACGAACATAAATAAGGCGGAGCAGTAAAATGTGCGTTTTGTCTGAAGCCAAAAGTATTTCGTCCTTCAGCCGAAGGACTCAAGAATGACAAATAAAAAGTAAGCTTCCAATTACACTGGAAGCTTACTTGAAAATGACAAACATCAGCAGCTTGATAATTTTACAGGCCAAGCTGTTATTCGCCGGCAGGCGTTTCCGAGGACTGGCCGTGTTCTCCAAACTCGGTAAGATGTTTGAGGAACGCGTAATTATGGTTTAATTCTTCCTGGATTGCGGCCAATTCTTTTTCGCCCAGGTGGTTGAATTTACGGAACATTTTAACGTATTTCGTAACCGGCTCCGGATTGGCCACCGTTGTTGTCAACTTGAATTTCCCGTATTCCGCTTCCCAGAGCGGGAAATAGTTGGTCTTTACCGCCATCCGGCAGACCTGGATGGACATATCGCTTTCGATGCCCCAGCCGACCGGACAGGGACAGAAAATGTGCAGATAGGCCAGCCCTTCCTTTCTCTTCTCCATTGCTTTCTGCATCTTACGGGCAAAATCATCGATATTGCTCAGGGTCGCGGTCGCTACATAGGGGATATTGTGCATCGCCATCAATAGCGGTAAATTTTTGGCCGGCGTTGTTTTACCTCTGCTGGCAGAACCGACCGGGGTAGTGGTGGTTGTCGCCCCGAGGGGAGTAGTGCTGCTGCGCTGAATACCGGTATTCATGTAACCTTCATTTTCATAGCAAACATAAATGAAATGCTCCCCTCTTTCTGCCGCGCCGGATAATGTCTGAAATCCAATATCCGCCGCGCAGCCGTCGCCGGTAAAGCAGACGACATTAACGTCTTTGCCGGCTTTTTTGTAATATCTGGTCAGACCGGTCGCAGATGAAGCCACGCCGGTCATCAGGCAACTGTAATAGGGCAGGCGGTGCCATGCCCCGACATTCTGCCCGTAAAGCACCGGTGCCGAACAGGAAGGCGTGCCGACGATGACAGTTTGTCTGCCCATCACCTTCGAGAGAACCCTGAGGGTCAGTTCCAGGGGACAGCCGGCACAAAATGCCACACCGCCGGCAAATGCGTCTTCATCTTTGAAATATTGAAAAGTCTTTGGTAATTTCTTTACTTTTTCCACCATTTTACTCACGCTCCTCAAGCGGTATCCAGGTCACCGCCTGATAGGATTTACCTTTGGCGGCATTCGCGACATCATCAATCACCCGCTCAATGTGCGGTTTGGTAATATCAATGCTTGCCAGCCCGTCGATGAAGCTCAGCATCGGGATATTGCCGATCTCCGGCGTCAGCGCCCTTAATTCAGAATAAATCGGGCCGCAATTCCAGCCGAAATTTACGCTGCGGTCGATTACCCCGACGGCTTTTTTACCCTTGATTGCTTTTATCAGTTTCTCCTGCGGGAAGGGACGGAACATGCGCAGTTTGATCAATCCGACT
>JBKQML010000038.1:0-7518 GCA_052326545.1 Dehalococcoidales bacterium
TTCTCTAATGGCATCGAGAACTTTTCTGTCGGCAAGAGGCATTCTCCCGGCACTGCGTATCCATTTCATGACCGCTAGCAGGGTGCTGAAAAACGGATGCTGACAGACATTTCTACCGGTCTGGTGACTTTTTTACTGAATATATTTCATTATTTTTCGCTTTTCAGAGTCACTTGAAGTGCCCAGAAAGGGCATTTCAAGCCCAATTTCAGGTGATTGGGCATAGTTCACCCTTGTCAGCCATCTTTTGAGCAATTTTTGCCATCCTTAATAGGTTATAAGCTGCCGCAGTTAGTTCCCACCAGAGCCGATTACGTTCCATACCCCTATATCTTAGTTTTCGACCTCCACCGACTGTTTTTACCCAGCCAAATATCTCCTCGACACGTTTGCGTATCCGCTGGCTAGTCTGGTATCCAATATGACGAGTGGTGCGTCCGTCTAACTTTGAAGTCTTCCGCCTGGCCACATGCGGTGTGACATTCATCTGCCGGCACATCGTAATAAAATCTTGAGTGTCATAACCCTTATCTGCACCCAGCGTCACACGACGCGAGCCGTTTACTCCTTCCAGCATGTCCAGCGCAGCTTCACGCTCTGCCGTGCCTGTTGCTTGGGTAAAGGTGACATCCACTACCATGCCATTTCGGTTCTCCATGAGGACATGCCCGGTAAAGCATAGTTTTGCTTCCTTCCCATTTCCTTTCCTGGCCAAGAGCGCCTTGGGATCTGTTGTCGACTGGTGTGTGTCATTCGTCCGTTTTTCCCCGTGGAAATCTACACTGGGATTCTTCTCATCAGGAGCGTGTGCATCATTTCCACCTTTCGGACTGAAGCTCTTCAAAGACGCCCATGCCTCGAGTAGTGTGCCATCCACTGTGAAGTGATCTTCTGACAGGAGCTTGCGTTGCCGCGCTTCTTCCAGTACCACTACCAGAAACTTCCTCGCTACCTCATTCTCAAGTAGTCTCTCCTTGTTCTTAGAAAATGTTGAGGCATCGAAGGCGGGATCGATGATATTCAGGTCGAGAAACCACTTGAACAGCAGGTCATAATGCAATCGTTCACAGAACTGTCGCTCGCTGCGTACCGAATACAGTGCAATCAGCAGACACGCTTTAAGCAGGTGTTCGGGTGGGATGGACGGCCTCCCTGTCTCTGCATACATCCGGTTGAATGTCGGCGAAAGCTCAATTAGCGCTTTGTCCACAATGGGTTTTATTTGCCGGATTGGATGGTCTCCAGGGACCAATTGGTCTGCTGTAATCAGCGTCAGCATTGTAACTTGTGTATCTGCTTTCCCGCGCATGTTAACCTCCAATGATTTCGTTGACTTAATTTACCATAATCGGCAAGCTAAGTCAGCTACCTGAAGAGACTTTTTCAGCACCCTGCTAATAAAGACGAACGGGAGACATAATGGAATTTTGATTCCTTCTCCTTTGTTGAGATTCTTATGATTCAATGACCGAATCATGCAAGGAACCGTGCATTTCAGCTGCGCCACGTATTTCCACGGGTTCCACGGTACTGGCTTGAAGGCCTTTGTCTCCAAGCTCCTGGGTATAACGAACAGCAGTGCCGACTTTGAGCTGTGCCCAATGATCATGCAGCACACTGTTTCGGTTAAAATAAACCGATTGTCCATCTAAAGATCGAAGAAAACCATATTCCTGGTCACGGAAAATCTTTTCCACCATGGCTTGCGCTTGTTGTTGCGGATGGACCTTCACGGCACCCCGTTGTTTGTCAGTTACCTTTTTCAATTCGCGCCGCGCCGCATCAAACGTGCTGATGATGAAAGCCGGCAACGCCTCTTCTCTTGTATTTCGTTTACGAACAGGACGGCTATTGACCAGATCAGGATCATCTACAGTTTTTTTTACTTTATTGGACAACCGTTCTACAACTATATCCGGGCGGTCGCGGATACTGATTTCTACAAGTATCCGATAGGGACTATCGGTCCGGTGACGTGTTTGTATTTGTTCCACCGTAACGCGCGTGCTTACTATATAGTTACAAACCTGCTCGAGTTTGGCTATTCCTCTTGTTATTAATTTGTCGATATAGCTTGTCCTGTTGACACCCCTAAACATGATTTCGGGCTCTGTTTCCATGGTTTCGTCTCCTATGTTTTTTGACGTTCTTCTTCGGTATAACAATCATTGATTTAATTCTAAAATACTGGATAAAGCCTCAGTCAAGATTCCCTTTACAAGTGGGATTTTGTAATGGTTGCCGTTAAGGGGCTGTGCCCCCGCCACAGCCACCTCCGCGGCCGCAGTTATTGCCTCACGTTTTATTTTTTGATTACGCAAAATTTCCTCGCTTTCAGGCAGGCGCCATGGTTTTGGAGCGACGCCGCCGAGTACGATGGTTGGGTTTCGAATCACCCCGTCTTCGATAACAAGTTGGACTGCCACGCTGGCCAACGCAAATGCCCAAACCTTCCGCTCCATCGCTTTTAAATAGATACTCCTGCTGCCCGGGACCGGTGCGGGTAAGTGAATACCGGTGACAATTTCACCCGGATCAAGTATCGTGAGTTGCCTACTACCTTCGTGGGGTATTTGAAATAAATCTGACAGTGGAATTGTACGTTGACCACGCTTCCCTTCTATATTAATTTCTGCTCCGAGTGCAATTAATACCGGTGCTAAGTCTGATGGATGGACCTGATTACACCGCCCGTTGCCGAAAATAGCATGGTGACTATTCTCGCCATTTCTGGCATAGCAGCGTTCTCCTTGCTTCAGCCAACAGCGGAATTGTCCGCGGTAATACCAGCATCGAGGCCCTTGGACAAGATTACCGCCGATTGTTCCAGCATTGCGGAGTTGCGGGGATGCAATGACCTCAATCGCTTTAATTATTGCCGGATATTGTTTCTGTACCGTCTTATTACTGGCGATAACATCGAGTTTCACCAATGGCCCAATATTGAGGCCGCTATCATTGAAAGTGATCAAATCCAAACCAGGAATTGTTTTCAGATTTACCAGTCGGTCGGGTTTGATCAATCCCAATTTAATCTGAGTCAAAAGATCGGTACCGCCTGCGATAGGCACCGAAGACCCATTCGATCCCAACAGACTAATGGCTTGTGCCACTGACGTCGCATCGACATGTTCGAAGTTATTCATGGAAATACTCCGCCTGCATTTCCTCTTTTTTGTAGTGCTTCAACAATCTTTGCCCGTGTGATGGGAATTGAGAGAAAGCGTATACCAATAGCTTGTGCAATCGCATTGGCAATAGCAGGCGCCGTGGGAATAAGCGCTGACTCGCCAATTCCTTTCACTCCCAGGTTATTTGCGTCGACATCGGGGTCGTTAATAAAGGCGCAACCAATATCTCCCAAATCAAGGGCGGTGGGCACCATATAATCTTCAAGATTCGGATTTAATATGATACCAGTAGCTTTATCAGTGATCCTCTCTTCGGTTAAGGCATAGCCAATACCCTGGACAACCGCCCCTTTACCTTGATTCGATGCGCCAAGATGGTTAATAACTCGCCCGCAATCGTGGACCGTAATCAAACGCAATACTTTGACTTCCCCGGTCAGGGTGTTTACTTCCACTTCAGCGAACTGGGCACCAAAGGTACGTACTGCCACTTCCGGATTGTTGGGACCGCGTGCGCCTTTGCCCAAAATAGTAAAGTTGCCAATCTGTCCCAAAACATCATTTGTATTGGCACGCGAGTTTTGTTCTCCAGCTAAGTAGATCTTACCTTTTTGCACCAATACTTTGTCAGCAGGTACATTAAGATACCCACCGATGATTTCATTAAGTTGATTACGGGCATCAATTGCCGCCTGGCGAACTGCGGGGCCGACGGAAGCAACAGTCATGCTACCCCAACTTACCGGATCGTATGGTCCATGTGCCGTATCACCGATGTGGACAACGATTTGATCCGGTTCCAGTCCTAGTTCTTCAGCAGCAATCTGGGCAAAAACAGTTCTAGTACCGGTGCCAATGTCTTGACTGCCAGTAATGACTTCAGCAGTACCATCAGAATTTAGCTTAACCCAGGCAAATGCCGGCGGACCACCGCCCCCACCCCACGTTTGGCTTGCCATTCCGTAACCCCGAACTTTCGTTGCATCTTCTCGACTTGTTAATTGACCTTTGACCCATCCAATCGCCTCAGCTCCTTTGTGATAGCATTTATCAAGGTTTTTAGCAGAATATTTTTGACCAGTTCTCGAATCAACTTTGGCATAGTTTTTCATCCGAATATCGAGCGGATCCATTTTCAGCCTGCTAGCCAGCTCATCAATTAATAATTCAAGAGGAAACGCACCCTCCACATATCCCGGTCCTCGAAAAGACCGTTGCGGACCGGTATTTGCGAATACTGACCTTAACTCGGTATGGACATTTGGACAAGCATACATTACCTGGCAAGGACCATCGACTGCGCGCCCCGTAGAGCCATAGGCGCCGATGTTTACCGTGGCTTGCAATTCGATGGCTGTCAGTGTGCCATCACTTTTAGCTCCCATCTTGAGGTGTTGAACCGTTGGAGCCCGATTGCCAGTACTAAGGCTTTCTTCACAACGATCTAACATCAATTGCACCGGCCGGTTAGCTGCACGGGCAAGTAGAGCTGCGATAATTGACCATTTTCCAGTGGACTGCTTACTGCCAAACCCTCCACCCATATATTCACAAATTACCCTTACCTTGTTTAAAGGCAGCTGGAAAACATCTGCCAGATCTTCCTGAACATGAAAGACTGATTGTGTCGATTCCCAAACCGTGAGTTCATCTCCATTCCAGACAGCTACCGCACCGTGCGTTTCCAGACAGTTATGCAGAGCAGACTGGGTTTGGAATGTTTCTTCTACAATTACATCAGCTTCGCGAAATCCTTTTGGCAGGTCTCCCCTTTTGTAAATAATTGGCTTCCCATATGCCGAATTCTCTCCTTGTTGTGCATTTTGGTCATCGAGAAATTTGTGGTCTTCCGCATCTATAACAAAGGGAAGGACTTCGTATTCCACTGCTATAAGCTTAAGTGCATCTCCGGCGATATCATCATTATCGGCAGCAAGGGCAGCGACTTCATCACCGGCGAATACCAGTTCTTCGCCAAAAAGAGGTTCACTATTCCATGCAATATCTGTATTGTTGTGGGAAAGGACAGCACGTACTCCAGGAAACACAACTGCTTTAGTGGTATCAAGATGCTTGATGCGGGCATGGGGGTGAGGTGAGCGGAGGATTCGAGCATACAACATCCCCGGTAATCGAATATCACAAGTGTATTTAGCCCTTCCAGTAACATGTTCGGGACCATCAATGCGCGGCTGCCCTTTGCCGACTACCTTCAAAGTGGAATCGGCAGTCCAAGTTTCCGGCTCTTCGCCCTCAGTGACCGAACTTCGCTCAAATACATGCCCTTCCCATTCTACCTTGGACTTGACTAATTTTGCCATAGTTATCTCCCCGTTTTTTTGGTAGAATGCTGTTCCCTGTAGGTTTCTGCAGCAACAGCAGCCGCTTTGAAAATGTGCGGGTAGGCGCCGCAACGGCAGATATTTCCGGAAACAGCCCGGCGTATTTCGTCTGGTGTTGGCTCAGGGTTAGCATCGAGTAATGCTTTGATGGACATTATCTGGCCCGAAGTGCAAAAACCGCATTGAAATGCATCTTCCCGGATAAACGCCTGCTGGATTGGGTCCAAATTGTTGCCCTCAGAAATACCTTCAATGGTAAGTATCTGGTGTCCTTCACACTCAATCGCCAAGGTGAGGCAGGAATAAACGGCCCTCCCATCAATTAAAACTGTACAGGCGCCGCATTCACCCATATCGCAAACTTTCTTGCTTCCTGTCAGATTGAGGTCTAAACGAAGGGCATCCAGCAGAGTCCGTCGCGGTTCAATTTCAAGCGGGTAAGAAATACCATTAACATCCAGTTCAATATGAACTTTACCCGGTCCATAAACATTATCTTGCAGCTGGAGTTTTTTCGAGGTTGACGGCATCTTAATTCTCCTGTGAAAAGAATATGCAACATTACCGGTTTGGGATATGAATCGGGAAAGTTTCCAGCGAACTCATTACTTAGCCTAATTTTAAGGTTTTTTCGGAACTCCAGAGTCCGTGTATGTTGCACAGTGAGGAGGCATATATTATACCGGGCTTGCTCACTTTCACCGATGTTGTAATTTCGGGGTTGGTATAGACCGAGCCTTTATTTGGGCCTTCGGCGGATTCTCCGTGAGCATTGAATTCGAAATGGCCAATTTCATAGGCAAATTTTTCTCCATCAGCCTGGAAATACACAGCAATCCATCTGATATGGTGTTCAGTGGTATTAGGATGCGCTACCTCTTTGCCCACAGTAACCTTTACCGGAAAGATTTCTCCCGATTTTACCTGATCCGGGCATTCAATTACCGGAACATGCTTTTCTTTCCTCCAATCGGCTGACTGAAACAATTCTCCAAGTGTTTTCATTTTAATTTCTCCTTCTAAATATAACAATGTATTCAAGATTTATGGTATAGCTTTGTGACTTTAAGTTTAGCAATCGAAGTATGTAGAAGTTATAAAATTCCCTGACAATAAGTAACAAAAATGTAAAATTCCAACCAAATGGGGACAAATTTTAAGTACCGATTCCTGTTTTTGTGCTGGTGCTCACAGTATTTGAAAGAGTGAGGTGGAAGAGGCGGAGAATTGGTTAAGGTTGAAAGTGAATTTGCGATCTTACTTGTAGGTAATGCGGTTTAAGTATTGGTGATAGTGCAGGCCGCCGTAGCTAATAAAACCGATGTAATTGCTGCAACGGTTATATGCGGGCTTCCGGTTAACATCAATCTCTTCACTTTTTAAACCTTCGGTGAATGCAACTGAATTCGGCTAATTATTCCTTGAGAGGTATTTGCCGAATTCCTCTTTATAGTAGTAATACAATATTCAGCAGCATAACCGGTAAATAATAAATAAGTTATAAAATTGAGAGCCTATAAATTATAAATACCAATATAAATAAATATAATTAGTATAAAGCGCAGAGAGCCTGAAAAAAGCTCTCTGCGCTTTCATCGTGTTTGTAATATTGATTTACTTTATGACCCACCAGCCGAGCGAGTTGCTCAGTGTGCCGGTAATGGTGGAACCGACTGTCAGCAGGTTCGGGAAACTGGTTGTCGTGGCGGCACACCAGACCTGCTGGCCGGCGGTAAGACCGGAAACAGTGGTGCTGGTAATCTTCAGGTAGAAACAGTACTCGTTCGCCCCGCCGCTGGCGACAGGTTTACTGGCGACGACCCCGGTGGTGTTACCCGATACCGTAATCACCGTATTGTCTGCCGTGGTGAAAGTATTATCGCTGCCGTAGACGGTGGTGCTGCCGGTGACCTTAGCCCGGAAATGATAGGTGGTGTTCGGCGCTAACCCGGTCAGCGTTGCTACGAAGTTACTGGCCGAGGTCACAGTCTGGGCCGCGGTGGTGCTGCCGTAACTTGTTGTCAGGCCCCAATCGAAACTGACGG
>JBKQML010000039.1:0-4809 GCA_052326545.1 Dehalococcoidales bacterium
TCGCACAATTTAGCAACATCATTTCCAATATGCTAGAATACAATGAATCAGGGGGAAAAATGCCGCTGAAAGTTCGTTATATGCGCAAGCAGGACATCGCCCAGGTGACGGAGATTGACCACGATGCCTTTCCTACCGAATGGCCGCCGACTAATTTCCCGCATGAACTGGAAAATAAACTGGCCTATTACATCATCGCCTATGAGAACAAAGATACGAATCAGCAATCCGCCCCCCAATCAGCCGGTAAGGAAATACAACCGGGATTTTTTAACCGTGTTCGCAGGATTTTCTCGCGCGGTCAGCCTCCGGTGGAAGACCCGCCGGAAGAAATATCCATTCTTGGCTATGCCGGGATGTGGATTATGGCGGATGAAGCCCATGTGACCAGCATCGCCTCACACAAAGAGCATCGTCATCATGGTATCGGAGAAACTTTACTGATAAGTCTTATTGAGCTGGCGATGACAAAACATGCACGCATCGTTACACTGGAAGCCCGGGTCTCAAACCAGGTTGCCCAAAACCTCTATTATAAATTCGGCTTTGACAAACTGGGTGTGCGCAAAGCATATTATCTGGATAATAAAGAGGATGCGGTGATAATGTCCACCGAATATATTGGTTCGCCTTCATTCAAGGAAAAATTCACACAGGTGAAACGCGCTTACCAGCAGAAATGCGGGACTTTTATCAATGAAACTCACGTTAGCTAAAAGGGAAGTAGCCCAATTTCAGCTAACGCTCTCCAAAAAGTGTTCCCATCAGCGTGGGATATTTCGGGGGTAAGTCTTTAGAACCGGTTTTCTGAATCATCCAATCTTCCAGTTCCTGACGGCATTTATCAAGCAATTCCTTGAATCTAGTGAGGTCGATGGTTTTATAGTTGTCAGACCTGGTTTTTTTAGCTTCTTTTATCTGTTTGTTATACTCTTCTGCCAGACTAAAAGTCTCTTTAAGCATTAGTTTTAGCGACTCTCCGAGAAAGCCGATTTTATCCTTGTTCATCAGCCAATTGGAATTCTCGAAACGGCGAGGTTTCTTAAGCTCAAGAAAATACTTCGCCAGACCCTGATTAATCCTGACGTCAAAAAGCAAACCCTGGACTATTTCCGGATATTTGGCGGCACCGCCGCGTCTCCTGGTTAAGGAAATTAATATCAGGATTATGATGATGATGATTACAAATACCCAACTGACTGTGTTCACAAAACTACCCCTGCTGACTTTGGCTGAATTAATGAGAGTCCTTTACTGAACTTATGTTGATTTGTTTTCTGAAGCCAGCTTCCCGCCGATTCCCCAGTTATGTTTGGGAACATCATGAATAATAATATGTACCGCTTCGGCAGGAACACCGATTTTAACAAACGTATTTGTGATCCCTTCAACCAGCGCTTTCTTCTGGTCGCTGTTGCGCCCGTCCCACATCTCAACCGTAACTACCGGCATCGCAGCCCCCTTTAGTGACGGAACTTTTCCTTCATTGCCCTGATTTCTTCCAATTTTGCCATCTCCTGGGGGTCCATTTGTTGAACTGAAATCAAGGAACCGTGTTCCATTCTGATTTTAAGAAGCTCGCGGCATTTCCAGCAGCGATACGGCCCTTCATAAACCGGGTCGGACAGGGAAAACGTGCCCTCAGTATTGCATTTGGGACACTTTATTTTGGTTAACATGATTCGGCAATACCTCCTGACTGATATATCCTTAATAATCCGTTATTAACAACTTGTTTAGTCGCATAGTAATTCTTAGCGCTTATTTTGTCAAATATAGTATAACATGATTTTATTGCGACGCCAGCCCTTTTCCTTCTTTTTTCTGCACTAATAAGCAGATATTTTGCGAAAATACCTTCACAGGGAAATGATAACTGCTTTCCGGGAATATTTTATTAACCTTTAATCCGGAATCTTCGGCCAATCTCTTTAGTTCCCGATAAGTAAACAGATAATAGTAACGGTACAATGTTTCATTCTTTTTTTGCCAGGGTACCTGAATCTCCTTCCCTTTATACCAGAAACGTGGTTGCCAGCGGTTCCAGACGGTGATAAAAGCGGAGCCGCCCGGTTTCAGTACCCGCTTTAGTTCTTGAAATGCTCTCAATTGCTGCTCTCTTTTCAAATGATGGTAAGTAGCGACGGAGATTATGAAACCGAAGGTTTCATTACCATAAGGAAGAAAACAGACATCAGCGGCGGCCAGATTTACTTGGAAGCTGAACTTTTCGGCATATTTCCGGGCGAGCCGGAGCATTTCATCGGAAAAATCGACACCGTACAGCTCAAAGTCTTTCGCAAAGGGTAAAAAGTCGGCGCCATGCCCGCAGCCAAGATTGAGAAGTTTTCCTTGTCTCCATTCTTTTGCCAGCGCTTCCAGTTCACTCCGAAAAATTGTCCAGTGCCGGTAATTATACCAACCGGGTGCGATTTGGTTAAAAACATCTCTGAGATTATCCGTCATTTAGGTTGTATCCTTCTTCGGAAGGACCTGTTCTCTCCGGTCTTTAGTATCAGTTAGTATAACACAGATGCCAAATGCCTTATGAAAATCAATGATATTTTACTCCGGTGAAAATAATGTACAATAAAATTAGAGTACGCGTACAAAGGGAGGCGGTAAATAGTGGACAAGTCCCAAGGGAAAAATACTAAAATTGAAGAACAAATTGCCGGTGACGCAGTTATCCGTTGTGAAAAGCTCACCAAACGTTATCATGATGGCGATATCTTAGCCGTCGACCAGCTGGACATGGCGGTATATCACGGCGAAATTTTCGGGTTACTGGGACCCAATGGCGCAGGCAAGACAACAACCGTGGGGATGCTCACCACACTCGTTGTCCCGACCAGCGGCAAGGCTGTTGTCGCCGGCATCGATGTGGTGGCTCATCCGGCACTCGTCAAACAGGTAATCGGTGTCGTGGCTCAAACCAACAACCTGGATCGAGCCCTGACCGTCTGGGAAAATCTTTATTACCACGGCCTCTTCTTCGGAATGAAATCCAGAGAGAGTCGAGAAGCCGCAGATAAATTGCTGGTTGATTTCCGCCTTTCCGAACGAGGCAAGGCGGAGGTCATGGCCATCTCCGGTGGAATGGCAAAACGGCTCCAGGTCGCCCGTGCTTTAATGCACAAACCTTCAGTCCTCTTTCTGGATGAACCCACGGCCGGACTTGACCCCCAAGCCCGACTAGCGCTCTGGGAAATTTTAAACAAACTGCATGCCGAGGGACAGACTATTTTACTAACGACCCATTATATGGAAGAAGCTGATGCTATCTGTGACCGGCTCGCCATCATGGACCACGGCCATATTCTGGCGGTTAATACCCCGAAAGGTTTAAAGGAATCCGTGGGAGCGGACAGCATCGTGACGATCTCCGCGACCGGCAACTTAGATGCGCTGGCTAAATTACTTCAGGAACAGATTGAAGGAGCCACCAGGACCCAGCGGGTTGACAGTACTATTAAACTCCACATCAAAGGTGCCTCCGGCGTGCTGCCGAAAGTTGTGTCTGTCGCTGAGCAGGGAGGCTTTAATATTACCGACCTGTCAGTAGCAGAACCGACGCTGGAAAATGTTTTTATCAATCTGACCGGAAAGGAGCTGCGGGACTGATGACTACTACAACAATGCAAACGGTAACACAATCTGGAAAAACATTACGTTCAACTGCCGCGGCAAGCCGTACCGCTTTCAGTGCTCTATTATTACGTGATTTGACGGTGCTGAAAAAAGGTCTGGCGGTTTTTATTTTACGCACGCTGATTCAGCCTTTTTTGCTGGTTTTTGTTTTTCTGTACGTCTTCCCCAAAATCGGGCAGGGGATTGGCGGCGGTGGCGGCGCCGGCGGCGAATCGTCATTTGCTACTGTGCTGGTAGCCGGCGTCGTAGCTCTATCTATCATGTTTCAGGGAATCCAGGCGGTGGCTTTGCCGCTGGCCAATGAGTTCGGTTACACCAAGGAGATTGAAGACCGAGTGCTGGCGCCGCTGCCGGTATCGATGGTCGCCATTGGTAAAGTG
This sequence comes from Dehalococcoidales bacterium, assembly GCA_052326545.1. Classification (GTDB taxonomy): domain Bacteria; phylum Chloroflexota; class Dehalococcoidia; order Dehalococcoidales; family Fen-1064; genus Fen-1064. Next base: position 4,032 of record JBKQML010000039.1, read on the forward strand.
GTTGCCGGCGCCATTCAGGGTCTGATCTCTGCCCTGATTGTGTTTCCTATTGCCGCGGTGATTCATGCCCCCGGTGTGCATCCCAACCTGACCGTAAACTGGCCGATTCTGGTTACTCTCATTCCGCTCTCCTGTATCATGACTTCCTCTCTAGGTTTATTCCTGGGAACGCGTATTTCGCCGCGTAATATCGGTCTAATGTTTGGGTTTATTGTCCTACCGATTACCTTCCTCGGCGGAACCTATTACCCATGGATAACGCTTGCGGCTATCAAAATCGGCGGTTTCTCCTGGCTGCAAGCTCTGGTTTGCGTCAACCCGCTAATTTATGTCACTGAGGGTTTTCGCGCCGCGCTGACGACGTCAACTCATATGCAGCTTTATGTGATTTATCCGGTGCTCATCGGTCTCTGCGCCCTCTTCCTGTGGCTCGGGCTAAAGGGTTTCAATAACAGGGTACTAAGCTGACGTCATTTGATGCTCTATTTCAGCTAATATTATGCTTAGGCACTCGCCTCGCGGATGCCTAAGCAGCGCCGGGCGGCATTTATTCGATGGCAGTTTTTTCTTCCCGAAATGCAGCAGCTCCAGTTTAAGCTATTCGAGAGTGCCGAAAAAGTCTTCTTTCGTCCGTTGAAAAAAAATAATTTTCGAGAACGTGAATAGATAAAATGAGGCTAAATACATGCTAAAATAGAGTTAACAAATCAATAGGAGGTGCTAATGCTCAAGCCAAAATCACCTCAAGCGTCGTTCTACGGTAGTTATCTATATGATC
>JBKQML010000040.1:0-32974 GCA_052326545.1 Dehalococcoidales bacterium
TGACCACAAAACTCGGTATCATGGAAATACGCCAGGGAATGGAGATGGAGACGTTCGAGAAAAGTCTAAACCTGCTGCAAATGGACTACATCGACCTGTATCTGATACATTGGCCGGTTACCGGGAAGAACCGCCAGGCATGGAAGGTGCTGGAAGAGATCTACAAATCAGGACGGGCGCGGGCGATCGGTGTGAGCAATTTCATGGAAAAACAGCTGGACGCGTTGCTGCTTGATGCTAAAATCAAACCGGCCGTCGATCAAGTCGAATTGCATCCGCATTACTCAAAGCAACAACTGGCGACACATTGTGAGGAACTGGGTATCGCCTGTGAAGCCTGGAGCCCGCTGGGAGGAACAGGCAGCAAGATGCTCGAAGACCCGGTGCTAAATAATATCGCGAAAAAACACGGGAAAACTGCCGCCCAGGTCACGCTGCGCTGGGAACTGCAGAGAGGCATCATTACAATACCCAAATCGACGCACCAGGAGCGGATCAAAGCGAATACGAACCTGTACGATTTTGAACTGTCGGCAGCCGACATGCAAGCCATCAACGACCTGGACACGATTCCGCAGCCCGCGGGGATGGGATGGGACCCGTACGCCATCGAGTATTAAGAAAAAAACGAGAATTAAAATTATTAGAAAAGGGGAGCGGTAATGCTCACTGGACCTGATTCTCAGCAAGCGGCACTAAAGTGACGATTGTGATTAAGACACCCGCGGGTCGGCATAACTATATTTAAACTCTTCTAAAACGAATGGTATCTTACGGATTTTGCTGCTCGTCTTTTCCCATTCTTGAATAATCTTATCTTCGATATCATATTGAAACGGGTCTCTAAGTTGCTGTTCAATCTCGCCACCAGGTTCGGGGCGGTGCTCCAGGAACCATTGCACTGTTCGTTTTAAACCTTCTTTAGTCGGAACCACATCCCGATAGCCAAGCTCCTTTTTAATCCTGGTATTATCCAAGACCAGGTGCCGTTCACTGGTCGCCCACATGTAACTGGGTTTGGCCAGAGCCCAGGGCAAATCGATATATTCAAATTGGTGACCCATCTCGCCGGCAATAGCCTCCACCCATTGCCGCAGGGTGAGCGTCCGCTCTTCGGCGACATTGTAAATCTGTCCTCCGGACTCGGGATGATCGATTGCCAGCAATAAAGCGTGAGCCGCATTCTCGGCGTAAGCTCTGGACCGCAAAACCAAACCATCATCCGGCAGGATGAGTTTCGTCCTCTTGTCCAGGACCCTTCTGATGATGCTCCACTCCTTAGGAGGCAGTTGCCTCGGGCCGTAGATCAACGGGTAACGGAACAATGTAGCGCTGTACCCACCTTGCTCGTGGATACGCATCACTTCCTGCTCACTGACCACGATCAAGTAACCAATCTTAGAAATTTCAGGACCATTTATCAGGGGTGCATTTTCGGGTACAGGCATTAAAAGGCCTTCCGGGTTATCTGCCGCATTAATTGAGCCGAGGTAAGCGGGGACCCCCGTCACGCCCAGGAATCTTGGAGTTCGTCCTTTCATTCCCTCAGCGATCTGTCGTAAACGTCCATACATACTCACAACTACATCAAATTTCCGGGAGCCGAGGCTTTCCACCGCTTCCGGAGAGAACGGGTCAACGTGAATGTGCTCAACCGGTTGAGAATATTCCACCTCATGAAGTCCGCGATGCAGGACACCAACGTCATAACCTTTCTTGCATAATCCTTCAACGATATAAGGGCCTGTCGGACCAGTCCCGCCGATGACCAAGGCATTCATAAATGTTCTCCTTTTTAGATTAAAAATAGATCAATTTAAGGCAGCTGCCGGAATGTCGAATTCATCACTGTCAAAAGGAGCGTAATCCCGCGGCTGATATAGATTAAAACCTGCTTCAGCAGGCCGCAGCGAACTATTAACCCGGAAGTCATCCAGCGCCAAAAAGGCGCTGAACAACTGGTCGAATAATTCATAAAATTCCAACATATGCCGTAAACGTTGCTGATAGAATTGAGCGTCTTTGTCCGAACTCCGCAAATTTTCCACAGTCTGCAAGCTTTTTCGGAGCAGGGTGCCAATATCACTAATCTTTTTTCTTTCTCTGCTTTGCAATATGCCTCGGATTATTTTCCAGAAATCGATTTCAATTTCATAATAGTCGCGCCGGTCGGCCGCGCGGTTAAACTGTTTGACTAGACCCCACTGCTCCATCAATCTGGTATTTAAACTGACATTTCCCTTACTGACGCCGAGGGTTTCGGCGATTTCACTCAACGACAAGTTATTGGAATTAAGATAAAGCAGCCCATAAATCTGACCGACCGTACGATTAAAGCCGGCAAATTCCGCCAATTGCCCTAAAGACTGACTGAGATTATCTCTGACCTGTTTTAAATCACCCGTCATTGCAAGCTCCTCGTATATCGTTTAAATCATATTAAACGATATAAACGATAATGTCAATAGGGTAATCAACCGTGCAAAAAATGTTCCTTATCTTTAATTTTCAACCGTAAGCTTAAGCACGAGTACATCGCATTTTTCATTAAAGAGCAGAAGCGAACCTAACTAATTTCATTTCCAGACGTTATAATAGTAGCGAACTCAATGTAGAAGTGAGGCCATAAAATGAAAAAGCTAATTTTAACGGTATTGGCTGCAATGACGCTATTGGGCGCAGCCGGATGCACAAAAACAACCATGCCCATTACCACGCCGGTGACGACCATGCCGGTAACGACCACACCCCCGGTATCAACGACGCCGACGAAACTGCCGGTATCATTTGATGTCGCCCAATCCAGCGAATCAAGAATAACATCACCGGATGTAACCAGCAGCCAGCTGGCGGCGCTGGTCAGCGGGAACAATACTTTTGCATTTAACCTGTATCAGCAGCTGACCAAGGGTAATAACGGGAACATGTTCTATTCACCCTACAGCATTTCCACCGCCCTGGCGATGACCTATGCCGGCGCGAACGGGGATACGGCGACACAGATGGCAAAGGCGCTGGATTTCACGCTGCCGCAGGCGCAATTACACCCGGCTTTTAACGACCTGGCGCTGCAACTGGCCAGCCGCGGACAGGGCGCCAGCGGGACCAACGGGAAGAGTTTCGCGCTCAATATCGCCAACGCGTTATGGTGTGAGAAAACATATAACTTCCTGCCGAATTTTCTGAATACACTGGGACAGAATTACGGCGCCGGCGTCAACCTGCTGGATTTCATTAATTCCCCCGAACTTTCCCGGGTGACGATCAACAACTGGGTCAGCAACGAGACGAACGATAAAATTAACGACCTGATTCCGACCGGCGCCATCACCCCGCAAACAAGACTGGTGCTGACCAACGCAATTTATTTTGACGCGGCCTGGCAGAATCCTTTTTCCGCAGATAAGACCCAAAACGGGACATTCAACCTGCTGGACGGGAGCACGGTGTCCGTGCCGATGATGAACAATGAGGCGAGCTACGGTTATACCAAGGGCAGCGGGTATCAGGCGGTGGAACTGCCTTACAGCGGCGACCAGGTGGCGATGGATATTATCATGCCGGATGCCGGGAATTTTACGACATTTGAATCGGGGATGACGGCCGGTTCCATTTCCGGTATCATCAATAATTTGCAGACAAAATCACTAAACCTGACGATGCCGAAGTTTAATTTCGATTCCAGCTTCAGCCTGAATGATGCTTTGTCCGCACTGGGGATGCCGATTGCTTTCAGTAATGACGCTGATTTCTCCGGGATGACCGGCAATAAGGATTTGACCATCGCGGATGTGGTACACAAGGCCTATGTGGCGGTTGACGAACAGGGAACGGAGGCGGCCGCGGCAACCGGTGTCGTGATGAGCGCCATGGCAGTAATGAATCAAAATATACTAACCATCGACCAGCCGTTTATTTTCATAATCAGAGATATACAGACAGGTTCAATTTTGTTTGTGGGACGGGTGCTGAATCCGGCGTCATAAATTACAAATAATCAAGATTCAAGAATCAAGATTCAAGAAGCAATAATCAATAATCAAGAATGAGAAAGGTGGTTGGTTCAATTTGAACCAACCACCTTTTTATCAGAGATCGTCTGGATACCGTTAGGTCGGTGGGCTGCGCCCACCCTACAAAAATAAATTCTAAATCCGAATATCGAAATACTTATCCTTTAGACAAGTTAAAGGACCTTCGGCAAAATCGAATAAAGAAATCAAAAATCTGGAAAGGTAAGCAATAACTGGATACCGTTCCCGTATCTTAGTACGGGACAAGCTTGCAACGGTATGGAGACAGGAGGTCGGTGGGCTGCGCCCACCCTACAAGGCTATTAACTCGAAATGAAACCGGGCGGGAGGGTTACGTCTGCGACTAAACCCTCCCCTACATAATTTTTCCGATTATAATTGAACAATGGTTTTTGATTATAATTTTGCGGAAACCATTTGTTTAATAGCGGCGGTGAGGCCTTCGAGGGGAAGAAGCCTGGATTCTTTCCCGGCACGCCATTTGACTTCGACGCTATTTTTATCCAGTGTGCGCGGGCTAATAGTGATACGCAGGGGGATGCCCAGCAGGTCAGCATCATTGAATTTGATACCGGGCGATTCGGTGCGGTCGTCGAAAAGCACCTCAATGCCGGCTGCTTCCAGTTCGTCGTTGATTTTTTCGGCGGTTTCCGCAACCTTTGTGCCGTCACGATATAAAGGACAGAGATAGACCTGATAGGGTGCGATGGGCATCGGCCAGATGATACCCTTGTCGTCATGATGCTGTTCGATGGCGGCGGCCAGCAAACGGCTCAAACCGAGGCCGTAACAACCCATCAGAATCGGGTGTGAGACACCGGCGGCATCGATAAAATTAGCCCCGAGTTTGCTGCTGTAGATTGTGCCCAATACAAAAATATGACCGACCTCAATGCCCCGCACCGCGGTAAATTTCGCGCCGCATCTGGCACAGGTATCACCGGCGGCAGCCAGGGCAATATCGGTGACGATATTAGCCTTAAAATCGCGCGGGTAATTAACATTTTGCAGATGTATATCCGGTTTGTTACCGCCAGCCACAAAATTCGTGCCGGTGGTGATTGAATCATCCGCCACGACCATGATGTTCTTGAGTCCGACAGGAGAAGCGGAGCCGGCGACAATGCCCTGCTCTTTGACTTCGGAGTCGGTGGCCAGCCGTAATTCCTGGCAGTGTAAAATATTTTTCAGTTTGATTTCATTGACCGGCAGGTCGCCGCGAATGACGACAAAGACAAATTTATTATCGGCGGCATAGAAAACCGCTTTCAAAGTCCGGGCGGCCGGAATTTTGAGAAAAGCGGCCAGTTCTTCGATGGTTTTCATGCCGGGGGTGGCAATCTCTGCCAGCGGCAGCAGTTTGTCATTTTTAACCGAGCCTTTATTGAAGACGGCTTTTTCCGCATTGGCGGTATAGCCGCATTCAGGACAGGAAATGACGGTATCCTCGCCGCTTTCGGCGGGCAGCATAAACTCATGGGAAAATTTGCCGCCGATAGCGCCGCTGTCAGCCTCAACAATCACGGCTTTTAGCCCGCAGCGCCGGTAAATATTTTCGTAGGCATGGAGCATCTTCTGATAACTGATTTCGACGCCGGCATCATCGACATCGAAACTGTAAAGGTCTTTCATCACGAACTCGCGCAAACGGACAAGACCGGCACGGGGGCGCGGTTCATCCCGGAATTTAACCTGTATCTGGTAAACCAGCAAAGGCAGGTCGCGGTAACTCTGGACATGATGCGAAACCAGTTCCGTAATCACCTCTTCATGGGTGGGACCTAAAACCAGCCCATGATCACGGCGGTCGTTGAAGGTGAACAGTGTTTTTCCCATGATTTGAGCCCGGCCGGATTTTTGCCACAATTCAAGCGGCTGGAGCACGGGCATGGTAATTTCCTGTCCGCCGGCCTGATTCATCTCGTCACGGACGATGTTTTCAATTTTTTTCAGACTGCGCCAGGCGAGCGGCATAATCGTGTAAACACCGGCGGTAACCTGACCGACCATTCCCGCACGTAAGAGAAGTTGGTGGCTGATGGTATCTGCTTCGGCGGGAATTTCCCGCTGTGTTTTGCCGAATAATTTTGTAAGGCGCATTTTTAAAACCTGACTTTCTTTTTCATTATTAAATCACATTCGGGGGGTAATACGCCAGTTCTAAAACCTGAGGATAACACATGCAAAGTCAAGTAATGATGCGATTGTGTGCGAAAAAGTTCCAAATGACTCGCTGCATCAATAATATCGTTGAATTAACACAATTTTAGAAACAACGATATAATCGATTTTACAATTTACTGACCTCGGCCATCAGAGCCTTGAGAAAATCTTTTTCCTGAACCGTCCCGATCTTTTTACCGTTTCTGAAGAGGATGCCCTTCCCTTTGCCGCAGGCGATGCCGACATCGGCGTCTGCGGCCTCGCCGGGTCCGTTGACCACACAGCCCATGACGGCCACTTTAATGGGTTTATCAATTTTATGCAGCTCTTTTTCTACCTGCTGCGCCAGCCGGATAATATCGACCTCAGTGCGTCCGCAGGTGGGGCAACTGACCAGGACCGGTCCGTGCTGCCGCAAGTTCAGGCTTTTCAATATTTCATAGCCGGCAATGACTTCTTCTTTAGGGTGCGCCGTCAACGAAACACGAATCGTATCGCCGATACCCAGATACAGTAAAGCGCCGATACCGACACTGCTCCGGATAACGCCGGTGCGCGGTGTGCCGGCCTCGGTGATACCGATGTGCAGAGGATAGGGGATTTTTCCGGCGATGGCACGGTAAGCGGCAATGGTGGTGGGAACATCGAAGGCTTTCAATGAGACCTTGATCAGGTCGAAATCAAGACTTTCCAGCAGACTTACCTGCGCTAAAGCGGCATCCACCATGCGCCGCACGACTGATTTAGCAGCGCCAGTTTGCTGGGGCAAACTGCCGGCATTCAAGCCGATGCGGATGGGGACAGCCCTGGCTTTGGCGGCGAGCACCACTTTTTTAATTTGTTCACGGTCGCCGATATTCCCCGGGTTGAGGCGGAAACCATCGACACCTGATTCCAGCGCGGCCAGAGCTAACCGGTAATCAAAGTGGATATCCGCGATTAGCGGAATTTTAATGTCTTTTTTAATGTTTTTTAATGCTGCGGCGGCCTGCATATCAGGAACCGCGACCCGGATGATTTCGCAGCCATATCGTTCAAGTTGTTTGATTTGCCGGACGGTCGACTTAACATCACGCGTGTCTGTATTGGTCATGGACTGCACGACAATAGGGGCGCCGCCGCCGATTTTGACACCGCCGATTTGAATCTGCCGGCTGATGCGGCGTGGTGGTATTTGATTGTCTATATTTTTTTTCATTACCGATGACCTCACTGGAGTTGACGAGATGATTTTGGTGGAAAGAACTGAAATATTTGGGTTCTTTGGACCCTTTGAAATAAAAAGTAAATAATCAGTTTTAACACTATCCAACCATCACCCTACGACCCACCCCTTTTTCCCCGCCCTAAAAGGGCGGGGAAAATACACGAGAAGGAGGGCTATCGCCCTTCTTCTTCTGGAGTTTATACTTAGTCCCAACCTTCTCCTTTCTCAGCAGGTATTAATCAGTCAAAATCGAACGGAACCCATTTATTTTAGCGGCTGAAGGATGGCGCGGACAGGGGAGCCTTCGGTGTTCATCAGTTTGAGCGGCAAGCAAATCAAGTTATAGTTTCCCGCTTTTACAGAGGAAAGATTTAAACCTTCGATAAGCCACAAGCCCGCCCCGAGCAAAATCTGGTGCGTGTCCGGATGTATCGTTCTCTCCGGGTCCAGCGGACTGCCTACCGAGAGGTAATCAATGCCGATGAGAATCACCCCGGCATCAACCAAAAATTGGGCGGCATCACGGGTAATAAAGACAAAATCGTTAACAAAATCATCCGTTTGCCAGCACCGCGGAGAATTAATAGTTTTGAATAAAATCCGTTCCCCACGCTGGATATTATACGGTTTAAGTTCTGCCGGTTTGATGGACACTTTGTCCTTAATCTCAATCACCCTGGCCGGTCCGACAGCGGTATCTAAGGGCAACTGGTCGATGCTTTTACCATCTTTAATAAAATGCTTTGGGGCGTCCATATGGGTGCCGGTGTGCACGCCAAGGTGGATGTTGGAATTATTGGCGGCAGCGCCGCTGTCCATCGAGCTGCGGTGTACGATTTGCAGCTGGACATCGCCGGGCCAGATGGCCATTCCTTCTCTGAGCGGAACAGTAACGTCGATCCAATTGGAATTTGTTTTGTCAGCAGCCATAATTATTTGAACCTCGCTTTACCGATATTGATAACATATTTATCAATGATTGTACCACTTATTGTTGCGGGCGGTAATGTGTAATAAATAACGATGAAACCGGGCTAGATACCATAGGCTGGTTCCCCTTTGTTAATATTGTATTCCCAAAAACCTCACCCTCAAGCCTTGCTTAAAACGGGCTCCCGGACCTGGGATAGCTTATTTTTACATTCAATGATGATAGAAGGTAAAATACTAAATCCGAAATACGAAATTCTAAACAATGTTCAAAATACAAAATACCAATTTAGAGACTAGAAATCAGGATTTATGCGCAATACCGGTTTAAGTTTCGATACGGCATTTCAGGCCGTAAGACTCGATCAGATTTTTGGTTTTCTGCAACTGTTCGTCCGGGATGAGCGCCAGATTCCCGATAGGATAGGGCAGATTCAGGCTGTCATACCGCGACCTGCCAAGGTGGTGCAGCGGCATAATGCCGACTTCAACCACGGAAGCAAGCCCCTTGACGAATTCGCAGGTGGCACGGATGTTTGCTTCGGAATCGTTACAGCCGGGAATGAGCGGTATCCTGATATAGAGCGGAACATGCCGTGCAGAGACAGCCCGGGCATTTGAGAGAATCAACTCATTGGAAACGCCGGTGAGCTGTTTGTGCTGCTGCGGGTCCATATGTTTGATGTCCCAGAGGAAGAAATCGACATAGGGTAAGACCGGTTCGAGCCCCGACCAGGGAATCTGTCCGGAGGTATCGACGCCGGTGTTAACACCCGCCTGCTTGAAAGCCCGCAGTAATTTCAGCGCAAAGCCGGGAACAAACAACGGTTCCCCGCCGGAAATAGTGACACCACCGTGGGAATGTTTGAAGACAATTTCATCTTTTTTAACTTCGGTAACCAGCTGGGCAACCGTCATGCGGTGTCCGAGTACTACGATGGCCTCGGCGTTGCAGACCTCAGCGCACTTTCCACAGACAGTGCATAAAGACCGATCGATAACCGGCTTGCCATCCGGCAGACTGACCGCATGGACCGGACAGATGGGGACACACAGTCCGCATTGAATGCACTTGGCCGGATAGACGGCCAGTTCAGGTTCGGTCTTCTGCGATTCAGGAGTGGAACACCAGCAGCAACGCAGCGGACACCCTTTGAAGAGGATAAGCGTCCGCAATCCCGGCCCGTTGTGGATTGTCATCCGGGTAATGCTCAGGACTAGCCTGCTGTCGTTATCATTTCCCGATTTGGAAGAAGCGGCAATATCCTTTTTTTCGGTAGACGGCATAATACCTGCCTTAAGTTGCTCTACGGATAATAATATTCCGTTGTGCTATGTGTTTCAAGGGGAGAAGGTGACGAGCTAATAGCTTTCAGCTCTCAGCGATCAGTTGTAAGTAATGAGTAATGAGTGGTGAGTTACGAGTTGAGAGAAGTTGTCAGCCATCAGCGTTAAGTTTTGTTGTACGCCCCTCCCTGTATATTTGCTTCGATGTAAGTCTACCGAAGCAAAGTATACGTTCACTTCGTTCAGTACCTGCGCTTCGCTCCGGCCTTCTCCCCTAAAGGAGAAGAGATTAACCAAGCGGATTTTATTGCGTTTTTTTAACCGACAGCGGTCAGCGATTAATTCTTAGAGACTCACTGCGGGATACCGGCCTCCGCCGGTATGGATTATAGGGTGGGTTGAGTCGAGACTTCGCCCACCCTATATCTAAAATAAAAAAATTCTCTCTTAATCTCTCCTTAAAAAGGAGAGAGAAATGATACCTTTTAGCCTCATCCCGAAGGAAAAAAGAAGGAGGACTTTTCTCCTCCTTCTTTTGAGTTAATTTGATATTTAGGCTGTGATTATTGACCTTTAAATTTCGGGGCCCGGCGGCTGAACAGTGAGGTGAGACCCTCATTAAGGTCTTTGGTCAGGCTGAGGCTAGCAGCGGCTTCGGTTTCGATGAACGCGCCGGTCCGCTGGTCGGCCTGGGCACCGTAATACAGCAAAGATTTGGCCATTTTCTGCGCTAAGGGAGCGCCGTTCGCCAACTTTCTGGAAACCTCATCCACCATTGCTTCGAACTTGTCCGGTTCGGTAACAAAGTTGACCAATCCCCATTCCATTGCTTTCTCGGGGGTCACGGCATCAGCCAGTAACACCATTTCTTTAGCACGGGTGCCGCCGATGAGACGGATGGCGCGCTGGGTACCGCCCCAACCGGGGATCAATCCTAGGGTGAGTTCGGGGAAGCGCAACTGGGCCTTCTTACTCATGATACGGATATCGCAGGCCAGGGCTAATTCCAATCCACCGCCGATTGCGGCGCCGTTAATCGCGGCAATAATCGGTTTCGGGTAAACTTCCATGCGGGTATATAGAGTCTGGCCGTAATCGCTGAATTTCAGGACATTGTCGGCTTTACCGGAAGCAAAGGCGGAGACATCGGCGCCGCCGCAGAAATTAGAACCGGCGCCGGAGATGACAATACAGCGTACACTATTATCATTCTCCACTTCATCCAGCGCCTGATTGATTTCCGCCACAAAGTCTAGGTTCAGGGAATTGGCGCGCGCCGGGCGGTTCAGCACCAGTCTGGTGACTTTGGTTTCTTTGTTGGCGGTCATTTTAACGAATTCGAATTTACCGAAGCCGTAGGAATAGAAACCCTCGCCGGTCTTCCGTCCGAGTTTATTTTCGGCGACCATTTTGGTAAGAACCGATGACGGTTTATATCTTTCATCCTTGTAGGTAGTGTAAAGACGGCTTAATTCATTAACGATATTGTCGATGCCTTCGCTATCGGCCATGCGGAGGATGCCGCGGGGAAAGTTCAGACCGAGCTGTACGGCAATGTCGATTTCATCACGGGTGGTAGCTTTGATTTCGAGCAGTTTGGCGCTTTCATTGACGCCGCAGGCCAGGACGCAAATCGGGTCGAAGCCGGCGCCGGCGTTCATCGGGATTTCGTTAGTTTTACCGTCGGTCCAATCATAATAGCCCTTACCGGTTTTCTTGCCCCAATTATGTGATTTAAAGAGACTCTCCAACAGCGGAGCGGCTTTATAACTCGGATCCAACGTCTCCGCGAAGTATTCCATGACGTGGTATTCGACATCGATAACGCCGTTGGTCAGGGTATCTTCCAGTTCCAGCAAACCCATCGGCAGTCCCAGTTTAAATTTCAGCGCGGAGTCAACCTCAAGCGCGGTTCTGGCTTCATTATGGGCGATAGCCCAGTCGGATTCATTACTCATGACGCAGAAGATACGGTTAGCGACAAAACCGGGCACATCGACAACATGGATAACGGTGCGTTTCATGGCCCTGGCAGCGGCTTCAGCGACCTGGATGGCATCGGCACTGGTCACTTTGCCGTGGACAATTTCGAGGAGGGGCATGAAAGAAGGGGGATTAAAATAATGGGTGCCGACGACCCGCTCCGGGTGTTTGGCGGCTTTGGCGATTTCGGCAATACTGAGGGAGGATGTATTGGTGGCGAAGACCATGTCATCAGGCGCCACTTCGGAGACTTCTTTAGCTACCGCTTTCTTTAAATCCAGGATTTCCGGGACAGCTTCAATGACGAGGTCGGCATTTTTCACGGCTTCTTTAACATCGACAACAAAGCTCAAACGGCCGAGCAATTCGGCTTTTTTCTCAGCGGTAAATTCGCCTCTTTTAACTCTTTTGTCCCAGGCATCGGTCATCAACTGGCGGCCTTTATCGAGGAATTCTTGTTTAATGTCTCTAACGGTTACCTTGTATCCTGCCTCGGCTGCGAGGGCGGCAATTTGCGCGCCCATGGCGCCGGCGCCGAGCACGGTAATATTCTTGACTTCTTTCATCAGTAAAACCCCTTTTCTCAAGTATTTGTTTTTCAGAATGACTATTTTAGACAACTATTTAATAAATTATAAATGAAACGTTTTTAAATTACCAACAATCAACAGTCAGCGAAATAATCAAGATTCAAATAAATACTAAATACTAATATCGAAATCAGAATTTATAAATTATGAGCGGATTGCTACAGTTTTTAGTCTTACCGTTGTAATTTATGGGAAAATGAGAACGGGACAGGCAGGGACGCCTGTCCCAACTAATTGCGGCAAGATAGGAAAATTGGAGCGATAGGAGTGTATGTATAAAATACCAAAAACCAAATTCCAAATTCTACATCAGCTAAAGCTGAGTACCTCCGGCAAATAAATATAAAATACTAATATCTAAATACTAAACAAATTCAAAAAATTAAATTCAAATACGCAGGAGATGAACGCACTCTCCCTATTTAAAATACAATCGATGGGAATACGGATAAGACGAAATATCGTTGACCTGATAACTAAATGCGTATGTTATAATAATGTCGCAAGTCAGTTTAGATAGGAAAAAGCGTGTTTACTCACCTTCATGTTCACAGTGAATACAGCCTCCTCGATGGAATGTGCCGCATCCCTAACCTGATAGCCCGTACTAAAGAATTGGGAATGGATAGTCTGGCCCTTACCGACCACGGTGTAATGTACGGCGCTATCGAGTTTTACCGTTTGGCCAAGGAAGCCGGCATCAGGCCGATTATCGGTTGCGAAGTCTACATCGCGACAAATGGGAATGGGAACCACGTTCCCGGTGAAAAGAGCAACTATCATCTGGTCTTACTTGTCCGGAATCAGACAGGATACCGCAATTTGATTCAGATTGTAACCCGCGCTCATCTGGAGGGTTTTTATTATAAGCCCCGCATTGATAAAGAATTTCTGCGGGAACATAACTCCGGTCTGATCGCGCTTTCGGCATGTTTAGCGGGCGAGGTGCCGCAGCATATCCTGGCGGGGCGCCGGGAAGACGCGAAAAAGGCGGCACTCTGGTACAAAGAAACTTTCGGGGATTTCTATCTGGAAATACAGCGCCATCCCATCCATGAAGTCGAGCTGGTGAATACCGGTTTGATTGAAATCAGTCATGAGACGGGCATTCCGCTGGTGGCGACAAACGACACGCATTATCTCTACAAAGAGGATGCTGCCACACATGATTTACTGTTGTGCATCGGCACCAACTCTACGGTCTCGGACCAGAAACGTATGAAAATGCAGGGCGATTTCTTTTATCTGAAAACCCCTGATGAAATGGCGGAGGCTTACCGCGATATCCCGGAGGCGCTGGAAAATACTCATAAAATTGCAGAAATGTGCGACCTGAAGCTTGATTTTGAACGGCTGCACCTACCGGAAATAACATTACCGCCGGGGAAAACTCCCGATGAATATCTCTCCGACCTGTGTTACGAAGCGTTCCCGCGTTTTTATGCAAATACCACCGACGAAATTAAAGAAAGGTTGGCTTATGAATTGAGTGTAGTAAAAAGCACTCAATTCGCCAATTACTTTCTGGTGGTCTGGGATATCGTTTCCTTCGTGAGAAAAGCCAATATCATGTTCGGCGTGAGGGGCAGCGCAGCGGCCAGTATTATTCTCCACTGTCTGGGAATTACCGAACTCGATCCGATAGAACACAAGCTGGTTTTCGAGCGTTTCCTGAATTTAGAACGTAAAGAAATGCCGGATGTCGACCTGGATTTTCAGGATGACCGCCGTGAGGAAGTCATCGCCTATGTCACCCAGAAATACGGGCAGGACCATGTTGCGCAGATTGTTACGTTCGGAACGCTGGGAGCGCGGGCGGCGTTAAGAGATGTCGGCCGGGCTCTGGGGATGACCTATGCCGATGTCGACCGGGTGGTACGGCTCATTCCGCTGGGCCCCGGGGTGACACTGACAAATTCAATGGAACAGAATGCCGAATTAAAGGCTTTATATAATGACGATGCTGTCATCCGCAAGTTGTATGACTCTGCCCGTAAGGTGGAAGGTATCTCCCGCCATGCCAGCACCCATGCCGCCGGCGTGGTTATTGCCAAAGAACCGCTGACCAAATATGTGCCGCTGCAAAAAGTATCCAAAGGGAATGGCGAGGGCGGGGTGATGGTACAGTTCCCGATGGAAGATGTGGCGCGCATCGGTCTGCTGAAAATGGATTTTCTGGGACTGATAAACCTGAACATTCTGGGAAAAGCCACGCAAATCATCAAAGAACGGCACAATATCGATATCAACCTGCACACGATTCAGCTGGACGATGCTAAAACTTATCAGTTGCTGGCATCAGGGGATACGGCGGGTGTTTTTCAACTGGAAGGCGCCGGCATGCGCCGTTATATTAAAGAACTAAAACCGAGTACCTTCCCGGAAATCGCCGCAATCGTGGCGCTATACCGCCCGGGGCCAATGGAACAAATCCCTACCTATATTAAAGCCAAGCACGGACTGGAACCGATACGTTACCTTCATCCTGTTCTGGCGACTTTCCTGGAAGAGACCTACGGGGTGATCGTCTATCAGGAACAGGTGCTTTTCATCGTACGGGAGATTGGAGGTTACAGCCTGGGGAAAGCGGATATTTTCCGCAAGGCAATGGGGAAAAAGATTCTTTCGGTAATACAAAAGGAAAAGGCGATTTTTATTGCCGGCGCCAATGCCAGAGGATTCTCAACGGAGCTGGCGGAACAGGTTTATGCCCTGATTGAACCTTTCGCCGGTTACGCATTTAATAAAGCACACGCCTTCAGCTATGCGCTGATTGCTTACCAGACAGCTTATCTCAAGGCGAACTATCCGGTGGAGTATATCACCGCGCTTTTAGCCGCCCATGCCGGCGTGACGGAAAAAATCACCAGCGCGATCAGCGAGTGCCGGCGTCTGGGCATTAAAGTGCTGCCGCCGAATATTAACCGCAGTGAGGCCAACTTTGCCATTGAAACAGATGAAAAAGACAATCAGGTAATCCGGTTCGGGCTGACTTCAATAAAGAATGTCGGCGTCGGCGGGATTGATGCCGTTATCAGTGAGCGCCGTAAAAATGGAGATTTCAAGTCAATTGAGGACCTGTGCCGCCGGTGCGATTTGCGGAACATGAACAAGCGGGTAATGGAAAGCCTGATTAAAGCCGGGGCGCTGGATTGTCTGGGAAATCGCGGTACTTTATTGAACAATGTTAATGAAATTCTATCGCTGGCGCAGCGGGAACAGAAATCCCGTGAAGCGGGACAAACGACGATGTTCGATTTATGGGGGCAGCAAGTGGAAGCGCCGGTTTCGCCTCTCGAATTACCGGAAACAGAAATCACGATTAAAGATAAACTGGCCTGGGAAAAAGAACTGATGGGGGTCTATCTTTCCGAACACCCATTCAGCGCTTTTGCGGATAAAATTGCGGCCGAAAATACCATTCTTTGCGGTCAGGTTGATGCCGAAATGACAGGGCAAACGGTACTGGTGGCGGGGATGGTGGCTTCCGTAGTACATCTGATGACCAAGCAACAAAAGTCATTCGTAAAAGCGACGCTGGAAGACCTGGACGGCAGTATCGAGGTGATGGTGTGGTCGGATGTCTATTCCGGAACCACGGAATTATGGGAGGAAGGGAATATCGTGCTGGTGGAGGGGAAAGTGGGAGTGCGGGATGAAAGTATTCAATTGAGTTGTAAAAAGGTCAGCCGTTATGAACCGGGTAAACCGAAACCTGAAAAAGCGGCTTTACCGGCTGCCAAACCGGCGAATATTACTGAACCGAAAGCAGTAACTAATGGAAATGTTTACAAACCGGAAGAAAAACCGGCGCCGAAAACACGGCACAAACTGATTATTACAATCAAAGACACCGGGGACAGCGAGAACGATGCAAACTGTTTACGCCGGGTGGTGTATACTATGAAAGAGTTTCCCGGGCAGGATGAAGTCAGCTTACGGATTCCCAGCGAAGGGAAAATTGTAAAACTAAAGATTGCTAATCTCAATACCGATTACACTCCTGAACTACGGCATCGTATTACAGAACTGGTGGGTGAAGCAGGGTTGAAAGTGGAAACGATAGCATAGACCGGTTCTTGATGAGGACGGAGGGGGAATAATGCTCATAATACTCGGGTTTTTAATAATTGTTTGCGCATCCGTTCTGGAATGCTACTGTTCTTTCGGCAGGCAAGCCCGTTCGGATGTCCAGCCTCATGTTTTCAAAACATGGGCCCGGTTTGTGCTGGAAGGCATCTGGATACTCCTGCTGTTATCCGGGGCGATATTGCTGTTTCTTACCTCCGGTACTTTTGAATTACTTACACCGCTTGTCGGTATTGTTTTATTCTGGCTGGTGCTCCCGTTTATAATCAATCCAATCCTGCGCAAGCGCCTGTTACCGCCGTGGGATGAGGTTAAAAAAGAATTGGGCGTCAAGGGTTATACTGAACGAAATTACTGGCGCGGCAGCTGGTGGATGAAAGACGCGAAAGTAAAACGGCGGAAGATCTAGAAACAAAGTTGTAAGGTGACATAATGTCAACCGAAAACCTACCGGACGGACATCGTAAACGGCTCAGAGAAAGGTTCATCAAAAGCGGTTTGACCGGCTTTGCCGATTACGAAGTGGTGGAACTGCTGCTGAGTCTGGGGACGCCGCGCAAAGATTGTAAACCGCAGGCCAAAGAAGCCCTCAAGAAATTCAAAACCCTGCGCGGTGTGCTATCAGCTTCGACAGCAGAACTGCAGCAAATCAAGGGCATCGGCCCGCATTCCGCTTTCGGTATTAAGCTGATGCAGGATGTGGCCCGGGAATACCTGAAAGAACAGATTATCGATAAACCCTACATGCAATCATCGCAGGCAATTTATGAATACCTCTACCACTCCATGCGCGATCTGAAAAACGAGGTTTTCAAAGTCATTTATCTCAATTCTCAGAATCAGATTATCGATGCTGCCGACCTGTTTGAAGGTACGGTCAACAGTGCGGCAATTGTACCGCGGCAAATTGTCGAACAGGCGCTGGCACATCATGCGGCGGCACTGGTCTTTGCCCATAACCACCCTTCGGGCAATTGTGAACCGAGTAAGAGCGACAAAGATATCACCCGCGACCTGGTTTTTGCCGGCGGGACGGTACAAATTAAAATCCTGGACCATCTGATTATCGGGAATAACAGATATTACAGTTTCGCGGGGGAAGGCCTGATCAGCCAATATGAGATGGATTTTCTGGGGCTGAAGATGAGGAGCGTTTCTTAGAGGCAGAATGAAAAATCTAAACCTCAGAAAAGCAACAACTTATGATATTGAGTTTGCGTATCAAACGGAGAAGGCAGCTTTCCGTCAATATCTGGAACAAGTTTCTGGTTGGAATGAAGATGAACAGTGGCAGTTTTTCTAGAAATGCTTTGCAACACAAGATTTTCAAGTAATAGAAGCACAAGGTATTGAAGTCGGAATACTGTCAATGACCAGGCAATCTGATTTCCTAAAAATCCACAAATTGTTCATTTTACCGGAGTATCAGAGCCGGGGAATCGGTGAAGGCGCGATGATGTTGATCATCAAGGATGCGGATAATTCTAAATTGCCGGTTCGACTCAGGGTGTTGAAGGTGAATCCAAAGGCACTGGCGTTCTATCAAAGATTGGGGTTCAAACAGATAGGTGAGACCGACACACATATTTTAATGGAAAGACTATCCTGACGTAGAAAATCTCCGCGATTTATTTTTTGTACACCCTCACTGCATTTGCCTTTGGCAAAGTACCGAAAATGGCTCTGACCCTCTTGTACATTTTGCTTTAACAGCAAAAGTATTTCGGCCTGCGAGCCTCAAGGAGAGGGAACTAACCGACGTGTTCCAGTTCCAGCAGTTGCTGTTTTGCGGGAAGGCCGCAGCCGAATCCACCCAGGGTGCCGTCGCCAGCAATGACGCGGTGGCAGGGCACAATAATCAGGAAAGGATTTTTACCCAGCGACTGACCGACCGACCGCGCCGCCCTGGGTTTGCCAATCTGTGCAGCGACCCATCCGTAACTGCGGGTTTCCCCGTAAGGAATCAACCATGTTGTTTGCCAGACCTGTTTTTGAAATGTGGTGGCGCCGGAAAAATCCAGCGCATCAGGAAATAAAGTCTTTTCCCCGGAATAATAATCCTGAAACCGCTGCGTAATATCGCTGAATGCGTCCGGAGAGAAAACGGCTGGTTCGACCTGCTCACCTAACAAATCGATAGCTTTTTGCCGGGTGGTTTGCGGTAGAGTCACGGCTAAAATTCCAGATTGCGAAGCAAGGATGCCCATCCAGCCGCGTGCGGTGTGAAAAAGAGTGTAAAACAACTTGATATCCATGTCTATTCGATTTTTCCCATCAATCTACTTAAGGGATTAAATTTACTGGATTCCCGCCTTCGCGGGAATGACAAGAGCAAACCAGACCGCAGTATTCTTTTATTAATCGTTTATCGGATTGTTACTTGACGTTGATTTTAATATAGATATCGCCGGGGATGCCGTCGGTGGTGAGGCGGGCATTGCGGAGTCTGATTCTCATACCGGACTTGATGTGAGCCGGTATTTTTACACGCAGACGTTTATCGTTGCGGGTAAGGTCTTTCTCCATACCTTTAGCTGCCTGCTGACGGGTAATAGTGATTTCATAATTGACGCTCTGAGAATCCGGGCGCTGCGGCTGTTGAGAATAATAGGGCTGTTCCAGGGTTTCATCCTCCGGCGTGGTGAAAAAGATCCTGCCGCCGCCGTCAGTGGAGTATTGACGGAAAGAGAAACCGCGCGGCTTGGTAAAATTGCCGAAGATCTCATCCATGAAATCGACATTGAGACCGGCGCCGCCGAAGTCCCGCATCAGGTCTTCTACAGTGCCCTGGGTAGTATGGCTATTGAAGACATCACTGGCATCGCCGGTAGTACCGAACTGGTCGTACTGCTTGCGCTTATCAGGGTTGCCCAGCATGCCGTAGGCTTCGTTGATTTCCTTAAATTTTTCGTTCGCCCACTTTTCTTTGCCGGGATTCTTATCCGGATGATACTGCATGGCGAGTTTGCGGTAAGCTTTCTTGATATCATCATCCGTGGCCGTTCTGGGTACACCTAAAATATTATAATAATCTTTCTGCGCCATAAATTATCTCTCTATCCACTTCAATATTATAAGAGCAACAATTTTCATTTTTAGTATAGCACAGGCCACTTGCGGCATGTTGTAGCTAAGTTTACAATTTAAAGTAGTTTTAACCTTCGAATTTCTGAACTAATGAAAGGTGGAGGATTCCGGAAATGGCTGAAGAACTGGGGAAGATAGAGAAGCTGGATATCGAGCAATTCGGTTTGCGCAAATTATACGTCGTGCCGCTGATTTTTTCCGGCGCAGATGCGCCGCCGGATTATAAAGAAAAACTGGAAAAATACTGGCGTGAGGTCAATGAGCAGATTGCCAACCAGGAAGCTAAAGTGGGGAAAATCAAGCGGATTTACCACGAATCGATAGCGGTTGGTGGGGAAGAAGGACTGAAAATAATAGCGGAAATCAATCCTTTAAGCCATCTGATCGCCAAGGATAAGTTCGATTGCGGTGCGGCCTTTGAAGCAACCGAGCAGGCAGAGTTGGCGGATGAATGCATGGATTGGGAGCGGTGTTTGCTGATAGGATTGTTCAGCCGAAAAGCGCTGGAAACGGTGGCCGGGGCATATGAGAAATGTTCCCGGGAGAGGTATGAATACATCGGCCGCCGCATCGATGAAACTCTGCAGAAAGGGGAAGTTGCAATGCTCTTTATCCGCGAGGGTCATATGGTGCAGTTTGCCAGGGATATCGAGGTATTCAGCGTGGCGCCGCCGTCCCTGGATGATATTCACCGCTGGCTGCGCGACCGGGCTAAACAAACGGAAGAGAAGAGCGACTCGAAATAATAAAGTCTTCAGAATTAAATATTCTTTCCATAGCTCAGTTTATTTAGGTTGGGAGA
The DNA here is from genome assembly GCA_052326545.1 of Dehalococcoidales bacterium. GTDB lineage: Bacteria > Chloroflexota > Dehalococcoidia > Dehalococcoidales > Fen-1064 > Fen-1064. The sequence goes on from JBKQML010000040.1 coordinate 20,173, forward strand.
TGTTGCTCAATCAAATTGACAAGTAAAAAAGAGAGGATTAGAATTTAGGCATTTCAATGGTGTTGAAAGCTCTATCGATCAGGAGAGGAAGATGTATGAGGCAAGCGACTTCCAGGTGAATTGTCCATCCTGTAATACTCCTCTACCGGTACTACTTATCCAGGTCGCAACCCAACAGGTAATAACCTGCACCAGCTGCAAAAAAGAATTCCGTTTAATGGACAAGGACGGGAAGGCAAAAAGGGCCATTGCAGAGTCCTATCCTGCCCGGAACATTATCCGGTAACGTTATTATAATTTGAGCCGGAGATACGACAGGGCGTTTAGTTTAGCGCGTTGACCGGATAAGAAGTATTAATCAATGGTGTATTGAATGATACGATGACAATTTTGTCAACGATCACCATAAGATAAAAAGAGAGATATGAGTGATGAAATTAGGATGCGGTACGGTACTTTTTAATCAGTTAGACCTGTACGGCGCTCTCCAGCACATTGCCTGGGCCGGTTACGAAGGAGCCTCGCTGGCCTATATGGCAAACATGGCGCAACACATCGATTTAAATACCAGTCAAGCATATATTGATGAAGTAAAGTCGATAGCAAAGAAACATGGGCTGAAGTTGTTTGCAATCGAGGCATTTTTTCTAGCGCAACCCGATGATGAAAAACTAAAATCGATGACCAAAGTGTTCGATATCGCGCTTAAATTAAGGATTCCGGTTGTAGCCGTCCGTTCTGAAGGAAAGACTAATGATAAAGAGGCTACGCAACAGGTATTGAGCTACATCAGGAAATTGTGTGAACTGGCGGAAATCCGGGGAATAAAAATAGCGGTTAAACCTCATGTCGGGCATTCATTCTACAACACGGCAACGATGATTCAATTATTAAATGAAATAAATTCACCGGCGCTCGGAGTAAATCTGGACTCAAGCAACTTTTACCGGGGCGGAGACGATCCGGCAGAGGCGGTAACAAAGCTGGGCAGTAAAATAATTCATACCCATATCCGGGACACTTCATCCGACCGGAATCAAGGTCGAACCCCGCTTGAATTGCAGATAGCAGGGAGAGGTGTGCTGGATTGGCCGAAAATTATCCGGCATCTCAAGGATGCGGGTTATCAAGGGGTGCTGGATACTCAAATAATCGGCGCCTTTGATAGTCCATTGTCTGTGCAGATGGGGATAGCGGCAGAAGTCAGAGGTTATCTGCACAGGTGCTTGCAGGAATTGATTTGAAGGACTAGCTGTTGTCAATAACCGATATTAATAGCGTTTAATAACGCTTCGTTTAAAATATGAGCAATCGTGTCCGTAAAAACCGGACAGTTTGTGAAAAGATAAATATAAAAACTGCGAAATAAAAGGAGAAAAAATGGCAGCAAGAACGGGATTTATCATGTCGATCGGAGATATCGAGAAAGCCAGGCGGATTGTGCACGGCGCAAAAGATGAAGGTCATACGAATATGTCGGGTTACGGCTTCCTGCGCACGGATAACGAGGTTGCGGGTCACGGATTAGTAGGGAAAGAACCTTCGCAAAACCTGATGATCGGGCTGGACAAATTGAAACCCGGCGGCGGTATCAGTGCGCATTATCATGAATACAGCGATAAGATGCCGATTTTCGACCATGCCTATTATGTCATTTCCGGTCGAATCAAGGCCACGGTGGGAGATACCGAGAAGACGGTTGGGGCTGATTCTTTAATTTATTGCCCGTCGAATGTAAAACACTCTATTCTCAATGTGGGTAAGACCACAGCCAGGGTATTGAGGATTACCGGGTCCGACGGGGGGAAGATAATGGGCGGATGGGGCGATGAAAAGAAACAACCGCCGGCTAAAAAGGGCGGATTCATACTACCGAAGAGCGAAATCGAGCAGGCCTGGCGTGTCGAGCACGCAGCCGAAGCGGAAGGTCACCACAATATGCACGGGTACAGCTTCCTGACGGTACCGACAGAGGCGGCGCTGCACGGGATGGTAGGGAAAGAGCTGGCAAAAAACCTGATGGTAGGGTTAGATGTATTTCCGCCGGGCGGCGGTATCGTCGCGCATACCCATATGACCAATAAGGAATTTCCGGTTTTCGACCATGCCTATTACGTGATTTCCGGTCAAATTCAGGGCACTGTCGGGGATACGGTAAAGACGGTTGGGACAGATTCGTTAATCTATTGTCCTTCAAATGTCAAACATGCCATTCTTAATGTCGGCAAGACGACCGCTAAAGTACTGAGAATTGCCGGCTGTGATGAGGGGAAAAAGATGGGCGGTTGGGATAAATAGAAATAAAGCTGGATTAGGACCACAAGTGCAGGAGAAATAAATTGGGAAAGAAAGCATTTATCACCGGTGTTACGGGACAGGACGGTTCCTATTTAGCAGATTTATTATTGTCAAAAGGGTATGAAGTGCACGGACTGATCAGGAAAGAAAGTACCCTGAACACTTTTCGGATAGAACATTTGCTGGTAAAACCATTTGAACCCGACAGGAAGTTTTTCCTTTATTACGGCGACCTTGCCGACGGGGCACGTTTAGCCAATTTACTGTATGACATAAACCCGGATGAGATCTATCACCTGGGAGGTCTAACCAGCGGGAAAGAGGGTTTTGACCTGCCGGAATACACGGGGAACATTAATGCTCTTGGAACCCTGAGGCTGCTGGAAGCATTAAGAAGGAGCGGGTTAAAAGCGAAATTTTATCATGCGTCCAGTTTTGAAATGTTCGGAGCATCACCGCCGCCCTATAACGAGGATACGCCTTGGCGCCCGCGAGGTCCCCTGGGCGCCGCCAGCGCATATGCCTTCACAATGACGGTGATTTACCGGGAAAGATATAATCTTTTTGCGTGTAACAGCATTCTCTTCGATCATGAGTCTCCCCGTCGTTTTGAGACCGCGCCGACACGGAAAACCACGCGTGCCATTGCAAGGATTCTGGCCGGTAAACAAAAAAATCTCTATCTGGGGACATTAGAACCGGTCAGGGACTGGGGATATGCTCCCGAATATGTAGAAGCGGCGTGGCGGATGCTGCAGCAGGAGAAGGCTGAAGATTACGTATTAGGCAGTGGGGAAGGCCATTCGGTGGGAGAATTCGTGAAGGAAGCCTTCAGCTATGTGGGACTGGATTGGGAGCAATATCTCAAAAAGGACCCACGTCCTCATGCAGCGGGAGGGACAGCATATATTGCAGATGCGGCGAAAGCGAAAAGGGAATTAGGCTGGCAGCCGAAGGTGAACTACAAAGAACTCGTGAGGATCATGGTAGATGCAGATATGGATGCTCTGGGGCTAAACCCGCCGGGAGAAGGAAAGGCGATCCTTGCGAAGCACAAATTAAATACGGCCGATAGAGCTTCGGGAAATCCGGCAGGGGGCCTGGAGGAATGGCCCGGCCTGCGCAAATACTCCTAGCGATGGCTTGATTTTAGAGTGAATAATATTCTGCCATTCCGTTACCGGTGAACACACACATTATCTATTTGACAAATATGATAAACACTGTTACAATATGCGCAAATTCATGGGAATTAAAAAAGGAGGGCAAAGGTGAAAAATAAGTTTATCTGGTTAGCTTTATGTATCTTGATCCCGGCGACGATGATACTGGCATCCTGCAGTTCATCATCGACAACCACAACAGCGGCAGCAACTACTACAACATCAAGCGCGGCCATTACAACGACCACTGCGGCGGTTGTGAATACAAATACCACTACGACGACAGCCACGGCTGCGGTCACGACAACCACAACCGGAAACTGGTGGGATAGCCTTGGCACCCCACAGTACGGGGGCACGATTACCATTGCATCCAACAGCAACGTGGTGAATTTTGATACCTATAACGGCACAACAAATAACTCGCTGAATATGGCGTGGGACGAACAGACGTTCACCGATGATTGGACGTTGAACCCGGCAGTATATAACTACCAGATCAGTTTCCGACCTCCGGACTACGCGGCGGGCGACCTGGCAGCAAGCTGGGAGTTTTCTCCTACGGACATCAACACTTTTATTATTGCGATCAGACAGAATGTTTATTTCCAGAACCTGGCGCCGGTAAACGGCCGCCAGCTTACCGCCGCCGATGTCGCTTATACCTACGACCGGAATTTCGGGCTGGGTAATGGCTTTACCACGGTGAGCCCGTCCTGGGCCAGTGCTCCGCAAATAGCGATAAAAGCAGTTACCCTGATCGATAAATTTACAGTTTCCTTTACCTGGGCCGGCACCAACCCCGAATCAATTGCCGAAAACATGCAGCAGGCCAGTATTGTTAACTGTATCATTCCGTCCGAGCTGGTAACGACATACGGAAACACCAATAACTGGCATAATCAAGTGGGCAGCGGACCGTTTATCCTGACGGACTGGGTGGACTCCAGTTCGATGTGGTTGACGGCAAACCCTAATTACTGGGGATACGACGAGCGCTTCCCGCAGAACCATTTGCCATATGTTAATAGTATCAATGTGCTCATCATTCCCAACACCTCCACCGCACTGGCAGCAATGCGGACCGGCAAGATCGACTTCGATAATTCAGGTTTAACACCGACAGTTGTTACGTCACTGCAGAAAACAAACCCGGAAATAAATGTGATAAAAGTTGACGCTGCCGTGTTAGATATCCTGCCGAAAAGCAGCGCAGCGCCATTTAATAACCTCAACGTACGAATAGCAGCACAGGAAGCTTTAAATTTGCCCCTGATCGCCAGCAGCTATTATATGGGCACGGCCAACCCGATGCCGCAAACGTTAGTCTCGTATTACATCACCGGTTGGGGGTGGCCATATCCACAATGGCCGGCATCCTTACAGGCGGAGTATTCCTACAATCCAACTAATGCCAGAGCACTGCTTAGCGCTGCCGGATATCCGAACGGGTTTAACACGACATTATATGTCGATCAAACCAACGATATGGATTTGTTAAATATCGTCCAATCCGAGGAAGCAGCCGTAGGAATAAATATAACATTATCGTTAATGAGTTCGGCCGCAATCAGCGCTTATCTCGCGACCCCACAGTGGTCTACCGGCCTAGCACAGCGCACCACCGGCCTGATCGGCCGTATTATGGCGCCACTGAGAGTGCTCCCCGAATTTATTCCGGGGAACTCGGTCAACTTCGAAGGCTGGAACGACCCGGTTTACACTGCCATCTACAATAACGCGATGGCTGCCACCAACATCGATACGATCAAGGGATATGTCCAACAAGCGTGCCAGTACGTAACCCAACACCACATCTTAATCTGTTTGGACACCCCAACCGGCTATTGCCTCTGCCAACCGTGGATTGTCGGTTATAGCGGGCAAAACTATGCGTTTTCCAACCTGATCCAAACATACGGAGCCCGTATGTGGGTGAATCAGGCCGTGAAGAATTCCTACTAAACACTAAATAAAATCGCGTTAGAAACTGCGATGGACTGAAAGAGGCTGGGTGATAAACCCAGCCTCTTTCTTTTAGGGTTCCTTGCAACCGATACCGGTAATAAAAAGCTAAAAACGGTTTGTAGTCCGCACAAGATGTCACGCTTCGGTCTCAGGTATAATATTTAGCGGACTTTTTTATTTACTTTGAACAAACAGTCAAAATGTTACATGGTAAGGTAGCGGGTACGCATAAAAAATAACCCGCATAATGTTACCAAAAGTTCCTTGCGTACATTTACCATAAGTGCTACAATCAGCCTGAAAATGACTTCCTTTGGGACCAGCTGATAAACAGGACAAGCGCCTGTTAATTTGGAGTCCAGCAAAAGCAGTATTATCCTGAAGATTATTTTAAAAACAAAAGGGGTTGGTCAGGTCGATGCAAAGAAGCAAATCGTATCCAACGGACCGCCTGGAAATAGAAGATAAGGTAATGAACTACCTGAAGATTCAAGGCTACCATGTAACCAAGGCGGCTAAAGTGATCGGGCAGTCCGGGGTTGAGCATACCTTCGATATGCTGGCTGAAGCCGATGAATACCTTATTCGCAATACTATTGTCATCTCCTTCGCATTGAACGAGCAGAAAGATTTGCTGGGAAATATAATTTTTAATTTCTCCAATCAGGCTTATGACACAGGAATAAACCAAAGAATATTAATCATAGATGAAGAATTAGACCAGAAAGTAAAAGCCCTGGCCATGCAGAAACGGATCAGAGTCATCGATATCAGCCAGATAGAATTATTAAGTAAAGTATTAGCTCCCAAGCACCTCTATACCGGAGCTAAAGAGAAAATCGTTATCGAGAGCAAGGAACAGTTAGCCAGATCATTGATACAGTATGGTTATCATGTCCAGGAGAACGCCCGGGTGCAGGGAAGATCCGGTGTCGATTACAGATTCGATATATTATGCAACCAGGATATCGACAATTTTGGATATAATATCAGTATCGATTTTCTGGATGACGCGACCGAGGTTAACCTGGACCGGGTGTCCCTTTTTGATACCAAAGCTTATGATGCCGGAACTGACTATAAAGTTCTGGTCGTAAAGTCCAAACTTAATGCTGAAGCTAAAAAATTTGCAGACCAGCAACACATACAAGTTTACCAGATGAAGAGCGGTACTGCGGAACGTTTGAAAGCAGAAACTCCGCAGATTAATGCCGCCGGTATACCGGAAAAACCGAAGGTGTACAGGTCTACCCTAATATTGTCCCAACACGAGGCATTGAAGTTAATTCCGGAAGTCGTAGCGAGACGCTATAATGCGATACCGATTGCTGTTTCAGACAACACATTAGAGATAGCGATGGAAGACACGACCAACATGATTGCCCTGGAAGCTTTAGCGACAATCAGTCAGAAACGGGTTAAAACCGTCGCAACCAGTAAAAAAGAGGTTCGGGACGCTATCGACCTCTACTATCGGGGTAACAGCGAAATTGAAAAACAGATTACTCACATTAATATCCCCACCGGCAGTATCGACGACGGTTTACTTGCCTCCAAAATCGCCAGTTATACGCCGGTGGTAGAGGCTTTGAACATGATAATCGAGGGGGCGGGAAAAGCCAGGGCTTCCGATATTCACCTGGAGCCTGGAGAAAACCGGTTCAGGGTACGCTACCGTATCGATGGGGAACTCCAGGATATGATTTCGCTGCCGCTCAACATCCACCGGGCGCTGATTTCCCGCACAAAAGTTCTGGCGGGTATGAATATCGCCGATTCGCGCCGTCCTCAGGACGGCCAGTTTACGATAACGGTCCGAGGACGACCGATTGATATTAGAGTGGCTACGACCCCGACTATTTACGGAGAAACGGCGGTTCTCCGGATTCTGGATAAATCAATGGCATTATTTGAATTGTCCGATCTCGGTTTCATGCCGAACGATATGACAAAATATGAAAGAATGCTGAAAGTCCCCTTCGGGATGATACTGATAAGCGGTCCAACGGGGAGCGGCAAAACGACGACTCTTTACGCCTCGGTGAATACGTTGGATAGTATGAAGCGGAAAATAATAACCGTCGAAGACCCGGCTGAATACCGTCTCAAGGACATCACTCAGATTCAGGTGAACCCTCAGGCCGGCATTACATTTGCCAACGGGCTAAGGTCTGTCCTGCGTCTTGACCCTGATATCATTTTCATCGGGGAGATACGTGACGGAGAGACGGCAAGTATCGCCGTGCAGGCGGCGCAGACCGGACACATTGTGCTCTCTTCGATCCACGCCAGTGACACGACCGGTGTCCTCTCGCGGCTGGCTGATTTGGGAATTGAGCCGTTCATGATAGCATCTTCAGTGGTGGGAATTGTTTCGCAACGACTGGTGCGGCGCCTTTGCCCGAACTGCCAGCACAGCATCGAAGCCCCCATTCCAGAGCAAATTGCCTATGAAGAAGAGACAGGAGAAAAACGGGCAAAATTCAACTATGGTATTGGATGCAAAACATGTTCTTATACCGGGTATCTCGGCCGTATTGGTATTTATGAAGTGCTATCCATGAGCAATACGATGAAAATGATGGTCCACAGCCGGGCAACCAGCGATGAAATGCGTGCCCAGGCCTTGAAAGAGGGTATGGCCACAATGTTAAACGACGGCATGCATAAGGTCAGATTAGGCATCACAACTCCCTCTGAAGTGGTGCGGGCTGCCTACACCGCCAGCTTAGACAAATAGTAACTTTAAATAAGTATTGCCGATTAATGAGGCTTTAGTCCTGCACAACACAGGACACCACTTTGGGCTTACCGGAATTATCCATCGAACGATAACGGGATAGTATCAGTAAGAAAATCCCTTCCGCTATATCGTGTTTAAGGTTTGTTTAATATGAAAGAAAATCAGCCGGTTCGAAGGTGAGATGATGAAAAATACAGGTGGGAATTAGCATCGATATGAGCCGCCCGAGAATCGAACTCGGAACCTAAGCATTAAGAGTGCTTTGCTCTGCCAGTTGAGCTAGCGGCCCGCACGCTCTTTATATTAACAAAAACTGAGCGTCCGGCGCAAATTACTAAAAAACCCGGAGGATAGGGTTTAGCGGCCTCCATAAAACCGACCGGAAACAGGAAACGGTTCGAATTCTTAAAAAAATAAATGTCTGAATTGACTTTGACTGCATCATTTCATATAATAATAAGGTTGTCTGCTGTTCGCAGCGCTTAAAAAAAATATATTATGCCCGAGTAGCGCAATGGCAGCGCAACCGATTTGTAATCGGTAGGTTAGTGGGTTCGACTCCCCTCTCGGGCTATGCAGCCTAAGAGGCTCTCGTGGAGAGGTGCCGGAGTGGTTAATCGGAACAGTCTGTAAAACTGTCGCCCTGACGGGCTACACAGGTTCGAACCCTGTCCTCTCCACCATTTTATAACTAAATATTGGACTTCATCCGAAAAATCTGTATAATATATTGGGAATAGTGCCCACATAGCTCAGTCGGTAGAGCACGTTCTTGGTAAGAACGGGGTCATCGGTTCGAATCCGATTGTGGGCTTTGATAAAGAAGGGGGATTTTAATGGGTAAACAAAAATTTGACAGAAGTAAGCCGCATGTTAATGTGGGCACCATCGGTCATGTCGACCACGGCAAGACAACCTTAACAGCTGCAATTACGCTGGTGTTGTCAAAACAATTTACAAATGTATCATTCCGCGCGTTTGATACCATCGATAACGCACCGGAAGAGAAAGCACGTGGGATGACCATTGCCATCGCCCATATTGAATATGAAACCGCCAAACGGCATTATGCTCATATCGACTGTCCGGGACATGCCGACTATATCAAGAACATGATTACCGGCGCGGCCCAGATGGACGGCGCAATTCTGGTAGTCAGCGCACCCGACGGCCCGATGCCGCAGACCCGGGAACACATCCTGCTGGCGCATCAGGTGAACGTGCCCTGTATGGTTGTCGCCCTGAACAAATGCGACCTGATGGAAGATGAGGAACTGTTACAGCTCGTCGAGATGGAACTCAGGGAGCTTCTGACCAAATACGGTTTCCCGGGCGAGACAGTACCGATTATCAGAGTAGCGGCGAGCAAAGCGCTGGAATGCGGCTGCGGCAAAAGAGACTGCAAATGGTGCGGCCCCATCCTGAAATTGATGGATGCGGTTGATGAATATATTCCGACCCCGGTTAGACCCAAGGACAAACCGTTCCTGATGCCTGTAGAGGATGTCTTCAGCATCAAAGGCCGCGGCACAGTCCCGACCGGTAGAGTTGAACGCGGTGTGATCAAGGGCGGCGACGAAGTTGAAATCGTCGGTCTGCATCATGAAATAAAGAAAGTAACCGCTACCAGCTTGGAAATGTTCCACAAGATTCTGGACTACGCTGAACCCGGCGACGCCGTTGGTGTTTTACTCCGTGGTGTTGAGCGTACCGATATCGAAAGAGGGCAGGTTTTAGCTGCTCCCGGCAGTATTAAACCGCACACTTATGCCGAAGCCGAGGTCATGGTTTTAAGCAAGGATGAGGGCGGCCGCCATACTCCATTCTTTAACGGTTACAAACCGCAGTTCTACATCAGAACTACCGATGTTACCGGTGAACTCCAATTGCCCGAAGGGGTAGAAATGGTCATGCCCGGTGATAATATCACGGCAAAGATTAAACTCATCTACCCGGTAGCCATGGAAGAAGGCTTGCGCTTCTCTATCCGTGAAGGCGGCAGAACCGTCGGCGCCGGCACAATTATTAAGATAATCGAGTAAATATGGCTAAGAATGAAAATAGAATAATAGTTACTCTCGCCTGCACCGAGTGCAAGGGAAGAAACTATACGACACAAAAAAATAAGCGAAATGACTCCCAGAGAATGGAGCTGAAGAAATTTTGTCCCACCTGCCGCGGACAGAAGCTCCATCGGGAAGTTAGATAACGCGCGAGAGGGAAAGGATGCCAGAATCAAAACCAACTAATGTGGCGCCTAAACCGAAAAATGCCATTGCCAACTATATCAGTGAAACCATTGGGGAACTGAAAAAGGTAACATGGCTAAGCCGGCGTGACCTTTTGTACCTGTCAGGTATCGTCCTGCTGGTCACGGTAGTGGTTGGGATAATACTGGGCAGCATTGATTATGGCTTCAGTAAACTTATCCAATTTATGATTAATAACATACATATCGGATAACAACGTTATGTTGGCGTCATCCCCTAAAATTGAATTTTGTTAATGAGGTTGTTTGTGGGCGAAGTCGAGAAAAACTGGTTTGCGATTCATACCTATTCCGGATATGAAGAGCGCGTTAAAAAGAATCTGGAACAACGGATTAAATCCATGGATTCCGGCGACGAGATCTTCCAGGTATTAATACCGACGGAGGAGGAAATCGAGATCAAGGGCGGGCAAAAACACACTATTGCCAAAAAGATATTGCCCGGTTATATTATCGTCGAAATGAAAATGACAGATAAAAGCTGGAATATCGTGCGTAACACGCCGGCGGTAACGGGCTTTGTCGGCAGCGGCGGTAAACCGGTGGCTCTCTTAGAAGAAGAAGTGCAAAAAATATTGAAACAGATGAGAGCCGAAACGCCCAAGATCAAAGTCGGGTTTAAAGAAGGACAAAGTGTCCGCGTGACCGACGGTCCATTCACCGATTTTGTCGGTGTGGTGGATGAAGTCGGTCTGGAAAAAGGGAAAGTAAAAGTTTTACTCTCGCTCTTCGGGCGGGAGACGCCGGTAGAACTGGATTTCTTACAGGTGGAAAAACTCTAAATAGCTGACAGCTAGAGATAGGAGACAATAGTGGCGAAAAAATTAATTGCCGTCATCAAATTACAAATCCCGGCTGGAAAAGCAAATCCGGCACCTCCGGTTGGTCCGGCGTTGGGCCAGCACGGTATCAATATCATGGGGTTCTGCAAAGAGTATAACGAGAAAACTGCCTCGATGGCAGGTTCCATCGTTCCTGTAGAAATCTCCGTCTTTGAAGACCGCTCTTTCACTTTTATTACGAAAACCCCACCGACACCTGATTTATTGAAAAAGGCATTGAGTCTGGAGAAGGGTTCCGGCGCGGCCGGGCGGACCAAGGTCGGGATGCTAACCAGGAGCCAACTTACCGAAATTGCTAAACTCAAGTCTAAAGACCTCAATGCCAGAAGCCTTCAAGCCGCGGAAAGAATTGTTGCGGGCACAGCCCGTAGTATGGGAATAGAAGTAGAACAAAAATGAAAAACGGAAAAAGATACGAAGCAGCAGCCAAGTTAGTCGACGAGAAAAAGGAGTATGCGCCGGAAGAAGCCATCGCCACGGTCAAGAAAACAGCAACTGCCAAATTTGACGAGACGGTAGAGCTGCACTTACGCATGGGGCTTGACCCGCGCAACTCGGCGCACCAGGTACGGGGCATTGCCCTGTTACCTTACGGATTGGGAAAACAGGTCAGAGTACTGGTCTTCGCTCAGGGTGAGGCGGCAAAAGCCGCGGAAACTGCCGGCGCCGATTTTGTCGGTTCGGATGAACTGGTAAAAAAGATTGAAGAGGGCTGGACGGAGTTTGATGTGGCCATCGCTACGCCGGACATGATGGGCAAAGTCGGTAAGCTGGGTAAAGTGTTAGGAAGAAAAGGTTTAATGCCTAACCCCAAGTCCGGTACCGTCGTTGCCGGCAATGACCTGCCCAAAGTTTTACAGGATGCCCGTAAAGGACGGGTTGAATTCAAACTGGATAGAACCGCCATTATTCACATCGTGGTCGGTAAAGCCAGTTTCGAACCTGAAAAGCTGATGGGAAATCTTTCATCAATCGTGGAAGCGATTGTAAAAGCCAGGCCCAGCGGCGCCAAGGGTGTCTATGTCCGCAGCGCCTTCCTGACGACCAGCATGGGGCCGAGTGTGAAGCTGGACCTCAAGCCGACGCTGGCATTAACCTCTTCATAAAAATATATGCAATTAATAAAAATAGAGCCCGCGAGGATGAAAAACTTTGCGGGCTTTATTGTTTTTACATGATGGTTACTGCCGGTTTGCAGATGAATTAAACGGGAAAATTATCCGGAGCATTTTAAAGAATTTTTGATTAAAAATGTTACTTATTTGCCAGAATAATACTTGGGTTAGATTCTCTTATGGTTGCTAATCTTGACACTCTACCAAAGTCAGTTATTGTAAAGTAATTTGAGTCAATAATATTATTAGGCTCCGTAGTCGTTAAAAATTTTACCGCTGTGCTGTCTCCTTTCTGGTGCTCCTCTCTCCTTACCTTATACCATTAGGCACCCTATTGGTAATCTCGATTACTAGGATGAAATCGTGCCTGTGCCGCACAAGTTCATGTTTAGAGCAGACATCAT
>JBKQML010000041.1:0-2819 GCA_052326545.1 Dehalococcoidales bacterium
GAATATTTTTCCTCTGACTTTAGCAATTTTTCCTGTGCAAGTTTTCGCTCTCTGATGTCGCGGAGTATGGATACAGTTTCAGGTCTACCGTCAAATTGGATGACACTTACACTTATTTCAACAGGTATTATTTCACCATCGTGGGAAATAATTTCGGCTTCATATTTGTCCGGAAGTGATTCGCCGCGAATCCTGCGGATGTGTCTATCAAGAATTACCGAACGGTACTTTGGTGAAAGGATTTCGGTCATTGGTTTACCCACAGCCTCACTCGACGGGAAACCGGTCATTTCTATCATTTTGGAATTGACAAATTTTATTATATTGTCCTGAACAATAATGATCGCATCGTTGCTTTTTTCTACGATGGTTGAGTATGTTTCCTCAGCCCGTTTGCGCGCGGTAATATCTTTGGTGCTGATAACGAATCCAATCGGCTCGCCTTCGGCATTCCTCAATAAAGCAGTAGTACGTTCGCCGATAAACGTTCTCCCGTCCTTTTTCAACATCACATATTCCCCGCCGCGGCTAAACCCAGTTTCCAATGCAACCTTCATATTTTCCCGGGCTTTCGATAAATCTTCAGGACTTACCAGATCCAGAGCGTTTTTCCCAAGAAGCTCTTCTTTATTGGAATAACCGTGGAGCACCACTTTCGATTCGTTTACATCTGTGATTTTACCTTCCAGATCTGTTGATGCAATGCCTTCGGCTACGGACTCGATGGTAAGCCTCAATCTTTCTTCGGCTTGCTGTTTTACCAGTAGTTCCTGATGCGATCGTTGTAGGGTACCAACCATACTGTTAAGATTCTGAGTGAGTTGAGAGAGTTCATCATTCCCAGTTGTATTCAGGCGTTTTGAAAGGTCGCCAGATGTTCGTATGTTACTTGCGTAAACTGAAACTTGGCTCACTCTCGCAAGAACAAGCTTACTCAGGAGATAAATAAGTATAAAACCAAACAGAATGGCAAGCCCCAACACCGAAAGTAGAAAATATCTCATCGTATCCATGCTTTGTGCATAAATGGTTCGTGGCATAGTTGTTTTTAGTATCAGTGAGGGTTGTCCATAAATATCTGGTACCAGTTCATAGCCCGCAATAGTCTTCAAATTTAATGGATGGGCGAAGGTTGGTGCCTGGGTAGACAAAGATGACAGCGCGACTTGAAAATCCGGCGGAATATTCGTCGCGTTAAAATTTTCGATGAAAATCGGCGATTGTATTGTGGCGGACATCTCAGAGATTTCTGCGCTATCCAGATACCTGGCCATTATAATCGTACCCGCGATCGGTCCTTTCCCCTCGCTGGTGATAATCGGGTCGGCAGAAATCATCAATGGTCCCTCCGGAAGCATAATGATCCCAGAGACATTGTCAGTTACATTAACGTGATGGGTGAAGATGTCATTAAAAATTTGTCCGTTTAAACTCTCCGGGATCGGTACATCTGTCCCGGTCTCGAGGTTAAAACCCTTGCCGAATACCAGTTGATTCGAATTGTCGATGATGAAAATATAATTTAGTTTGGCGCTTGCGAAAGTCACATCCGTGGGGTTGTCTGTAACATAGCTCTGATATTTGTCAGGGTTCTGAACAAAATTATAGGTGTCATCCCACGCCGCCCAATCGTGGTTTAACGTATTCAAACTATTAATATCGTCGGTCAGTGCTTTATCAGCACGTTCAACCATTTGCTGTGCATTCTGGTTTTCTACGCCTTGAAAGCTTTTCATAAAAGTCAATTCAGATATTGCATAGACGGCTCCAATTATCACGACAGCCGTCAATGTAATGACAATCAATATCTTCCAGCGTAAAGACATGGTTTAGATACCCCGTCTCTGGTTCATTGCGATCTTCTCGACGAGATTTATTCTGGTTTTTAACCTGCGAACATCATCATCGGTAAAAAGCCGCCAACCATTTCTATCGCGGTGCTCTACATCGGTGAACTTTCCCTGTCTCACCCATCTCAAGAAAGTGTCACGACTAATACCGGCTGATTCACAAGCTTCACCAATGTTGTAATAGATCCGGCCATCAAGCTTCAAAGGCATTCCAAATCCTCCCCCATTGCTAACGTATTTGCATATATTTGACTATACTTCATTCTATTTGAATAACCTATAGTTCTATAGTCCCAGTTCGCATGGTACTTTCGGCTTAACATAATTTAAATTGGTTTTTTTGAGCCGTTCAAAGAAAAGCTCATCTCTGAACAAGTAGTTGGAATTTCAAGGTACTGATTTAGCAATTGATAATCGAAATTTTAAATCTCAGAAATGATCTTTTAAGTGGTTTGCTAGATAACAATATAGTATGTTGTGATTATTTATCGTGGATAAAAACAACCGATTGAGGTGGCCAATTCTCTTATTTGGTCACAACAAATTCCAACTGGTAACCGAAATCAAACCATTTCTTCATTCCCTGCCAATCGTATCTCATTATCGAGGTTTTTTTAAAGTCTTCTATGCTAGAAAAGCGTGCCAGGAGGTCCCAGTTTGTCAATTTCAAAGGATGCTCATTTATTAAATGAAAATATGGTAGAATAAGACAATTTATCTATAGAGGATCTAAACATGGCCACTGATTTTCAAGGAAGACCGGCAACAGAAAACCCATCCGGGAGAGGATGGGTTTTCAAAGGTAAACGGTCATTTGTCGAAGTGTTTTATGAATTACATGTCTTTAAAAATATATTAAATAACGGTATTCCGATTAAACAACTGGTAACAGGCAAAATTAAAGCTACCGATGGGTCTAATACTCTCTGGGGTGAAGATAAACTTACTCTACATCTGCGAGATAAAAGA
>JBKQML010000042.1:0-3273 GCA_052326545.1 Dehalococcoidales bacterium
TCCGCCGGAGGGCTGGAAATAAAAAAATGGCTCTCTATATTTGGAAGAAGTGGCAGATGCCGGGGGTTGCGGCTGCCATCGGTGCCAGTGTCGGTGGATTAGGGGGGTATATAGCAGGATTCCTGGGACGCAAAGTTTTTCTAAAGGAAAATATTATGTGCAAATTTAATGAGGCCTTTTGTAACCAGAATATCAGTTATTGGGTACAACATAATGATCCTCCAGTAATCGGAATTCTTGCTCTGCAGCCGGTCCTTCCCTTTGAAGTCGCCGGGATTATTGCCGGTTCGTTAAAAATGTCTGTCGTGAAATTCTTTATTGCTACACTAACGGGAAAGAGCACTAAATACATTTCGCTGTTTTTTTGTCAGGGATAACATCATCTATTTTATTCATCAAATGAGCAAATTCAATTTTATTTAGTGGTTGAGATCTTTATCTTTTTGATGGAAATGGCTGCTATTTAGGAGATAATCAATATATATGGATAATACAGAAAAACAAAAACGCCAATCTCATCCGCTTTTTACCGTGTTTGTCATCGGGCTAATGATATTAGTGGGCGCAGTTATTATTTTCCTTGACCGAAATCAGGTAAAGCAGGTGTGGGGTAAAGCTGAGTGGAATTATTTAGGTGTTGCGATGGGCTTTGTCGCCGTATCCTATCTCTTGGGAAGCATCAGCATGGTAGTTGTATTGAGGGCTTTCGGTGTGGGACTTAATAAGTTTTATCTGCTGCAGGTAGCATTTGTTTCAGATGTCCTGTCGACTTTAATAGCCCTGCCGGCCTCGCTGGCATTGAGGCTGCTGGTCCTGGGACGTCGTGGAGTAACCCCGGGCCAAATTGTGGGTTCTTCACTGCTACTCTCTTATTTCAAAAACCTGGTCTTTTTTATTCTCATACCGATAAGTCTGGTATATATCATATTCGCCTATCCGCTGGTCTTTGGCGGCGTGGCGATAATGGTTTTATTAATCGTAATTCTAGTGATAGTTATTGCAGTGGCGATCTTCATCTTATATAACACACGAACCCGCACCTTTGTCTTGAGAGTCTTAAGTAAAATCTGGCACTTCGTAACACACAAGGACATTGAAAAACGTCTCAGTGATTTTGGAAACTCACTTACTCAAGGCATTCTCCAGTTGAAAGATAAACCTAAATTGGCATGGCTGCTGGCGGTGTTAATCATCGGAGATGTGGCCACCATGATAGCAGGCTTGTCCTTCGGTTTCAAAGCTCTCGGCATTCCGGTGCATCTGGGCGTGTTAATAACCGGTTTCAACTTCGGTATTACCCTGACAGTTATCTCGTTCATTCCCGGTGACCTGGGAGTTCAAGAAGCCTCAATTGCCGGGATATTGGCCATCTTTGGCGTGCCCTTCAGCCTGGGAGTACTGGGAGCGATACTTTTCCGGGTGCTTTACTACTTTGTGCCTTTCATCTTCAGCCTGGGTTTTTACTGGAGTCTGCTGAGGGAGAAGCCTGTGAAGCAGAATTAATCCCGGCACCGGCAAATTTATTTTCCCCGGTTTTTCACAGGCGTGTTTAAATCTTCACAATTTCGGCTCCAGTTTCTTATAACATTCCGAACACAGTCTGCCTCGAGCCTCATCAACTTCCGACAAACAAGTGCAGGTGCGCATTACACATTTTTGGTTTTGGCAATGACTCAAGCCAAACAAATGACCAATTTCATGGATCGCCTCCCGGATAATTCTTTCAGCGGCTAAACTAAAATCAGGTGAGATTCCCCGGTCATCAGACAGCAAACGGTTGATCGATAATGTGGCAACTCCAGCATGAATATCGGCTTCACCATATACAAAATCATACCCTGGGGAATATAAATCCATGTCGGTTATTGCCATTATTTTATCATCCGGCTCTTTCTTTATCCGTCGTAAATAGGACAACAACAATGGAGACTTGTACTGCTTTCTGGTAGTATCATAGGCATAATTCAGACTTGTAAACCGATGTATGACTTCAATCCGCCGACAAAATGTCTTTTCCAAACCTTGACTCAACAATTCAATATAACGAAAGTCAATTTGAGAGAGTATCACCAGGATAATCTTTGTCATCTTACCTGCCTTTTATTATTCCGGCATTTTTACTGAATCGACGGTGAGGGTAAAACGGTGGTAGTTTCAGAAGGAAAAATTAACATGATACTGTTAATGACGGCAATTTGAAGTGCAGTGTTAGGAGTTCCCATAGGATTGTTATCATCTACTAAGGGGCCAGATTTGGGCGGAAGAGGTCAAAGAAGGAGCGACTTTTATTTCACGATTAATTAACCGCGTCACAGAATATTAATAAAGAATATTTTCTTATGCTTAACGAAATAGGTAGATTTTATACTAAACATCAATTGATTTGGTTTGAGTTATGCCTTTTTCTTTATTTAGTTTATCCAGTAATGCCAATATTTCATCGTCTGTCGGGATATCGCCCAGTAAATCGGAATAATGCATCAAACGAATCTTACCGTCCATATCTATCACCGCCATTGCCGGCAAACGCCCGCCTCTTAAAAGTTTGAACTGCTGATTGTAAAGCCTGGCAATTTCATGATTAGGGTCGGGAATTCCGACAAACGGCATTTCATGCTCATGCCACCATGTTGTAAATGCATTGGCATCTTCCGGACCGATAGTGATGATTTCGGCATTCCGTTCCATAAATTTCTGATAATCCTGACGCAACTGCGCCATATGCCTCCGGCAATGCGGTCAGAAAAAACCCCGGTTAAATACCAGAACAACGTTTTTCTTTCTCCGGTAATCTGAAAGATGTATCAATTGCCCTTCGCTGTCTGTCGCCGTGAAATCAGTTGCAACCGGATTTTTATTTTCTTCTTCCATATTCGTTTACTCCCATCTCAAATAAGACTCTATGGATTCTACCGATAACTTCTATTTGGGAAATCTGCGTAAATACCGGTGTGCCGTCAGCGCTGCTTTCGCGCCTTCGCCGGCAGCAATGATAATTTGTTTTTCCGGAGCATTAGTGACATCGCCTGCGGCAAATAATCCCGGTACATCTGTTTCACAGGAGCTGTTCACCGGAACCTCGCCGACCTGGTTCAATTTTACTAAATCCCGAACCATATCTGAATTAGGCACAAGTCCGATTTCAACAAATACGCCTGCAACATCCAATTGTTGATGTGCATCTGTCTTGAGGTCTTTTATAATAATGCCTTCTACCCTGCTTTGTCCGAGAATTTTTTCCGTCTGTTGTCCTGTGTAAATTGTTAAATTTTT
>JBKQML010000043.1:0-6230 GCA_052326545.1 Dehalococcoidales bacterium
TCCCCGGCGGAAGCCGTCCAGAAACTAAAGGATTTATAGGGGTAAAAAATATGGCAAAGGTAAAACAAACCTGGCCGGTAACCGCTTTTGATGCCGTCGGCATCAGGGCGAATCAGGGTAAATTCGTCATCCAGGGAATTGACGGTGACGAAGTGAAACTGGAAGGCGACTTTGCCGCCAGATACCCCCGGAATCTAAATTTAGGCCCGGATGGCCGGTGGCTGAAACTTTATACATCCTGGCAGTACGGCGAGTCGCAATTTACTTTACAACTGCCAAAGTCTAAAGTCTGGACAATCGACATTTTCTCCGGACGTGCTGAAGTTAAAGTCGATAATATCCAGGCAAGGTTGCATTTATGGTTGGGCAAAGGTGAAGCCCAAATCGAAAACTGCCGCGGCGCCTTTTCCGTCACCTCCGGCAACGCCAACGTCAGAATGAGACATTTCACCGAAACAGACACGCCGGCAATACCGCCACTGCCCCGGGAAGAACACCACATCAGCATTGAGGAACCTGAGAGCTGGGGGGACTGGGAAGAGTGGACAGAATGGGGCGGAGAATTCGGGGAAAAGTTCCTGCGGAAATTCTTCGGGGAAACCGGCTGGTCCAACCGCGGCATCAACATCCAGGTGGGCAAAGGCGACGTGAACATGGAAGACATCGATATCAAATCGTGTTATCTCAGGGCAGCCCGGGGCGATACCCGAATCAAACAGGGGCGCATCTGTGCTCTCGACATGAAAATTATCGCCGGGGATGTCGGCTGTGAATCCTGTTTGCCTGCGGGTGACTGGTTAATCCGGGCCAATCGCGGCGATGTCCGCCTTTCTCTGCCGCCAGACACGTCCGCCCGTCTGGATTTGACGACCCGGCACGGCGATATCCAATCGAAAACGCCGCTGGTGCGCGTCACCCGTCAGGGTCCTGAATCATGGCACGGCAACCGGATGGTCGGCACCATTGGCGTCAAGTCTGAGGGCAAAGTCCCGGAGATCGACGTTTCCACCTTGAACGGAGACATCGAAATAAAAACGGAGTCTGTCCGGAGTCCATCCTATAATCCCTCCGAAAAGGAGCAACCTGCAACCGGTCCGGCCTCGCCGGCAGGTGCGGTTTATCATTCCGAATTGGAAATTTTAACCGCCCTGCGCGGCGGCAAAATTGATGTCGACGAAGCCGAACGGCTTCTGAGGGATTTCAAAAAGTAAGATTTGATTTTAGGTCTTGACCCTCCCCTTCCCAAGAAATGTAAATTGCACGAAGAAGCGGCCGCTTCAGAGGAAATATTTTTGTGTCAAAAAAGGAATGATGGAGCAAAGAACATGAGTATTATTTCAGCGAAAACGGAGGCAATAAACAATGGCTGAGAATTTTCTCATTCATGATTCGGTCCTATTAATCGATAACCTTTGCAAATCCTATGTCAAGGGGAAATTGGTCAACGACCATATTTCACTTTCACTGGGACGGGGAGAAATCTTCGGTCTGCTGGGGCCGAACGGCGCCGGCAAAACCACACTGGTCAGCCAGATTATCGGGCTGGCGAAACCGGATTCCGGACGTATCACAATAGATAACGTCGATATCGTCGCCAAACCCGGCTATGCCCGTCAGGCCTGCTCTTTCCAGGCACAGACGCAGGTGCCGATCAACGGACTGACGGCGATTCAGGCTGTCGAACTGGTAGGCCGTATCCGCGGTGGTGATACCAAAACCGTGCAGACCCGCGCCCATGAACTCCTGCGTAACCTGGAAATGGAGGAGTGGACGAAGAAATCAGCGGAAACTTTTTCCGGCGGGATGCGGCGGCTGGTGGCTTTCTGTATGGCGGCGGTAGTGCCGGGAAAAATTGTAATCCTGGACGAACCGACGAATGACATCGACCCGCTGCGCCGCCGCCTGCTCTGGCAGGAGGTCAGAAACCTGGTGGCGATGGGTTCATCGGTGCTGCTGGTAACGCATAATGTTATGGAAGCAGAACGGGCCGTCGACCGTCTGGCAATTATCGACAAAGGGAAAGTAGTCAGTATGGGCACGCCCGCTTCACTCAAAGGCAACGGCGGCCGGAACATGCGCTTTGAACTCATTTTGGAACCGCGGGCTGACATCCCGGACTTCCCGGAGTTTATCCAAAATACGATGGAAACCGGACGACGTTTGATTGGCAGAATGGGGGAATCGGATATTGCCGCAGCGATTCAATGGGCGCGCAGTTTAAAAGAGAAAGGCATTGCGGAAGAATATTCTGTCGGTCCGGCTTCGCTGGAGGATGTGTACCTGAAGGTGGTTGGTCACAGCGATTCTCCGGAAATTACCGAAAAGGAGGCCGACCATGACGCGGTTGCTGCGTGACTATAGATTGATGCTGAAATGGCAGGCGCTCAGCAGTAAAACCATCCTGCCCATCAGCCTGGTGGTGCAATTGATGGTGTCGTTCGGGTTTGTCATCGGTCTGGGCTTTTTATATCCCTCGATTACCCCCAGCATTGCCAGGTTTTTAACCACCGGCGCGCCGACCATCAGCCTACTGATGATGGGGCTGGTGTTGGTGCCGCAAATGGTGGCCGATTCTAAAACAGCCGGCACATTTGACTACATCTGGTCGCTGCCTGTTTCCCGCATGGTTTACGTGGCAGCGGATGCCACTATTTATATATTATTGTCTATTCCCGGCGTGATTCTGTCGCTGATTCTGGGCGCGGCTTACTATCATTTTAGCCTGCAAATCAGTCCTTTAGTTATCCCGGCAATGTTACTGATTGTATTAGCTGGAATTTTCCTGGGCTATTCCCTGGCACACAGCATTGCAAAGGCACAGATTACCCAGTTGATTACGCAGGTGCTGGTATTTTTTATCATGATCTTTTCCCCGATAATGTTCCCCGCATCACAACTTCCTCATTGGCTGGCAACAGTACATAAATATTTGCCGATTGTATACATGGCAGACCTTTCACGCGGCACTTTAACCGACCTGAATGTCAATCTGGGGCAGGCATTTGCGGTTGTCGGCGGGTGGTGTCTGCTGGGTTTAATGGTAACCTACATCCTGGTGCGAAGACGGCGATAAATAAATGTAACATAAGGAATTATCCTTATTTTGTGGTCTTATCTGGTTTTTGCGAAGCAGTTTCCCTTTGAACCAAGTTTGCCTCTTTCACACGGGCAAAACCGTGGATCAGTGGAAAACGGAAGAAACCAAACACTTCTTTCGTGCGCAGGAAACCAATAAAGATGATAATTACACCCGCCAACTCAAGAATATAAAAAGTAGCGCCATGGGCTGTCCCTAATTTCAACAACGAGCCGCCGATAGCCGGTAATAACGCTCCTAATGCAATGAGTACATTCGACTGGACACGATGCGGCAGGATTCGCTTTCTCCAGAAAATCCAGGCGCTGTAAAGAGCTCCGCCGACAAGAGTAACCGTCCCGTAGACATTCATTACACCGGTCAGAATCCCAACATCGGCGGGTACATTAATTTTATCTGTCAATCGTATTGCGGTGCCCAAATCAATACTGACGGTGAATAATCTGACAGCACTGTAAATCGAAATAATCGCTACGATTACCATTAAAAAATGCGCGGTACGGCGCCTCAGCAGAAGATAAACCGTTCCCTGACCGAGAAAAGCCGCCACACAAATTGCCCCGAATAAAAACCAGATACGGAACATTATCAGATGCAGCCCATATGTTTCGGTGTAAAACTCGGTGAAAGCGCTTATACCATACATGAAAAGCCCGATAGTCCATAACAATTGAAACGGCTGACGGCGCGCAAAATACTGGTCGAGTACGGTCAGCGCGAATACAAACGAGATAATCGCCGAAATTAAAGGAATAATTCCGATATCCATTTCCGACTCCTGATTATGTTATTGGGGTTTTGTCCGTAATTGTTCCGCCTGATGTAAACCGATCGGCCCCAGGGCAACATCCGTTTTTCCCCGGTATCTGAGGGAACTTTGCAGCTCGGTCTCTCCGTGTCTCACCGGCAGTATACGGGTCAAATCATCTCCTTGACGATAATTAGCTTATTTTACACCGACAGTCCTAACCCGGTTATTTGTATAGTACCACAGCTAAAACGAAACCAGCTATTTCATGTCTGAATCGGCCGGCCTGTGGATTCGTTGCAGCCCAAGAACCGGTCGAATTAATTGATATCCGGGGGATTACCCGGTAAGAGCACAATTTGAGGGACGGAAGTTTTCGGGTGACGGGTGATTTCCACTTTCGCAGAGAATATCTTTTGGATATTCTCTGCGGTAATTACCCCATCGGGTGAGCCGTCTGCAAAGATAAGACCGCTTCCCAGCAACACCAGGCGTTCGAAATACAGGGCAGCTAAATTCAAATCATGCATTGCGGCAATTATTGTAACTTTTTTCTCGCGGTTCAGTTTTCGCAGCAGTTCCAAAATTTCAATCTGGTGACTGATATCAAGATGGGTGGTCGGTTCATCGAGCAGCAGTAATGTCGGTTCCTGTGCCAGAGCCATTGCCAGGACAATTTTCTGGCGTTCGCCGCCGCTCAGTTCGTTAAAATAGCGGTTCCTGAAGTCGATCATGCCGGTAATTTCAAGCGCATCGGATACCGTTTGACGGCCTCTTTTATCCTCGCTCCACAAACCCCGGATAAAAGGAGTTCGCCCCAGCAGCACTACTTCCTCCACCGTGTAAGCGAACGGGATATTGAACTGCTGGGGAACCACCGCAATCCTCTGTGCCGCTGCTCTCCGGGAAATTTTTCGAAGGCTTACGCCGTCAACACAGATATCACCTTCGGCAAGTGGCAAAACGCCGGTTGCCAGCTTGAGAAGTGTGGTCTTTCCGGAGCCGTTCGGGCCGAGCAGTCCGGCCATCTGTCCGCCCGGAACAAACAAATTGATGTGGTGCAAGGCAAAACCACCCGTATAAGCAAAGCCGGCATCCTGCAAAAGAAGGCTGGCAGGTTCAGAATGCATATTCCCTCCTCATCCGCCTTAACAAATAGATGAAAAACGGGGCGCCGATGAGGGCGGTAAGCACACCAACGGGAATCTCGGCCGGACTAAGCAGAGTCCTGGCGAGAAGATCGGCAAGCATCAGGAAAGAAGCGCCGGCTAAAGCAGAAGCCGGCAAGAGCAGACGATGGTCCGGGCCCAGAATCAGACGAATCGCATGGGGCATGATTAACCCGACAAAACCGATCAGGCCCCCGATAGAAACAGCACAAGCGGTGAGTAAAGAGCCAATCCCCAGAATAATCATTTTCTCCCGTTCTACGTTTATGCCGAGATAGGCAGCACCCTCTTCACCGACTGAAAATGCATTAAGATGTCCGGCAAATAGCTGTGCGATAATAACGCCGATGAGGACCAGCGGTGAAATAACTGCTATCTGCTGCCAGTAAGTCACCGAAATCCCTCCCATCAGGAAAGAGAAAACCTGCTGCAGCCTTAACCCGAGGCGGTCGCTCATCGTCAGCAACAGCATCACAATCGCCACCAGGAACGAGCTCACGACAAAGCCGGCCAGCAACATGCTGACAATGGGAGTCTTGCCGCCGAAATGTGCCAGCCTGTAAACTATTAACACCGCGGCTAAAGCGCCTAAAAAAGCTGCGATGGGCACCAGTCCGAAACCGTAGAACACGACGCTCAGCGGCAGCAACATGGCGAGCGTAGCGCCGAAAGCGGCCCCTGATGCCGTCCCGATCACATACGGGTCGGCCATCGGATTTCTTAAGAGGCCTTGAAATAGCACACCGGCAGTGGACAGCGCAGCGCCCACCAGCGCTGCGCCGAGAACCCTGGGCAATCTGACCTGAAATATAATTGTTTCTTCAACCGGCTGCCAGCCGGTGGTGCTGTGCAGGACGCCAACCCTGTGCAATATCATCCTTATTATGTCAAGAACCGAAATTTTAACCGGGCCCACAGATACGGATAACAGGATTACAACAATCACCGCTACTGCAAGTCCGAAAATTATTGCACCATGATGTTTTCTCATGAGCCGGTTCTACTCTCTTATGTCCATGTTGTGCTAATCACTTTGTTACCTGTCTTCAAGCCTACTGGAATAGTTCGGGGTGAATAATCTGGGCAAGCAATTGAAGGCCGTCGATAACACGCGGCCCCGGACGGTCTGTCAGGTCCGAATCGGTGATGGGATAAATAGCCTCGTTCTTGACCGCAGTAATCCCAGACCAGCCAGGCCTCTGCTCTACGCTCGCTA
>JBKQML010000044.1:0-12903 GCA_052326545.1 Dehalococcoidales bacterium
TAACTTGCGCACCACGGGCGCGCATGGCGGTAAAAGCTTCATGTCCCGGGGTATCGAGGAACGTAATTTTCTGTCCGTTGAAATCTACTTGATATGCCCCGATGTGTTGAGTGATACCGCCGGCTTCACTATCCACGACATTGGTCTTTCTGATAGCATCTAGTAATTTTGTTTTGCCGTGGTCAACATGCCCCATTATGGTTATTACCGGTGGTCGAGGCAACAAACCGGTGGTCTGGTCGGCTTTTTGGGCGCTTTGTTTGTTAGCTTCGCTGAGGTGAGTGCTTTTACCGGCCACATGACGGCTGAGATGCGCTTCAAACCCCAGGTCGGTGGCGATCGACTGGGCAGTTTTAAAATCAATAACCTGATTGATGTTGGCCATGATGCCGGCTCTAATCAATCGTTTGATAATATCAACGGGACTGACTTTTAGCAGTTCCGATAATTCCCGCACGCTGAGAGCCGATGGTAATTCCATAATAGTGGCTTTCTGAACGGGCGTTTCGTTCCCACTCTTCTCATCGGTAATTTGATTGTCGTCTTTTTTCTTTTCCGAGCTTACCACTATCTACTCCCATCAGAGCTTTGCTGCGTACTCTTTTAATCTCTGAAGGTCTTCTTGGGTAAGTGTCGTACGCATCACATATTCCAGACGATTACCCTTCAGGCCGTTTTCCCAGCATTCTTTTGTTTTACAAAGGTAAGCGCCGCGTCCCGGTTTCTTACCGTTAGTATCGATTACGATTCCTTCATCTTTTGTTTTAACGAGACGTACCAGGTCACGCTTGGCTTTCACCTGACAGCAGGCGATACAGGTACGTTCCGGCGCAGACTTAACTGAACCGGCGCGGGAACTAATAGGTGTCTGCCTCTTCTTCGTCATCAACCACAAACTCCTGCCGGCGTCCTTTACGTGGTCGGGCTCCCTCTTCCTCTTGCGTCTTCCCCTGTCCCTGTCCCTTCTTTTTCTTCTTAGACTTGCCGCCTTCGGGTTGAGCGGCTTTCGGACCTAAAATATCTTCGGCAAAGCGAATCTCGACTTTACCGGGTTTCGGTTTTTGTTCAAAATTAACCGGTTTGCCGATAACCGCTTCTTCCAGGACCGGTTCAGCTTTCTCTTCTTCGGTTTCTTCCTCGCCCGGAATCTCAATTGTTTCTTTTTCCATCTTTGCCATCAACGGCCCGGTTTGAACCGGCATTTCTTCGGTAACGACTGCTTCTTCAACCGGTTTGGCCGCGGCTTTTTCCGCTTCATAAACCGAGGCCGGTTTGATATCAATACGCCAGCCGGTCAATTTGGCCGCCAGGCGCGCATTCTGTCCCTCTTTGCCAATGGCCAGTGAAAGCTGTCTGTCAGGAACAATCACCGTTGCCTGGCCGTCGGTTTTGTTAAGCTCTACGGCGATAATTTGTGCCGGACTGAGGCTGCTGGCGATGAACGCGAACGGGTCGGCATTCCAGAGCACAACATCGATTTTTTCACCGCTCAATTCGCTGACGATATTCTGGATGCGGATACCGCGCAGGCCGACGCAGCAACCAACCGGGTCGATGCCGGGTTGACGCGCGGCGACGGCGACCTTACTGCGGAAACCGGCTTCCCGCGCCACCGATTTTATTTCAACCGTCCCGTTGGAAACTTCGGGGACTTCCAATTCAAATAATCGTTTTAACAGTTCGGGATGGGAACGGGAGACAATGACTCTCGGCCCGCGGGGCGTTTTAGCGACTTCCACCATATAGACCTTGAGTCTCTGCCCGATACGATAGCGTTCATTAGACATCCACTCATTAGAGGGTAATACCGCTTCGACGCGGCCGAGGTCAATCAAGACCTGCCGGGGTTCGATACGCTGGATGACACCACTGACAATATCACCGGACTTGCCGGCATATTCTTCAAAAATAGCGCTGTGTTCCGCTTCATGCAGACGCTGGAGAATAACCTGCTTGGCAGTTTGCGCGGCAATACGGCCGGCATCCTGCGGGGTAGATTCTACCATAATTAAATCGCCAATATTCACATCGGATTTAATCCGTTTGGCATCAGTCAGGGATATTTCCTGTTTAATATCCGCCGGTTTGGCAACAACAGTTTTCTCCGCCCACACCTCCACCCGGCCGGTGTTGCGGTTGATCTTAACCTCAATATTCTGGGTGGGCATAAAGCTATCTTTACGATAAGCCGATACCAACGCAGATTCAACTGCCGAGATAACTACCTCTTTAGGCAGGTTTTTCTCAGCCGATAATTGGGTGATTGCGAGCAGAAACTCGCTTTTCATCTCAGGCTAAGCCTCCAAAATATTTTTCCCGTTCAAGAAAAAAAGTGGGAATTTCGCCCACTTCAAACAGTTAGAAGTATAGCATGTTCAAAATAAATAGGCAAGTAAAATTAATTTGAAGATTTAACTAAATCCGGAGACTATTTTACGCATCAAATTAAAATCAAAACAAATTCTAAATTCGAAATTTTCAAATAGCCCCAACACTCTCTTGTATTTGAAAACAGAGCACTGAAGATAAGGTAGAAAACATGAGACCGCTGGGTTATAATAATAACGACTCGTGTTCAGCGCTTTTTAAGCGCAGCTATTGGTTATTTTAAACACGGTTTTGAGTAGCGGGGATTATGGACAGTAATATCGATAAACTTAAAAGGGCAATCATCAGGCAAATTGAGACGGACAAGCCGCAGCTGAGGGAACTTTCCTTAAAAATTCATGATAATCCGGAGCTGGGTCTGCATGAATTCAAAGCGTGCGAATGGTTGACTCAATATCTGGCGCAGCGGGATTTCGCCGTTGAAAGAAATATCTGCGAGATGCCGACGGCGTTCCGCGCCACTTACGGCAAAGGAAAACCCTACATCGGTTTACTGGCGGAATATGATGCTTTGCCCGGTGTCGGACATGCCTGCGGGCATAATCTGATATGCACCATCGCCATCGGGGCGGCGGTGGCAGCAAAAACGGCTGTCGACCGTCACGGCGGCAGTGTTGTCGTTATCGGGACGCCGGCAGAAGAGAACTACGGCGGCAAGATAGTAATGGCAAGGAAGGGTGCATTTGACGACCTTGATGCGGCAATTTTAGTTCATCCCGACGTGGTGGATATTGCCGTTGTTCCCGCGATTGCCTGCCAGCAAATGAATATCGAATTTTTCGGGAAAGCCGCCCATGCTTCGGCGAATCCTGCCGCCGGTATCAATGC
The DNA here is from genome assembly GCA_052326545.1 of Dehalococcoidales bacterium. Classification (GTDB taxonomy): domain Bacteria; phylum Chloroflexota; class Dehalococcoidia; order Dehalococcoidales; family Fen-1064; genus Fen-1064. The sequence goes on from JBKQML010000044.1 coordinate 3,217, forward strand.
GCTGGATGCGATGATTCTTTCTTTCAATAATATCAACGCTTTACGGCAGCATATCCAGAGTACGGCGCGGATTCATGGTATTATTACGGATGGCGGGCAAGCCGCGAATATTGTCCCGGCACACAGCGCCGCTGAATTCTATGTCCGCGCGGCTGACGAAGCTTATCTCGATGAATTATTGCAAAAGGTTTTAAACTGTTTCATTGGCGGGGCGCTGGCCACCGGTGCACGGCTGGAATACAAACCGGATGCGCTGCGGTATGCCAGTATGCACAGCAACATGACACTGGCGCAACTTTATGTGAGTAATATGAGAACTATCGGGCGGGAAGTAATATTGTCAGAATCGATGATACCTTTACATGCAGGCAGTACCGACATGGGCAATGTGAGCCGGGTAACAGCGGCAATTCACCCGATGTTGGCGATCGCGCCGAAAGGCATTTCTCCGCACACGACAGAATTTGCAGCGGCAGCGGCTTCGGAGAACGGTATCGATGGCCTGTGCGACGCCGCGAAGACGGTTGCCATGACGGCGGCTGATTTACTCAGTAATGCAGCGATAATGCAAAAGGTAAGACAGGAATTCGAACAGGGAAAGTTACAGGAGAAGAAATGATTATCGCAGTTGATGCTTCGGGTGGAGAATATGCCCCGCATGAAATAGTCAAAGGAGCTATCAAAGCGGCTCAGGATTTTAAAATCGGGATTGCACTGGTGGGGAAAAAGGAAATTCTCCATGTTCAAGCCAGACGCTACATGAAGGAACTGGATATTTCCATCGTCGATGCACCGGAATATATTGATGATGCCGAGTCACCGATTGAAGCGGTAACCAAAAAACAAAACTCCTCGATTGTGGTCGGCACGATGATGGTGAAAACGGGGAAAGCCGATGCTTTTGTTTCCGCCGGCAGCACCGGGGCGGTAATGTTCGCGGCTTTTGCCATGCTGGGGCGGGTGGAAGGTATCGAACGCCCCGCCATCGGGAGCATCATCACGATAAATATTACCAGCCCGTTTCTCTTACTGGATTGCGGCGCCAATCCGAACTGCCGCCCGAAACACCTGTATCAGTTCGCCCAGATGGGCAATATCTATGTCAAAGAGGTATTTGGTGTCGCAAAGCCGCGTATTGCGCTGCTGAACAACGGCGAGGAAGAGAAAAAAGGCAATACGCTGGCAGCACAAACTTACCAGGTGCTGAAAGCCTCCGACCTGAATTTTGTGGGCAATATGGAAGGGCAGAACCTCTCCAGGGGCATGGCCGATGTGGTAGTGACGGACGGGTTCACCGGGAATATCGTGCTGAAAACGCTGGAAGGCGTCGGGGAAGCATTTTTAAAACTGAAAAATAACAGCCAGGTCCCTTCTACCGCAGATTCCATGCAATTGGATGTCGGGTTTGGTTCGCTGGTGAAAAGAATCGATTACCGTGAATCCGGCGGAGCCTGTTTACTGGGATTGAACGGTAACGTGATTATTTCCCACGGACGCAGCCAGGCGAAGGCAATCAGAAATGCCATCGGTATGGCCAAGCAAAGCATCGACCGCAATGTCTGCCAGATTATTCAACAATCCAAGTTCACGGAACCGGTGACCGCGGGTGAAACAAACGGCGAAGCAAATTCCTGATGTTAGCGATATTATAAACGGAGCATCATCACATTGAGCGGAGATATTTACGAGGTAATTATCATAGGGGGCGGTCCGGCCGGTTTGACCGCCGGGCTGTACGCTGCGAGAGCGGGATTAAACACAGTCCTGATTGAAAAGGGCATTTTTGGCGGACAGATAACCTACGCCGAGCACGTAGAAAATTTTCCCGGGTTTCCGGAAGGCATCAGCGGGATGGAACTCGGGGAAAAAATGCATGCCCAGGCAGAGAAGTTCGGTCTGAAAACAATTTTTGCCGAGGTTACCGGGTTAGAAATTCAGGGCGCCTTAAAAATTGTAAAAACTACGGATGGCGAATACACCGGTAAGACGGTCATTCTGGCCGGCGGCGCGGTGAGAAGGAAATTGGGAGTCGAAGGCGAAATGAGATTAACCGGTAAAGGCGTTTCTTACTGCGCGGTCTGCGACTCAGCTTTTTTCAAGGATAAAAAAGTGGCGGTAGTGGGAGGGGGCGACACCGCAATTACCGAAGCTTTACACCTGACGCATTTTGCCTCCAAAGTTACGATTATTCACCGCCGTAACCAGCTCCGCGCGGCACATATCCTGCAGGAGAAAGCACAAAACGAACCGAAAATAAATTTTCTCTGGGATACTATCATTACCGCGGTTGAAGGCACGGATTATGTGGAAAGAATCAAGTTACATAATGTGAGAACAAGCGATAGTTCGATGATGATGGTTGATGGCGTTTTTGTTTCCGTGGGGACCAACCCGGATACCGACTACCTGCGCGGCATCCTGTCGCTGGATGAATCCGGCTATATCATCACTAACGAAAAGATGGAAACAGCCATACCCGGTATCCTGGCGGCCGGCGATATCCGCTATAACTCCGCCCGTCAGGCAATCACCGCTGCCGGGGACGGCGCCACGGCGGCTATTTACGCTCAGAAATATTTAACCGAGAATGGTTAAATATTAGCCTGACTGGAACAATAGAAATAAAAAAATAAGGAAGTTCACCCCTCTCTCTAGCTCTCTCCCACAAGGGGCGAGAGGACTGACATTTACGCTCAGAAATATTTAACCGAAAGTACGGTATAATTGATAACATTCCCCACTGTATAAAGTATAATTACATTGAAGGAGAAGAGATGAAAGTTATTTTTATGGAAGACGTGCCTAACGTCGGCCAGGCCGGTCAGATCAAAGATGTTGCCGACGGCTACGGCACTAATTATTTAATCCCCCACAAGCTGGCAGTACAGGCCAAGGCCGGGGATATCAAGAACGTTGAGGCACAAATCAAGGCGAGAGCACGGGTCGCCGCCAATACGGAAGCCGAAATGAAAGCACTGGCAACCGAGCTCGAAAACAAAGAAATTATCCTCAAAGCCAAAGTTGGACAGCAGGATCGGCTCTATGGTAGTATCACCTCGGCTGATGTGTCTGCCGGATTGGAAAGCTCCCTGAAAGTGATCGTGGATAAAAAGAAAATCGAACTGGCGGAACCGATCAGGCATCTCGGCACTTATGATGTAAACATCAAATTAGGTAAAGACATTACCACTAAAATAAAAGTAACTATTGCTGCCGAAGAAGCGGCCTAGCAGTCATTTTTGAAAATTACGAGGAGTAGACTATCGTGTATAACGATAAACTCCCACCCCATGATATTGCGGCAGAGGAAGCAGTTATCGGGTCGCTGTTAATTGATGGCGCGGCCATTTACGAGATTGCGACACTGCTGGAAAAGGATGACTTTTACCACGAGCCTCATCAGCTGCTGTATGCGGCCTGTATGTCGCTTTATGCCCGCAGCGAGGCGATTAACCAGATTACGGTGGCTCAGGAACTGGACAGACTGGGTAAACTGGAACAGTGCGGCGGCGTGGCTTATCTATCGCATTTGATTTCAATCGTGCCGACGCCACTCGATATCCAGGATTATGCCCAAATCGTCTACCGCCTGTCCATCAGCCGTCACCTGATATCGGCGGGGCAGCAGATCACCAATATCGGTTTCATGGCGGAGGCCGAACCCCGCGCCAGTATCAGCAAAGCGGAAGATATCCTGTTGAAACTGGCGCAAACACGCGGGACACGTGATTTTCTGCAAGTCCGGCAGGTTCTGGACCTGTACTTCGAACCGCACCCGTTGGGAGAGGACGGAGAAGTCGTTCCCATTCAAAAAGTGATGTCGGGGTTTAATGCGCTGGATAATATTACCGGCGGATTCCAGCGTTCCGACCTGATAATCGTGGCGGGACGTCCCGGTATGGGTAAGACATCTTTTGCTTTGAATATTGCCCGGAATGCCTGTGTCGAACAGAACGCCTGCGTGGCCATCTTCAGTCTGGAAATGTCCGGGGAGGAACTGGTTACCAGACTGATTTCCACCGAGGCCAGCGTTCTTTCGACTCATGTCCGGCTCGGCATGCACTCGGAGATTGATGAGCGGAAAATTCTAAACGCCATCGGCACGCTTTCCGAAACTAAAATTTATATCGATGATTCCCCGAAACTGCGAATGTCCGAAATCCGCAGTAAAGCCCGCCGTCTGCTGTACGAACAAAAAGTAAATTTGATTATCATCGACCATCTGGGTTTGATCGATGCCGATAGTTTCATGAATAACCGGGTACAGGAAATCGGTTATATTACCCGCAACCTGAAAGCCTTAGCGCGTGATTTACAGGTGCCGGTGATTGCGGTTTCCCAGTTGAGCCGTGCCGCCGAGGTCAGGCAGGACCGTCAGCCGCAGCTTTCCGATTTGAGAGACAGCGGTACGATTGAACAGGATGCTGATGTTGTCATCTTCATTTACCGTCAGGATTATTACTATCCCACCAGAGAAAAATGGGAACTGGACCACCCTGACAAGGAATACCCGGAAGGTATTGCCAGCATTAACGTGGCCAAACACCGGAATGGGCCGACCGGCGAAGTCAGCATCCATTTCACGCCGAAGTATTACCGGTTTGAGAATATTGCCGCGCAGGAAGAAAGTCTGTTATGAACGACTTTAGTGGTTTTCCGGCGAGAATGGAATACACCCCGGTGCCGAACGTTTTCCTGAACAGCCTGCTGCCGGAAATTACCGATACGGCGGAATTAAAGCTGACACTGCACCTTTTCCGCCTGCTTTATTTTAAAAAAGGCTTGCTGCAATATGTCACGTTTAAAGAACTGGTTGGTGATGCCGGTTTGATGTCCGGTATGGGCAACAATGTGGAAATACTGCAGCAGGCATTGTCGGCAGCAATGCAGAGAAAGACGATTTTACACATTGCGGCTGAAGACGGCAATCATCAAGATATTTACCTGCTGAATACTGCGGCCAACCGGGAAAATACAGATAAAATTAAGAATGGCGCAATGCGTCTTCCCGGATTCGAAACAAAGAGCGTTACTCCCGAAATAATCACGGAAAAACAACCGAATATTTTTACCATCTATGAGGAAAACATCGGATTATTAACGCCGATGATTGCCGAGGAACTGCGCGATGCGGAAAAAACGTATCCTGAAGTCTGGATAAAGGATGCCATGAAAGAAGCGGTGAATGCCGGAAAACGGAACTGGCGTTATATTGCTGCCATTCTGGAACGGTGGGAAACCGAAGGCAAAAGCGATGGAACACATCTCCGAGATTTTAAAAAAACAGACCCTGACAAATTCATCAAAGGCAAATACGGCCATGCCTTCAAACGCTGAGGTGCCTGACCCCGCCGAAACCACGCCGGAGAAAATCTGTCCCGTCTGTAAAGGCGCCAGGTTCGTGCACCCGATGCTGTCACCGGGGAAACCGGACTACAGCCGGATTGTGCCCTGCCGCTGTGTTGATCAGGAATCCGATACCAAACGGCAGTCCCGACTGCAAAGTTACAGCAATCTGGGCACACTGACACGCTTAACCTTTGCGAATTTAATTCCTGAGGGCAGAATCAAAGAATCCGCCGGTCAGGAACAGTTCCGCCGGGTCTATGAAGCCGCGAAAAAATTTGCCGCGAAACCGGAGGGCTGGCTGGTGATTACCGGCAATTCCGGCTGCGGTAAAACTCATCTGGCGGCGGCCATTGCCAACGAATGTATCACCCACAAAAAACCGGCATTTTACGTGACTGTTCCCGACCTGCTGGACCACCTGCGTGCCAGTTTCAGCCCGGGCAGTGAAATGCCCTATGATGAATTTTTCGACCAGGTGAAAAATGCGCCGTTATTGATCATGGATGACTTCGGGGCACAGTCCAGCACGCCCTGGGCCAAAGAAAAGCTCGACCAGTTGCTCAACCACCGTTATGCCAACCGTTTACCGACCGTCATCATTTCCATTGTTCCTGTCGAGGAACTGGAAGACAGGGCGCGCAGCCGGCTGACCAATACCGATTTTTGCCAGATATTTACCATCGGCAGCAAACCACCGGCGCTTTATTCCAACGGTTGGGCACCCTGGTTTGAATTACAGAAAAAAATGACCTTCGAAAGTTTCGACTGGAAACGGGTCAATTTACCTTTGGAGCAGCGGCAGAATCTGGAAGCGGCCTATGAAACTGCTTTGGATTTTGCCAAAGAGCCGGACGGCTGGCTGGTCTTTGCCGGTGTCAACGGCTGCGGGAAAACCCATCTGGCGGCGGCGATTGTGAATTACCGCTACAAGCTGGGAAAGCCGTCGCTATTCGTGGTGGTGCCGGATTTTCTGGACCATCTGCGCTCGACATTCAGTCCCGACAGCAAAGTGTCTTATGACCAGTTATTTGAAAGTGTCAGGAGCTCAGAACTGCTGGTGCTGGATGATTTGGGCGAGCAGGCCGGCACACCGTGGGCGCAGGAGAAACTGTACCAGGTCATTAATCACCGTTACAACGCCCGTCTGGCAACTGTCATTACGACATCGTGGTCTCTGGATGAAATTGAGAACCGGATCAGCTCCAGGCTGGTGGACCCGAAGAACAGCGTTCTTTTCAATATTATGGCGCCGGATTTCCGCGGCGACCGGACATCACCGAAAAGAAGCTACCGACCGCCGAGAAAAAGCTGAATAGCTTTTACAATAATCAAGAGCCAAGATTCAATATTCAAGTAACAATTAAGTTATCAATTTCAAAAAGCACACTACTGAAATAAATTTTTGTCAAAAACGGATTGATAGAGGGGATTTTAAAAAGTAAATCCCCCCAGTCTCTCCTCCTTGGTGGAACTAAAAGCCTTTTTCGAAAGGGAGATAATAAAATCAAACCATCTATATAAATCCAGAACTGACGGTTATATGCTGACAGCTTCATTTACGCTCGATATTTGCACACTTACTCAATTTTCCAGTAGAATATAGCTAATTCTGCAAAAAAGAGAAGAGTCGTGATGCTTGACCATTCCGTCCTTGTCCTGAACCAGAATTACGAACCCTTAAACATCTGTCATGTCCGGCGTGCCCTGACATTGCTTTACCAGAGCAGGGCGGAAATGCTGGAAAATGGCTACGGTTATATTCACACGGCCAATATGGATTTGCCCATTCCCTCAGTTATCCGCCTCCCTTACCTGGTCAAACGTCCTTTTCATGTTGCCCGGAAAATCAGCCGCGCCGAGATTTACAACCGGGACATGTTCACCTGCCAGTATTGCGGCAAACAGACGAAACAGCTCACCCTTGACCATGTGATTCCGCGTTACCGCGGCGGACAGCATACCTGGGAGAATGTGGTCAGCGCCTGTGCTCCCTGCAACCGCCGCAAAGCGGGGCGGACCCCGGAGGAAGCCAGCATGAAATTACGCAAGGTGCCGGCGCCGCCGCACACCACCCGTTATTCCTACATCCCGATTCCCTACATGAAGCTGCGTCACGAATGGGAAAGGTATTTCCCGCACTAACAGGTTCCTACCCGACCGGCATCGGTTTATTTCTGCACCGATATTAACTTCGGAAAGTAAACCAATGGGTTACAGGAGGGGATTATGAACTTTGTGAACCTGGCCGACAATGTATTTCTAGTGGAACTTCCGGCCGAATTAATTGACCCCGATGAAAAACCGATTCTGAATGCAACCATTCCGAAAAAATCCGGTAAAAAAGGCAGTGTGTTGCTGGATTTCACGGCGGTCAAATTTATCAGCGGATTGGGCGCGTATCAACTGGTCAAACTAAATGTTCTGGCACGGCGACGCATACAGCAACTGCTGGCTTTCGGGGTAAATCAACATTACCGTGAGGTGCTCAAAGTCACCGACCTCGATCAGGTGATTACAATATACAATAGCAGGGACGAAGCATTCACCGCCGCCGGAGTTAACCCGGAAAAACAACCTGCCGGTGATGTTATGCCAACCCAGTCGTTTGATGTATCTTTCTGGGCGAAACCGGTTGCCGGATTGAATGTCCCGGAGATGCCGCCGCAGGCGATTAACCGGAACGTGCAGGGGCGGCGTCCGGTTGGCCCGGTTAATGGTTTTGGACAATTGTGGCAGAAAACCTACCGTCTGGAAATTGACAAACCGGATTTATCGCCTCAGAAAATAATCAAAATACTAAAACAGAACCTGCCGGCTTTTCAGCCTGCTTATAACCGGTTTTATCCGTCGCCGGCGGGGATTGCGCCGGGAGAAATCGTGGCCATCGATTCTGCTACGCCGGGCGGACCGGTTTCCACCGGCGTGCTAGTGGTGTACGCCGACGATGTTTCGTTCACGTTCATGACACCGCAGGGGCATCCCGAATCCGGTTGGGTAACGTTTAGCGCCTTCGCAGAAAATGGGAAAATAATCGCACAAATCATGGGACTGGCCCGCGCCAATGATTTCGTCTACGAAGCTGCTTTCCGTGCGGTTGGTTCTCAAATGCAGGTCAATATCTGGAAGCATGTACTGACCTCACTGGCGGGCTATCTGGAAATCCCGGCCGATGTTACCGTGGCACCGGTCTGCGTCGATAAGCATTTACAGTGGTCGCAAGCGGGCAATGTCTGGTACAATGCCCAGATAAGGACAATTTTTTATATGCCGTTCCGGCGAATGAAAAAGTCACAAAAAAAACAATAAAACACAAAGAGTGATGAAGTATCAGATATTATGATGTAAATCATTCTGTAAGCGCTCTCCCTTTCGAGAAAAGCCGGAGGTCCCGGAGGTACGAACGGGAGAGATATAGAGGGATTTATTTTTATATTCGTTCGAAGAGGAAGCATTTAATAATACGTGAAAATATTATTTCAACAGCCTATAAAAGGGAAATAACCTCATGTCTGAGAAAAAATACGATGCCGTAGTCGTGGGTTCCGGCCCGAACGGCCTGGCCGCGGCCATCACATTGGCGCAGGCCGGACGTTCGGTTTTGTTGGTTGAAGCTAATCAGAAAATCGGCGGGGGACTGCGTTCCGCCGACCTGACCCGCAGCGGTTGCATCCACGATATCTGCGCGGCGGTCCATCCCCTGGGGATGGCATCGCCGTTTTTCAATACGTTAGGGTTGGCTTCTTACGGACTGGAGTGGTTGAATCCGCTGGTGCCTTTAGCGCACCCGCTGGACGACGGCACGGCGGTGTTACTGGAACGTTCCCTGACGACGACGGCCGAAAACCTGGGCACGGACGGCCGGAATTACTGGAAACTGATGCGGCCGCTGGTGAATAACTGGGACAAACTGCTGCCGGACATCCTCAGCCCGCTGCATTTCCCCAGACACCTGCTGGCCTTCGGCCGGTTCGGCTTAACGGCGGGGCAGTCGGCCGGTTACGTAATATTTAAAAACTTCAGGAAGAAGCAGGCGCGCGCCCTTTTCGCCGGGATTGCGGCGCACGGAAAAATACCGCTGGATAAACCGGGCAGCGCCGCTTTCGGATTATTATTAGGGGCCGCAGGACACGCCGTCGGCTGGCCGCTGGCGAAAGGCGGCTCGCAGCAGATTGCCGCTGCTCTGCAGAAACATTTTCTTGAAATGGGCGGGGAAGTGCAGACCGGTCGGGAAATTCATTCGCTGGCAGAATTACCGCAAGCCAAAGTTGTTATACTTGACATAACTCCGAAACAATTGGCGGCCATTGCCGGCAACCGGTTATCTGAAAATAAAAAAAC
>JBKQML010000045.1:0-6512 GCA_052326545.1 Dehalococcoidales bacterium
TGTCATCACCGTTTATAAGGCAAAATAAATTGCCAACAATAATTATTTGTTGTGGTCTCTGAACATTGACATACCGACATTGACCGACATTGACTGCGAGTCTTGCAATTTAAGGCCCAAGAACACAACCCCATATCTCCATCATACAAGTTTATGGGATAGCGCTCAAGGTTTGCTATCTTATGTTAACTGCGCCGCTGTCCCGGTTCGGACATAATATCGAGGTCCCGGGTGTAACTACACTGCAAACATTCCATATACCAGCCATCGTAGTCTTTATCCAGGAAGATATTGCCGCCGCACCGCGGGCACCGCCGTGTTCCTGCTGCTCGTCTCATATTAATCCTCTTTCGAGAACTATCTTTTCAAAGGTTACGCCCCGGAGTGTTTAAAATCGAGGCTGCACCTTACATAATTCGTCCTCTGCTTTTAGAATAAACCGTTTTTTTATGTAAATCAAGAGGTTTTTTTTAAAAATAAAAATATTTTTTTTATAGCTAAAAACATCTTGAAACTCCATTTTTTTGTGCTATACTAATCACTCTGGATTGTTTATTTCCTCATTTTCTTGATTCTTGATTATTGATTATTTAGAACTTAATCAGGAACTTCCCGTTCTTGTAAAACAGCGTGTTGTCTACCCGGATTTCGCCGCCGTCCCGCAGATCGCAGACCATATCCCAGTGAATCGCCGATTCGTTGGTGCTCCCCGTCTCCGGATAACCGTTACCCAGCGCCATATGGAAACTGCCGCCGATTTTCTCATCGAAGAGAATTTCGCGGGTAAATTTCTTGATGCCCTCGTTGGTGCCGATGGCAAACTCCCCGACTCTTTTCGAACCGGCATCCGTGGCAATGGTTTTTAAAAGATAGTCCTGATTTTTCTCGGCAGTGGCTTTGACAACTTCCCCTTTCTCAAATGTCAGACGGACTCCGGTCACTTCCCGCCCGCCGTAGATGGCCGGATAGGAAAAATAGACATGGCCTTCCAGGCTGTCCTCGACCGGGCCGGTGAACACCTCGCCGTCCGGCATATTCTTCTTGCCGTCGCAATTTTCAAAATTCCGCCCTGCGATACTCAATCGCAAGTCGGTCTCTTTTCCCACTACATGGATGGTCTGCTTGCCTTTCAGCCAGTTCACGATTTTGTCCTGTCTGGCAGAAAAATTCTGCCAGTAACCAATCGGGTCATTGATATCAGGCAAACAGGCGCCGTAAACAAAATCCTCGTAATCGGTCAGGCTCATCTCGGCATCCTGGGCCAGCGCATTGGTCGGATACGGGCCTAATACCCAGCGCAGTTCTCCTGCCGCCGACCGTTTCATCATGATTTGCATCAGTTCCCGGCCCGACCGGGAACGCATTACCATTTTCGACGAATCAACATTACTCAGCGCTTTGGTATTCGAATTGGAAAAAACCACAATCCGGCAATCGTAGGTGCTCATCACCACCTTGTACGGCTCCGGGACGAATTGCAGCTGCTTATCGTTACCGTATTTATAGACCAGCTCTTCCATCCCCGGCAGAGACGGCATCAGATAAGGCAGACCGCCCGCCTGCAGCACTTTCACAAATACCGCTTTAATCAGCGGCTCCCCGCTGGTTTCACCCTGAATCACCACTTTATCGCCGGGTTTTACCGCCACGGAATAATTCACCAGTAAATCCGCCATTTTTTCAACCCGAATGTCAGCCATAAATTCAACCTCCGGTTTTTGACTTTAATCTGATTTTCTCTAGTTGAGTATTATATCAGTTCAAATAGGTAATTGACATCGGCAGCATGACAGGTTATCTTTTAAGAAAGTACTTATTGGGAATAATTTCCATGGATGCTCAATCATCAGCCGCCGTAAAAATGGCACAAATAATCGAATCGGAAATCAAATCTTTCGTCCGCAGCAGTCCTCTGAACCGGATGCCCGGCGAAGAAAACATGCCGATTTTCGATGAACCGCTGGTCGGATTTGCCGACGGCAGCGACCCGCTTTTTCAGGAATTCAAATCAATTATCGGGCCGAATCACCTGACTCCCATCGAAGCTCTCACCTTAGCTTATAACAAGCAGCCGGAAGACGACGGGAAACTGGTTTCGGTCGTCAGTTGGATATTACCCATCACGCGGAAAACACGCGAATCAAACCGTGAACAAAATGCCGTTCCCAGCAAATATTGGGCGTATACTAAATGGTACGGCGAGAAATTCAATACCGCTCTGCGTAAATACATTGTCGATACATTTAAAATCAGGGGCTATATGACCACGGCGCCGGCCAGCCAGCCCTATTTTAAAGTACAGGACGGCCCCAAAGGCCAGTTTTCCAACTGGTCGGAGCGGCACATTGCCTACGTTGCCGGCCTGGGTACATTCAGCCTTGCCGATAGTTTTATTTCTGAAAAAGGGGCAGCCAACCGCGTCGGCAGTGTGGTCATCGATTTGAAACTGCCGCCCGGCCCCAGAACCGCCAGGACGCCTTATTCGAATTGTTTATATTATGTCAACAAGAGCTGTAAAGCCTGCATTGCCCGCTGTCCGGCGGGCGCCATCACCGAAGCCGGCCACGACAAAATCAAATGCGGCAATTATCAGGATTTTGATTTAAAGCATATCAAAGATGACTATCAGGTCGGCAGCCTCAGCTGCGGGCTCTGCCAGACCCGTGTTCCCTGCGAGTTTAAAAACCCCGCTAAAAAGAAATAACGCGGGCATCAAGAATGGCCATTGTTATTCAGTTGTTAAGGTTCGATACATGGATTTCACCATTTCCTGCTTTCAGCCATCATCTGTCAGCGAACAGATCTTTTTGTATACCTGTGTTGAATATATTTGTATTGTAGAATATTCCCTCATCATAATCTTCTCCCTGAACGTTTTGCTTTAAGAGCAAAAGTATTTCGCCTGTGGCCTCAAAGGCGAGACGCGGCTAGCGGCAGAGTCTGGAGAATTGAGGTGGATCGTGACATGAATCGTATTTCGAGGTCAGGATCAGAGCCAGGATGGTTTGATGGATTCCTGCTTTCGCAGGAACGACAAGGAAGAGCAATCAGCGGGCAGCAATCGTACATGTGGCAAGTAAAAATCAAAACAAAATGGGCTATCCCATTCAGGATAGCCCATTTTGTAAATAAATATCTCCTTGAGCCTAAACCTTCTTCACTCCCAATACCACAGCATGGTCGCTGAGTTTAAATGTTTCCGTCGCGACACCCTCTGCCGGTTTGCCCTCAATCAGACTGCGGGACAGTGTTTCCAGTTTCACATAATCGGCGTAATTGTTCATCACCTGTTTCACGTAGTCATCGCCCTGATAATAGGTCACGATGTAATCGGCGATTTCAAAACCGGCGGTTTTGCGCATCGTCTGCAGGCGGTGGACGATTTCCCGTGCCAGACCCTCTTGTGCCAGTTCCGGCGATACATTTCTGGGAACTGCCACGGATACTTCGCCTTCCATACTGACGCACAGGTCCGGCATGTTCAGTTCCTCTACTTTATCGGTAAAAGCCAGCGTTTTCACATTGAGTTCTTCCAGAATCTGCGGCATTATCCGGATTAATCCGTCCCGTTCCCGTACCGAGTTTACTCTGATGACAGCCTGGTCCAGTGGTTGGCGCACTTTCACATTCGCCTGGGCGCGGGCGGCTCGACCGAGGCTGCAGACCTTCATTGCCAGTTGTGTATCGGCAGAAAGGTCGCGGTTGACCTTGTTGGTATCGGCGGTCGGGAAATCCGCCAGATGGACGCTGATGGGCGCATCTTTGTCCTGGGAACATACCAGATTCTGATATATTTCTTCCGCAATGTACGGCATAAACGGCGCCAGTAATTTGGAGACTGTCACCAGACAGTGGTAAAGCGTGTTGTAAGCCGATAGTTTGTCGGTATCGCTCTCGCTCTTCCAGAAACGACGGCGGCTGCGGCGCACATACCAGTTGGACAGCATATCTACAAATTCCTCGATTTTGCGGGCCGCTCCCGTGGGATTGTAGGTTTCCAGCGAGGAATCGACATCGGTGATCAGCTGATTCAACTCGGAAAGTATCCAGAGGTCAAGCTCCGGAACTTCTTTCACTGTTTTCGCCGGGTCGGGTTGGTAATTATCGATATTGGCATACATCACAAAGAAGGAATAGACATTCCACAGTGTCAGCATCACCTGCCGGGTGATATCCGCCACCATCTTCGTGTCAAAACGCCGCACACTGCCGGGCGGCGCGGATGTGTAACAATACCAGCGTAAGGCATCGGCGCCATGCAGTTTCACCACGTCCATCGGTTTCACGACATTGCCTTTGCTCTTGCTCATCTTCTCGCCTTTGGCATCGAGGATAAGCTCCAGGCAGATACAGTTTTTATAGCAGGGTCGGTCGAATAACAGTGTCGATATCGCGTGCAGAGTGTAAAACCAGCCGCGCGTCTGGTCGACACCCTCGCAGATGTAGTCGGCCTGCTTTAAATCCCGGTCAAACAAATCTTTATTTTCAAAAGGATAATGCAACTGCGCAAAGGGCATCGAACCGGCATCAAACCAGCAGTCCATTACCTCTGGCGTCCGTTTCATCGGCCCGCCGCATTTGCTGCAGGTGAAGGTCGTATCATCGATAAATGGGCGGTGTAAATCATACTCACCGTTTTTCAGCTTGTGCGCTGCCATCGCATCCATTTTTACAGCCGGCTTGCCTTTTAATTCATCGACACTGCCGATACATTCAAAATTGCCGCACTTTTCGCATTTCCAGATTGGTAAAGGCGTACCCCAGTACCGCTCACGGGAGAATGCCCAGTCCACATTGTGTTCCAGCCAGTCCCCGAAACGCCCTTCTTTGACATGTTCCGGGATCCAATTGATTTCCTTATTGCCGTTAATCATCTCATCTTTCACCGCGGTCGTGCGGATGTACCAGCTCTGTTTGGCATAATAGACCAGCGGCGCATTACACCGCCAGCAGAAGGGATAGGTGTGACGTACCGTGCCGCTCTTGAATAAAAGTCCGCGCGCTTTCAAGTCTTCCAGCACCAGCGGGTCGGCGGCTTTGATGAATTTTCCGGCAAAAGGATAACTCCCGATGATCTTACCCTGTAAATCAACATTGTGGACGAAATCCAGCCCGTTTTCCTGACCCGCATGATAGTCGTCTTCGCCGTAAGCCGGCGCAATATGCACAATCCCCGTGCCGTCTTCCATGGAGACGAAATCCGCCGCAATCACGTGGTAGACCAGACTCTTCAGCGGTTTCTGTACTTTCAACTCATTGCCTGCGGTAAAACGCTCCCGGTCCACACTGAATTCGTGCGGATTAAACAAAGGTTCGTATTCCACGCCGACCAGTTCTTTACCCATGATTTTGCCAATCACGGTATTATCCCCGAGCCCTGCTGCCTGCCGCCGCGCAGCGGCGAAAATCAGATATTCACCGTCAACTTCCACCATTGCATATTCGACATTAGCCGCCACGGCCACGGCGGTATTCCCCGGTAACGTCCAGGGAGTGGTCGTCCAAGCCATCAGATAAACTTTTTTTCTTCCGGCTAACTCGCGCAACTTAGCGAGGGCAGGTGATTCCTGTTTGGATTTCAGGTGTGTTCTGAATTTGATATAGACTGACGGGTCTTCCGTGTTATCCTGATAGCCCTGCGCCACTTCATGGGAACTGAGGGATGTCCCGCAGCGCGGGCAGTGCGGCGTGACTTTATAGCCTTGATATATCAGCCCTTTGTCCCACATCTGTTTAACCGCCCACCAGACCGATTCAATGTAGGTATTGTTCATCGTAACGTAGGCATCTTCCAGGTCGACCCAGTAGGCAATTCTTTCCGTCAGGTTATCCCACTCTTTGAGGTACTTAAAAACGCTTTCGCGGCATTTAGTATTAAATTGCTGCACTCCATATGCTTCGATCTGAGCCTTGCCGGAAAAACCCAGCTGTTTCTCCACTTCAATCTCAACCGGTAGACCATGAGTGTCCCAGCCGGCGATGCGCGGCGCATAATAACCTTTCATCACTTTGTAACGGGTGATGATATCCTTATATGCCCTTGCCAGGACATGGTGAATACCCGGGTTGCCGTTCGCCGTCGGCGGGCCTTCATAAAGCACAAACCGCGGTTTACCTTCACGGTTCTTGACGCTCTTTTCAAAAATTTGATTCTGTTTCCAGAACTCCAACTGTTTTTCTTCGTTTTGCGGGAAATTAACCCGACTGCTGACCGGTTCGAACATGATAATCCTCCATTCAGCTAAATAATCAAATATCAATATTCAATAATCAAGCAATCTACAATTTATTTTATAATTGTTTGTTATTTGAGTTTTGATTGTTGGTATTTATCCTCTCTTGTCATATTTTTCTTATACAAAAACAAAAATCCCGTCCTGACAAGGGACGGGATTCCAAAAACCCGCGGGACCACCCTATTTCCCCGGAACATCGGGGCGCTTTTTCCGGGTTCATCAAAAATGTGATAAACCTGAAGGACACATAAAAATGCCCTCGTCGCTGATAACGGT
>JBKQML010000046.1:0-3217 GCA_052326545.1 Dehalococcoidales bacterium
GACGGAGGACCTGCCCGATTTTCTCGTCGATCTCGGCTGTCGCCCCATATTTGGATGAATAAGCAACTAGCACTTTCATGTTTTTCTCCTGTATAAAAAAAGGAAACAGCCTATCATTTATCCATTAAATCGGTTAAAAGAGAGATTATTATTGAACTATCATGATTTGTTTCAATCTAATACTTAGAAGCTCCAATTTCTTCCATTTTCCCGGTCACAATATAAACCACTCTTTCACAAATGTTGGTGACTCTATCGGCGGCCCTTTCCAGATTATGGGCGGTCCACATCAGACGGGTGGCACGCGTAATCGTCTTCGGGTCTTCTGCCATAATGATGAGCAATTCACGGAATACCTGGTCATAGAGATGGTCAACCAGGTCATCCTCGGCAGCGATTTTCTTAGCGGTCTCTATATCGCGATTGATGAAAGCATCAAGACTGCGACTAAGCATATCTACCGTTTTTTCGGCCATCCGGGGGATGTCAATTAAAGGTTTGAGAGGCGGCTCATCACCGATCATGATTACAATTCGGGCAATACCTTCGGCATAATCACCGATTCGTTCTAACTCAGTCGTAATATTGAGGATAGCGGTAATGATTCGGAGTTCGCTGGCCATCGGTTGCTGGGTTGCGATGAGTTCGATACACTGCTCTTCAATCTCAAACCTTTTATTATTCACCTTCTGGTCTTCTGCGATTATCTGATTGGCTAATTCAAGGTTTCGGTTTTTCAGTGCCTCAATTGAGCGAATAATTGCTTTACTCACCATGCTTCCCATCACCATGATTTCATATTGGATTTCCCGTATTCTCTTATGATAAGCTGTTCTCATTTCCATCTACATGCTCCCTGCAAAAATTATCCGAATCGGCCGGTGATATAATCTTCCGTACGTTTATCTTTAGGATTGGTAAATAGCTGAGACGTTTTCCCGTATTCGATCAGTATGCCTGCCCGGTCCTGGTCTGCCAGGAAGAAGCCGGCCATATCGGATACACGGGCTGCCTGCTGCATATTATGTGTCACAATGACGATGGAATATTGTGTCACCAGGTTTCTCATTAAATCTTCAATTTTGAGTGTCGATGCCGGGTCCAATGCGCTACATGGTTCATCCAGTAATATGATTTCGGGTTGTACGGCGATGGCACGCGCAATACATAACCGCTGCTGCTGCCCGCCCGAAAGAGAAGCTCCCGATTGATGCAATTTGTCTTTTACTTCATCCCATAGCGCGGCCTGACGTAAACTGCGTTCAACGACTTCTTCCAATTCCCAGCGCCGGCTCCAGAACTGTGTCAGTTTCAGTCCGGCGGCCACATTGTCAAAAACTGTCATCGTTGGGAAAGGGGCCGGTTTCTGGAAGACCATGCCAATCCGACGCCGGATGACTACCGGGTCAGTATCTCGAGCATAAATATCTTTGCCGTCTAACATGATGCAGCCTTCGGTCCTTCCCCCATAAGAAACTTCATGCATCCGGTTCAGACAGCGGATAAATGTGGATTTCCCACAGCCGGAGGGACCGATGATGGCCATGATTGCCTTGGAACGGATACTCATGCTGATGTTTTTAACCGCCAGTGTTTTACCATACCAGGCGCTCAGATTCTGTACTTCTAGAATCCCTTTTACGTCTTCAGGATTACCATCTGCCGGTTTATCCTGATTTTCTTCTTTTCCCACGTTCTGTGCCATAGTGTTAATTTTATCTTCCATATGTTACTCCATTAAATATGTTTACGGTTACTCACCCAGCGTACAATGATACTTATTCCCAGTACCAGCAACACCAATAGGAAAGCCCCCGCCCATGCCTGTTGCTGCTGTGATGGATAAGGCGATAAAGCGTAATGGTATATTTGTAAGGATAACGATCCTATCGGTTTCAGCAGCCCTTGTACTCCAAATTGACTACCAAGCGCGGTAAAGAGCAGCGGAGCGGTTTCCCCGGCAATACGGGCAACTCCCAGCATGATGCCGGTAATAATTCCGGTCATCGCCCCTGGTACCACTACTCCCACTACTGCCCGCCAGCGGGTGATACCTAAAGCCAGTGCCGCCTCACGCATTGAAGATGGCACGAGACGCAGCGACTCTTCAGCAGTCCGAGCGACTACGGGTACCATGATGATTGCCAGGGCCACACCGGCGGAAAGTGCTGAGTAAGAACGCATTGGCACAACCATGATGGCGTAGACAAACACACCCACGACTATGGACGGAACCCCGGCTAAGATATCTGCCGTGAAACGAATCGTCGCCGCTACCTTTGGATTTGCGAATTCGGCGAGATAAATCCCCGTTAATAAACCTATCGGTAAGGCAATGACCGACCCAAGCAGCACTAATATCAAAGTACCGAAAATCTCATTACGCATTCCTCCCCCGGTTTCACCCACCGGTTCTGCTGCTTTAGTCAGGATATTCAGATTAAGATAGGATATGCCACGTATCAGGGTATAACCTAGAATCAATGCCAGAATTAGAATAGCAATACCGGCGGCAGTACAGCTCAGTCCAAGCATTACCCTGTTTACCAATTTACGGCGGGAATGACCCCTTTCATTCAAATTATTCATTTCTTGGCCGCCTTAAGAGATGTCATCCGCCAAACCAATGTTCGAGCGATAATATTAACAATCAAGGTAATCCCAAAAAGGATCAGCGCCAATTCTATCAGGCTGCCGGTATAGACACCCGTTGAAGCCTCACCAAACTGACTGGCGATGGTGCTGGCAATGGTGGCTCCCGGAGAAAAAAGTGAAGCTGTAATTTTATAAGAATTGCCGATGACCATCGTTACGGCCATGGTCTCACCGAGCGCACGGCCCAGTCCCAGGATTATTGCCCCGACTATTCCGGTTCGGCAATACGGCAGCACGGATTTATTAATTGTTTCCCAATGTGTCGCTCCCAGGGCAAACATCGCTTCCCGTTGTTCATTGGGTACGGCTCTCATGGCATCCCGGGTTACTGCGGTAATTATCGGGATTATCATGATGGCCAGAATCAGGCCGGCAGCCAGGAAACCCAACCCAAAAGGTGGCCCCTGGAAAAAGGGTAGGCTAGCCAGATGGCCAAGCCATTTCTCAATCGGATTTCTTACCACCGGTACCAATACATAAAGTCCCCACAGCCCGATAATGACGCTAGGAATTGCGGCCAGCATTTCGATGACAAAAGAGGCCGGGCCTCTCAGCCAGTTCG
>JBKQML010000047.1:0-4781 GCA_052326545.1 Dehalococcoidales bacterium
TAGAATTTGCGCATCACTATCAATAATCACACCGGGTAAAACATGCCGCGTATTATTAAGATTATTCTCCGGGTTGTTTTGGGGCTCATCGTCCTCTACGCTGCGCTGTGCGCCGCGGGGGTGGTGCTGACAATGCGCATCCCGCGTCTGCCGCTAAATGGGTCTCCCTCATCTGTTGGATTGAATTACAATGACGTCTCTTTCCCTGTTCGTGACGACAATACTGTGTTGTTGCGGGGCTGGTACATTCCGGGAACGGGCAATAAAACGATTCTGATTGTCCACGGCGGGTTTCAAAACCGCCTCGACGATAATGTTGACACGCTGGATTTAGCCAAAAGCCTGGTGGATGACGGTTATAATGTGCTTTTGTTTGACATGCAGGGCCGGGGCGAATCCCAGGGCACAGGTCTGAACATGTTAACCAATGAGGATGATATCGGCGGCGCCGTCGATTATCTCAAGAGCCAGGGAATTGCGACTGACGATATCGGCATCATCGGCTTCTGTTCCGGTGCGGCCACCACCGCCATTTTCGCCTCCCGGGAAAATATCGGGGCGGTAGTGCTGGACGGCTGTTTCGCGACGGTAGACACGATGGTAACCCGCCAGGCCACAACCAGAGGTATCCCCGGTTTCCTGGTGGATTCCTTTATTCCCGGATTAAGACTTGCCGTGACGCTGTTTTACGGTGCCGTGCCGGCCAACCCGATAAATGTCGTGCCGGATATCACCTGCCCGGTATTCTTCATCCACGAGCAAAACGACAACCTCACGACCACGCAGGAAACAAACCAGCTTTTCACCGCGGCGAAAAATCCGGCCGATGAACTGTGGGAAATTCCCGGCGCTTTGCACAGTGAGGGTTACAAAGCTGACCCGGTGGATTATGTCAACAAAGTAAATTCGTTCTTCACCGCAGAACTGACAGGGCCATAATGTTTGCTATTTGCCTAAATCCAGTCTCTAAAACCGCCCCGGTCAGTCTCTTCTCCCTTGAGGGAAACGAAATAGGAAATCCAAACCCATTTATTCCGTTCTTGATTGTGGTAGATCGAATTAAGCACAAAACGTGATCATATTTTAGAAGAGGTATTCAAGAAACATAATATTATTTTGACATTATTTTTTGCGATGTTACTCAAATGTAATTAAATAAAAGTAACATAACAAGCTTTTATGCACGGAATCAATTGCAGTAACGAACATCCCTCCGGTTTTATCGGCCTCTGTAATCTTAAGCCTCGAAACGACTGTCTGGAGACTGTATCCGGACATTACAATTATGTCGTGCCCATTGCTGCCGGCTACCTTAAGTCTGAATATTGGTTGAGGAAATATTCCAATGTGGTTAAGGGGTATCTTCGCAAAGTGCGGGTTGCTAACCGGCATGGTTGCCGTTTATATTTTCAAATGTCAGGCAACGCGTCGACGCTACTAGCCTCTAGTCGTCCCCGGTCGCAGAAAAAATCAGGTGACGCTTGAGATAATCGACGGTTCGCTGCAATTTGTACCAATGCCGGTCCCTCCGTGTTTTTGCCGGCTTGATAATAACGATAATTATTACCCCCGGCTTTCTTCACCTCATACATCCCAACATCCGCATGTTTAATTAATGTTTTAAGATTTTCACTATCTTCCGGGTAGATTGCAATCCCCATGCTGGCGCCTATGATTATTTCACTCCCGTAAATAATAAAAGGGGTTCGTATTGCCTTCATTATTCTTTGCGCTACCTCTTCAATAATTTCTTCGCTGCTGATATCCGGCATCAATAGCGCAAACTCATCTCCGCCCAGGCGGCAAACCGTATCGGTTTGTCTGACGATATTTATGAGCCTGGTACTGACATCTTTAAGAACTTCATCTCCTGCGTCATGACCTAAATTGTCATTAATTTCCTTAAAATGATCCAGATCCAGCATCATCAAGGCTACCTTCTTCCCGTCCTGTCTGCCCTTCGATATTGATATCGTAAACCGGTCATTAAACAATATCCGGCTGGGTAATCCGGTAAGGCAATCGTGGTAAGCCAGGTGTTTGATTGCGTCTTCCGCCTTTTTACGCTCGATTGCATAGCGGAGCGCCCGCACCAATGAATTTCCGTCAGTGTGGTCTTTCACCAAATAATCTTGCGCGCCGCCGCGCACCGCTTTGAGCGATTCCTCTTCATCTCCAAAACCTGAAAGCACTACTATCGGGGCATCAGGTACTTGGAGCTTTAATTTCAGAAAGGTCTCAAAACCTGAACTGTCCGGCAAATTGAGGTCCAGCAATATGACATCTACGTTGTTTTGGTTTGCATCATTGATCCCGGTTGCAAGATTATCTGCGAACCTTACCTCAAAAGAAATATAGCTTGTTTTATCCAGCATCTTTTTAACCAGAAGCTGGTCGTTGATATTATCTTCAATTATCAGAACATCAATGGATTTACCCGCATTATTATTCATCCATTTTCTCCAGTGTCCCATGTAATGGATTCGCTGATTTACCTTGATTGTAACTAACCGTTTTTAAAGTGGCTATTCGTTAATCTACATATTTAACGGGGGAATAACTACGTATTTCCGATTTAGTATACATAGATATCGCCTTATTCGGTGGATGTTGATTAATCTTATTTCATCGATGATATTAGCTCTTTAAGTAGTTACGTATTTACACTTTGCATTTTATCTGGTTAAATAAAGTTGTCTCAACCGTTGGCTTTGCAACGGCTTTTATTTGAGGCACTGCCAGGTAAGTGATACATCCGATAGTGGTCAAGCTCTCTAATAAACAAAGCCGGAATACATGAGCCATAGATTACGTTTGGAGACTTGGTTAATGGGACTTGAAGCCACTTTGCAAAACAGCGGAAGCGGAAATAGTTTTAGCCTCGTAGCTAATAATGGCTAAAGTAATAATCGAACGTGAAGACGCTGATTATGCCCATGGTTTTCTTGACGGAATTATCACTGTTTGAAATTAGAGCATCGGTAACTATGTGATATCGGTTTAAAATATACTGTAAATATTATTATCAATTCGCGCTAAGAATAAAATAGAAAATTAAGTTCCGGTTGTGGTAAGTATATTCCTTGTCTGATTTGCGTGAATTAGCATTAAATTATTTTCTGGGATTGCAGTTGCATTGTTGGGGGAGAATTTTTGACAGCTTGGTTATTTGCACATTGGGTCAATTTGATCATACCAATTTTTACTTTTATCACGGTTATTGTTTTTAGTCTCTGGTCGCGGTTGGCAATCTACAAGGCCGTCAATCGTCAATCGCAGAAAGTAAATTGGTTCGGTAATATTTTTAATATTAAGGATATTTGGAACCAATTCCTTATCTGGTTCATTTTGCTGGGTGCTTTTTTTGCAGTTCAGATTTCGATTTTACCCCCTCTCGGGAAAAAACTTACCGAAGAAGGATTAGGCAGCGTTTTAGTCCTTTCTTTGACCTGGACCGCAATTACTATTAGTGTAAACCTGCTTCGTTTTTATCTCAATAAACATAAAATGGCCCAGCCATTAACGGCGGCAGTAGCTAACACGATTAAAATCCTCATTATCGCGGTCAGTATCCTGATTACGCTCGAAATCTGGGGGGTCCCCACTTTACCGATTGTTATCGTGTTGATTGCCGGTGTCTTTATCCTTATTTTTGTCTTCCGGCACACCCTGGATAACCTGCTGGCCGGGTTTGAAATTGCTTATGGTGAACACATTAAGGTCGGGGATTTGATTAAATTGGAATCCGGTGAATCCGGTTGTATCAAACAGATTTCTCTGATACAAACAATAATTCAAACCGAGGAGAACAATCTGGTCATTATTCCGAACCATAAGGTAATTACGCATATTATCGTCAATCGTAATACATCTGCGGCCAACAGCAATCCCGCCGAAATTCCGGCAACCCTCGGTAATCTCAAACTCCCGAAGCCGGACTCGATACTCAGTTCCCGGGAACTTGAAGTATTAAGTCTGATCGGCCACGGTGCGACAAATCGTGAGATTGCACAGAAATTGATTATTTCCGAACATACCGTTAAATCCCACCTGCGTTCGATATTGAGTAAACTGAATATCCGCAACCGGCAGCAAGCCGCCGCTTATGCAGAACATGAGGGTTTAATATCCTATGTCGATACCGCGGTAAACAACCGGTAGCCGGATCGGGAATTATTGCATTCCTTTTTATCATTCGCTCATAACTTCGTTATAATATTCCGGCATCTTTACTAACAATGACTTTCCCACCGGTCATTTATTTATCTTTAACCTAAATTCTTAATTTCAAGTATGGCTTCAAAAATATCTTACAATAATGGTTCATTTGCAAAAACCTGTAATTTACTTATCCTTCTTTCGTTTTATGTAAGCAAAATCCCCTGAAAACCCATAGATTAATCACTTTGGACCTGGAAATTCAGCCATATGGGTGATTCGCAGTGCTTTAAAAACCTGTAGTGTGAATCATAGTATTAAAAACCAAAGGGGAAAAAGTGAGAAGTGTTATTTTTCAAAAGGAAAAACTGGCCGACTTGCAGATCATAGGCTTTCAATAATATTCGGGAAGCGGCTCATCCGGTTATCGAAAATCAATGTTATTTAAAGGAAGGAATTTATTGTGGAATCAAGATATCTTTTCAAACGCTGTGCCATAAAGTCACAATTGACTGTCACGACAATTGCGCTGGTGATTACCTTATTCGCCGCATCGGCTGTTACTGCGATCGGAACAGGAAGTAAAGTACTGGCAGCCAGTCCGACAGTCTCGATAGACTTGA
>JBKQML010000048.1:0-12009 GCA_052326545.1 Dehalococcoidales bacterium
ATTGCCGTAACGTAAGTTGTGTTAATTAATGCAGTGAAGAAAAATCCTAAAGCCGCTACTAAAAAGAACACGCCGGCTGTTTTTAACAGCCGTAAGTTCTTTGTCTGATTTACGTTCCATAAAACCAAACCCATCAGCAAAAAACAAACCGCAATCATCAAAATCCCGATTTTTTCCAGCCAGCCGTAAGGACCGGTTGCGAAACCGCTGATCGTCTGCTCCACCAGGTCGAACCGATGGTTTAAAATGATGGTCAAGACGTCCGCCGTAACCATGATTGCCGGCCCGATAAAACAGGCTGCCACGCTGATATTCAATAAACTTTGCGGTTTTAGCATCGGCAGTGCCTCAACTTATAATCGCAAACCTTCAGTTTATTTCATAATGCTTCATCAAAGATGAAAAAATAATAAATTTTCTTGTGAAAAGATTACAAATATATAAAGTTTGTTTGTACATATAGTTCCAACAATATCGCAAAAATACTAAAGCAGAAAAGCTCGACTGAAGACCAACGATTTAAACAACATGGCTAACATGGCCCGGAATAAAACGATTGTAATTACTATAACAATAAGACTCCGGATATTCATTTTAGTAGTCACCTTTTAATATTTCCCAACAATCAAAGCGATGCTGCAAACCCAGAACCGATGGAATTCTCCTTTTGAACCGAGCAGTTCTCGAATATTCGACGCATATTCAGCGCAATTCACAAATAATCCTGCTTCAGTTTTTTAATTTGATTTAGATATTCAAAATTTAGTGTCGAATTTTTGCTACCCGGTCAGGGTTTGCTTCAGAGCGGCAATTGCCCCATCGTAATTCGGGGCTTGGCTTACTTCAGGCACATACTCTACATAGCGCACGATATCGTTGGCATCAATGATGAATACGGCACGGCTGAGCAATCGTAATTCCTGAATCAATACCCCGTAATCTTTGCCAAAGGACGCATACTTATAATCTGAGAGTGTTTTCAGATTTTTGATTGCTTTGGCGCCACAATAGCGGGCCTGGGCAAAAGGCAGGTCCATGCTGATGGTGTAAATCACAACCTGCGGAAATTCCCCTGTTTCCTCTTCGAACCATTGTGTCTGCAGGTCGCATACACCGGTATCCAACGAATGCACGACACTGAGCAGGCGCACTTTCCCCTTGCTTTGAGAAAGACTGATTTCGCTGAAATCTGTCCAGGTCAGCGCGAAATCCGGCGCTTTCTGCCCGACTTTAATTTCAGGTCCTTCAAGAGTATAAGGCTTGCCGTGAATAGTTACGGTGCGGATTGCCATCACCATTTATTTCCTCCTCCAGATCACGATGCTATTTCAATTATGCCGTTATCTTTATATAAAAGTTATAAATTTTTCTTTTTAAAGATTACAAATATATAAAGTTTCCGGTTAAACATATTGAACGGAATAAAAACGGCTCCAAGAAATTTCATATTACCGTAATTATTCGCCCCGCAATTTTATTACTTTGTAACATAAACACAGGTATAATTACCCAAGAATAATATAATTTATGGTTATTGCGTCGAAAAAAATGGAGGTGTCAAAATGAATATGTCGATGATTTCAAAATGTAATATGTCAACCTGCGCCTATAACAAAGATGGCTCCTGCCATACTTTGGGAATAACGGTTGGTCCCCATGCGGAATGTAATACATATGTTCACGCTAGCAGTCGGGGCGGATTTCCAGAAGTGAGGGGCGGAATTGGAGCTTGCACTGCATCAAGCTGCAAATTCAATAACCAATTAGAATGCCAGGCCTCAAAAGTTGATATTTCCACCGATGACAAGCATGCTGATTGCCGCACATTTCAAAAACGGTGGCCGGATGTGTACGCGCAATTATAATAATTTTAGACAGTAATTTAATCAACCTGAATACGGAGCAGGATATGCTTGAAAGAATACTAATGCCGCTTGATGGTTCTGAAATAGCTGAAATCTCGCTTCCTTACGGAGAGGAATTGGCCGCAAAATTAGGCGCCGAAATTGTGTTGTATCATGTTCGCGGAAGGGATCAAGCGGAATTGGAACATGTCCATGAGGTCTATCTTACTACTGTAGCCGGGAACGCCAAGAAAACCATTGGCGACAAGAATAAAGGGGCTAAAGTCACCGTTGAAATTGAATCAGGTGAGCCGGCGCAGAACATCTGCGATCTGGTAGAAAAAAATAAGATAGATTTAATTATAATGACGGCTGTCAGTGCTTCCGGTCTTAAAATGGGGAAAATGCTGGGCAGTGTGACTGATCATGTTTGCCATATTGTTCCTGTACCTGTAATGGTTGTCAGACCCCAAAACGCCAAACGATTGCGAGGGAAAAAACAGGTTTTTAACAATCTCCTAATTTCCTTAGATGGTTCGCAACTGAGCAGGCGGGCATTGCCGGTGGGGGAGGAATTGGCCGCCGGATTAAAGATACCAATTACACTCTTCGAAATGGTTCCCATGGTTTACCCTTCTGCTAACTATTCTAATCTGTATGGGAGTGATTACGTCAGGATAAACGACCGCGACGAGCAAGTGATCGAGTATAACTATGCAAAAGCAAATGAAGCCGAAGAGAGCAGGGTTCGAGTTGACCTGATTGAAATTGAAAGAGACCTAAAAGAAAAAGGGATTACTTCTGGCCATAAAATTACGTCTGGAATTGACGCAGCCAAAGAAATTCTGCAAGTAAGCAAAGAAGCGGGAGCAGACCTGATTGTTATGTCGACACATGGTCGTTCAGGTCTGGAGCGCTGGTTGTTAGGCAGCGTGACTGAAAAGGTTTTGCGGTATGGAAATATCCCCCTTCTCCTCGTGAATGCGAGAGCCGGTTGATGTTCGATTAATATTTCAGAAGGATAAAATTTATAAACCGATAAAAACACAACCATGGCAAATCAAATTACAACTATATTTTCCAGCGGGGTAAAAGATCTCAAGCAACTGAGCCTCTCTAAAAAGATAAAATTGGCTGGTATTATAATTGGTTTTCTTGTTCTAACGGTAGGATTGTCTTTTGCCTCTAAATTACTTTTTGCCCGGGTTCACATACCAGTGTTTAACATCGCATGGGTCACTTACCTGATCGTACTTGGAACTTTCGTAGCAACTAATTTAATCCCTTTCGGGCCTGCCCCCATTGCTTTGTCGATATTGTTCACTACCGCTCCCATTTGGAATCCATTAATAGTCGGGCTCGCGGCTGCCATTGGGGCTAGTATCGGCGGACTTGGCGGATACCTGGCAGGAGTTTTGGGACGCAAGATTCTTCTCAAAGAAAATTTCATGTGCAACATGAACCAGGCACTCTGTAATGAAAATATTAGTAATTGGATCAAGCATAAAGGTCCACCGGTAATTGGAATTCTTGCTTTACAACCGTTTTTACCGTTTGAAATTACCGGAATTATTGCCGGTTCTTTAAAAATGTCGGTGGGGAAATTCTTTATTGCAAGTCTTACGGGAAATGCCATTAAATATATTGCGCTGTCTTTTATGGCAGGCATGATATCATCTATGCGATTTTTCAAATTTTAATACTACGATGGTTTTGAAATATTAATAGAATATTCTTTTATTAAAAAGGAGCCAGAAGCTCAAGAAAACCTAATTGAAATAGCTCGAAAAAACCGATAAAAGACCACATGTCATTTTAGCCGGGTCATTTGTTACCTGAAGCAGGAAGAAATTATGGTAATAAAAACCGGAAATCAAGAGCTACGTGCTAGATACGACTGAACGAAAGAGATTGTAGAACATGGTTGGAACCAGGCAAACCATGCATTATCTTGAGTATATTCCTCCATCAGTTTTGGCTGATAAGGCGGCAAAAGCACTGAAGTCAACATTTATAATTGAGAACGAATAATCTCCAATATTAATTTGAATCGCGTTGAAAACATGAAAATCAATAAACCAATTAAAATGTTGCTTTTCCCAGTCCCTTGCTGGAATCCAATAGATGTGAGTCTAACAATTATTTACCTTGGGGAAGCAAACGCAGCAGGCGCCGGTATTTTAGCTTGAGGCGGGTTTACTTGTGGCGAACTTGTTCCGTTTGCTCTGGCGGGTAGTTTTTCTCCCTTAAACAATGTCTCCAGTTCGTCAAAATCAAGTGTTTCCCGGATAATCAAAGCCTGGGCCAATTCCGTGAGTGTAGCCTTATGTTCGGATAAAATCTTGAGTGCGTTTTCGTAGCAGTTGCGGATAATAGCATCCATTTCGTTATCGATTATTTCAGAAGTTTTATCGCTATAATCCTTTTGTTCGGAGATTTCACGTCCCAGGAAGATCAGTTCCTGTTTATCCCCGAAAGTGCGGGGGCCCAGTTTTTCACTCATCCCCAGGTCGGTTACCATCCTCCGCGCGATGTTCGTGGCGCGTTTCAGGTCGTCCTGCGCCCCGGTAGAAGATTCGTTATATATCAGTTTTTCGGCGGCATGGCCGGCCACAAAAACTGTAATCATGTCCCGAAGTTGCGAAGGGCTGAGCAGATACCGGTCCTCAGATATTTGTTTGGTGTAACCCAGTGCCATCCCGCGCGCGATAATTGAAATTTTATGCGGCGGGTCGGCGTTCGGCAGCATTTTGGCTACTAAAGCATGTCCGGCTTCATGATACGCGGTAATTTCCTTTTCTTTGGGGCTGATGCGTTTGCTTTTGCGCTCCGGCCCAGCAACTACTTTGTCGATGGATTCTTCCAGTTCTTTCATTTCGATGGTTTTCTGCCCCAGTCGCGCCGCCAGGATTGCCGCCTCGTTGACGAGGTTGGCCAGGTCGGCGCCGCTGAAACCGGCCGTCTCTTTGGCTAAAGTGTCCAGATTCACCGAAGCGCCCAGCGGTTTGTTCTTGGTATGGACTTTTAATATCGCCACGCGCCCAACCACATCCGGTAAATCTAAAACTACTCGCCGGTCGAAACGGCCCGGGCGGAGCAGAGCCGGGTCCAGCACATCAGGGCGGTTGGTTGCGGCCAGAACAATAATGTTGATATTGGTATCGAAGCCGTCCATTTCTGTCAGAATCTGGTTCAGGGTCTGTTCCCGTTCGTCGTTGCCTCCCCCCAGACCGGCTCCGCGGTGGCGCCCGACGGCATCAATTTCGTCAATAAAAACGATGCATGGCGCATGGCTTTTTGCTTGATTGAAAAGGTCGCGTACCCGAGAAGCTCCCACTCCAACGAACATCTCCACAAACTCACTGCCGCTTATCGAATAAAACGGCACCCCCGCTTCTCCTGCAATGGCTTTTGCCAGTAAGGTCTTTCCGGTCCCGGGCGGCCCTACCAGCAGTATCCCGTGAGGTATACGTGCGCCCAGCGCGGTAAAACGCTCACGCGATTTCAGAAAATCTACTACCTCGCGCAGTTCCTGCTTGGCTTCATCTACTCCCGCTACATCATTAAAGGTGACTTTGGGTTTATCGCCGGGAAACAATCGGGCGTTGCTGCGTGAGAAATTCATCAACTGATTATTTACGCCCCGGGCCCTGAAGAAAAGGATAAAAATAAAAACCCCCAATACGATGAAAATACCCCAGGTAACAATAAAGTTTAACCAGTCAAATCCGGCCGGTTGGATCAAAACGGTAACGCCGGTCAGATTTAAATCTTTGATATCATAAAGACCGATAGTCCCAATATAGCTTTTATAAGCGGTGCCGTCCTGGTCCGTAATATCCAGCCATTGGTTGTTCACCGTAATTTGCTTGATTTGATCCGCCTGGGACATCGTTACCGCCTGGCTGAGGGGTATTTCCTTCGGCTGCGGTGCCGCAGGGGCCCGGAATACCCAGAATATCAGGACGATTGCGAAAATAATTATAAGCAAATAGATTATGGTTGAATTTCTGGGTTGTTGTTGCGGCATATTAAGCTCCGGTGTTCGCACGCGGCGTATTTATTCACTAGAGCTTACCATTGCGAGAATTAAAAAGTTATAAAATCCTGATGCAAAAGATAACAATTACATTAAGTTTTAAGTCTGATGCCTTGCGTCATTCCGTGGACTTCCCGGAAAATGTCATCCTTTTGTAATATCGGTGCCGGGAATTATATAACTTGTTCATCAAAATGATGTTAAATTAGATTTCAATACGTTAAACTCGGGGTTAAGTTGGGTCAGTTAAATCAACAGGAGATGAGAATGGCGACATCGTTTTGGAAAGGGGTAATCAGCTTTGGCATGGTTGCGATACCCGTAAAAATGTCGGTGGCCGTTGAAACCAAAACCGTCGCTTTTCATTACCTGCACAAGAAATGCCTTACCCGCCCTAAGCAGGTGCTTTATTGCGCCGAAGACAAAGAATATTTCAACGTGGCGGAAACGGTCAAAGGTTACGAATACATTGAGAATCAGTACGTTATTTTTGCGGAAAATGATTTTGACAAAGTGCCGGTGAGGACCACTCACAGCATCGATATCGCCGGTTTTGTTAAGGCCGATGAAATCGATACTATTTACTATAGCGACTGCCATTATCTTGAGCCTGAAAAACTGGGCGAAAAACCGTTCGCGCTGCTGAAAACGGTACTGGAAAAAACAGGCATGGTGGGGATTGCCAAAGTGACTTTCCAGCGGCGGGAGCACCTTTGCTGTTTGCGCCCCCTGGATAAGATTCTCGTTTTGCAGACGATGCATTATCAGCAGGATATCCTTCCCCGTGATGAGATGGCGCCGCCGGCGCAGAAATTAACCGCTGCCGAACAGGAAATGGCTGTCAAACTGGTGCAGGCTATGACAACTACTTTCAAACCTGAAGCATACAAAGATGAATACACGCTGGCGCTCAAGAAAATGGTGGATGATAAATTGAAAGGCGTCGAAATCAAGGCCCCTGAGATTGAAAAAATTGAGTTTGAAGACTTGATGACCGCCCTGAAGCAGAGCGTCGTGGCCGCCTCGGGGAAAAGATAAACGCATTAATTAAGCTTCGGGTTGATAATAAAAGATGGTGCAAGAATACAATAAGAAGAGAGATTTCCGGCAAACTCCTGAACCACGCCTCGAAGTAGAAAAGCATCCGGGTGGATCGCTGATTTTCGTTGTGCAGAAACACTCGGCTCGCCAATTGCATTATGATTTCCGCCTCGAGGTCGACGGCGTTTTGAAGTCCTGGGCCGTCGCCAAAGGCCCGTCTCTCGACCCCGGCACCAAACGCCTCGCAGTGATGGTCGAAGACCATCCACTGGACTATGCCGGTTTTGAAGGCATCATCCCTGCGGGGCAGTATGGCGGCGGACAGGTCATTATCTGGGACCGCGGCACCTATTCTCCCGACGAAGGCGGGGAGCTCCATTTCGGCGACCGTAATACAGCCGAGAAAATGATGCGTCAGGGACTGACCGCAGGGAAGATCTCCGTGACGTTGCGCGGCCAAAAACTCAGAGGGTCCTGGACGCTGGTACGGATGCAGAACACCGATAAAAATTGGCTGCTGATAAAACATCATGATGAATACGCCGATTATTCCCGGGACGTTCTGGCAGAGGGAAAATCCGTCGATTCCGGCCTTACTATTGGCGATTTGAAAACCGGCCGCATTACGGACAAAGAGCCGCCGCCGGTTCTGAAACCGGATGATCTTCCCTGCGCGGTAAAAAAGCCGTTCCCATCCGTAATTTCACCGATGCTGGCCTCTCTTGCCGCATTCCCGTTTTCCGATGAAAAATGGCTTTTCGAACCGAAGCTCGATGGTTTCCGCACCCTGGCGTTTTTGAATCGGGGGAAAGTCCGGCTGCAATCCCGCGGTGAACTCAATGTGACCTCCCGTTATCGCCCTTTGGTGCAGAGTTTGGAAAAACAGCCGGCATCGCAATTAGTCCTGGATGGGGAAATCATCGCCCTCGATGCCAAAGGTAAACTATGTTTTCAATGCCTGCAGGGCTATCTTAAAACAATCAACCGCCTGCCCAAAGATAAAATCGAAACTCCATCCGCCATTATCTATTATGTCTTCGATATCCTCTATCTGGACGGTTACGATTTAAGGCAAGTCCCTTTGAAAGAGAGGAAAGAATTACTGCAAAGTGTTGTGGCTCCTGATGATAGTGTCCGTTTGGTTGAGCACTTTGCCAAAGACGGCGAGACGGTGTACCGTGCAGCCCTTGCCAATGGCATGGAGGGTGTCGTCGCCAAACGTCAGGATAGTCTGTACGAAGAAGGAAAAAGGGCTAAAACATGGCTCAAAATCAAGGCCGTCAACAGTGATGAATTCGTGGTTTGCGGTTACACGCAGGGCACTGGAAGCCGGGCTAAAACCTTTGGGGCGCTGGTACTGGGCTATTACGACGCAAAAAACGAATTGCAGCCGACCGGCAATGTGGGTACCGGTTTTGACGATGACCTCCTGCAGACTCTAAGACAACAATTGGACCGTATCACTGTCAAAAATAGTCCGTTCCAAGTCGAAATCGAAGAACCGGATAAAATTACCTGGGTCCGGCCCCAACTGGTGGCGGAAATAAAATTTGCTGAACGGACGAAAGACGGCAGGTTGCGGGCGCCGGTGTTTCTCCGTTTGCGGGATGATAAGCCGTTAGCCGATGTTCACCCTGCGCAGATAATTGCAATCGGCCCCAAAACTGTACAAAGGAGAGCTGTGAAAAATATCAAAGAATCGTCTGATTTACTTTCAAAATTGGATAGTAAAGAAGTTAACCTGGCGCTTGAGATTGTCGGACAAACGGTATCCTTAAGCAATCTGGATAAAATTCTCTGGCCCGAACGTGCCGGTCAAAAAGCCGTAACCAAAAGAGCGCTGCTTACATATTTGGCGAAAGTATCCCCGTATCTGCTACCGCACCTGAAAGACCGACCGCTGTCTCTCAGCCGCTATCCAGATGGTGTTGACGGCGAACATTTTTTCCAGAAGCATTACTCGCCCGTGCCGGATTTTGTGGAAACAGTCCCGCTTTCTTCGCATGATACTCCGAAGCAGGAATATCTGCTCTGCAACAATCTGGCTACTCTGTTGTGGCTGGGGCAAATCGCCGATATCGAATTGCACACCTGGTTTTCCCGCGTCAAACCGGGAGCCGATTTCAAAGTTGAAACAAAAAGTAAAAAAGATGCTGATTTCTACGCAGATTACCCGGATTTCCTGATTTTTGATATCGACCCTTATATCTACTCAGGTAAAGAAACTGTCGGTGAAGAACCGGAATTGAACCGGGCGGCTTTCCGGCAAACCTGCCGCGTGGCGCTGCTGGTTAAACAAACCCTGGATAAACTCTCATGTCCTTCTTTTGTCAAGACTTCGGGGAAAACCGGGCTGCATGTATTTATCCCGATTAAACGGCAATTGGATTTCCACGGCACCCATGAGTTGGCGGAAAAACTCAGTAAATTCCTGCAGCAAAAATATCCGGATGCGATTACGACGGATTGGGCTGTCGAAAAAAGAAAAGGCAAAATATTTCTGGATTATAACCAGAATGTGCGCGGCAAAACCCTGGCTTCGATATATTCGCCCCGTCCCGTTGCCGGCGCCACCGTTTCCGTCCCACTGGGCTGGGATGAATTGGACAGGATTTATCCCTCTGATTTTACCATCGCCAACGTTCCCGCAAGATTGGGGAAACTGGGCGACATCTGGGCAAATATCCTCGATGCCAAATTTGATATCGTCCGGTTGTTATCGGAAATAAAACCTTCGTCATGAAATTGTTAAAATATGCACTACGATTTAAGTTACAGTTTTAATCGGCCAGGTAATTTGTACTAAGGAGGCAGGTGATGGATACAGCTGCAGACGCAATTGAACATTGGGAAGACAGGTTTCAGGGGCAGGACAATACGTCTCTCTTTTCGCAAACATGGCGGAGTAAAAATGTGCCTGAAAAGGCAATTCTTGTCGTTTTACATGGGCTGAAAGACCATTCCAGCCGGTATTCGGAACTGGCGGTGATGGCGGCGCAGTGTGGTTTCACTGTGTATGCGTTCGATATGCGGGGACACGGCAATTCCGGAGGTAAAAGAGTCTACGTCAACAGGTTTTCCGACCTGGTGGAAGATTTGGCCGGGTTTGTGAAAAATCTGAGAAGTAAGAACCCGGGCAGACCGGTTTTTGCCTTCGGCCACAGCATGGGAGGCACGACCGTGACGCTTGCAGCGGTGAATAATGTTATCGGATTTCAGGGCATTATCCTTTCCGCGCCGGCGCTGGTACCGGGAGAAGGCATTTCACCTTTACTGGTCAGGGTAACCGGTATCCTCGGCAAGTTGGTTCCCAATCTGCCGCTGATGAAATTACCCAACGAACAATTTTCAAGGGATCCATTAGTGGTCAACAATATGTACGCTGACCCTTTGATTTATAACAAAAATGCGGCGGTGAGAACCGCCGCCCAACTGCTGAACGCAATGGCAAAAATACAGCGCGATATGGAAAAATTTTCCGTGCCTGTTTTAATCCTTCACGGTACCGCCGACAAACTGGCTAATCCCGCAGGTAGTAAGAAACTGGTTGAACGTGCTAAATCGTCGGATAAAACTTTGAAACTCTATCCCGGGTTAGTGCACGATTTAGTGCATGAGCCTGAAAAAAGTCAGGTATTGGCGGATATTATTGAATGGCTTGAAAAGCGCCAAAGTTCACCTCTCGCTTCAGACCTTTGAAAAGATGCGGTCGTTTAAAAACGTGGGAATGCCAGCACGTTTATCTGTCCGGTTTTTCTTTCTTTGTGTTCTCCGGTTCGATCCCGAAGTACAAATCTCCGTTGGGGCAACCCTCGCCGCCGCTGATACGCACCGCACCGTGAAAGCCGTTTACCCGTAAAGGGATAACTGAATATTCAATATCCCCATCGATTTCGACTTTACAGCCGTTCAATGATGTCAGGTTCTCGTGTACGTGTTTAATTCCCATGTACGGTCCTCCCGAATATTCGCAATAACAATTTTCGTTTAATTCTCTGCCAGCACATACTCGTCTTTCCCCACTCCCAGTTTATACTTCAAAGCTGTTGTAATCTGCGGTAATTGCCATGGGTCCTCTAAAAGTAAATTTTTAGCTTTGTAGCTTGCCAGAATCTTCACTGCTTCTACATCGGTCGCTATCAGGTCGCCGGAAGCAAGGATTACTTTCGGTTCTTCAATCCGCCCGCTCTGCGGTCCGCCGGTGACAAATGCTTTCCGTCCGTCCATCACAATCAGGTCCGGCTGCCAGCACAAACTGATTTCCGCCAGTTTCTCTTCGCGGTAACTCAAATGGAAGGTGCGGCGTTCCCCGGGATGCACAAAACCAAAAGCCAGCTTTAACGCCCCCGAATACCTAGCCAGTCGGTGTGTTTTGAGACAAGGTAAATATACGAGTTTATCCGCATCGAAAGCCGACCGGGGCATGACCGCGCTTTTCAGGTATTGTCCGTTTATGTTAATTCTTACCCAGTCGTTGGGTTTATCTTCAAAAGCGATCAGGTTCACTCCGAACTTATCTGTCAGCTCCCGCAGATGGAGTCGGGCAAAAACATTCGCTGTGGGCCGCCAGATGCCGCCGGAACTCTCCCCAACCGTAATTTTTGCTCCTGCCTCCAGCAGTATTTCCAGTACCGCCTCTAAAAATCCCAGGTCGGTTGAAGCCGGTGGCGGGTCGTCGCTGTTGAAATTCGGTTTCACCATCACCCGGTCCCCTCTTGATATCACCCGGTTTAGTGACCCCAGGATGTTCAACGCCCGTTCCACAGATTGTCGCACGTTTTCCCCGGCGGCAACCTTAGCTACTATCGGTTTGTCGTCTTTCAGCCACTGGTTTTGCTTGCGCGGTTTTGGCGGCATCGAGGGAATATGCGACGGTACCGTATCGAAAAGAAAATGTTCAACTCCAATTGCCCGGTCAATAACGCTCATGATAATTATTCTCTCAGGACTTATCCGGCATTTTTTTATTAAAAAGTGGATTGTTTATCTTTGCCGGTTGTTTACCATCCTTCGCTCGGTTGCAATCTAATAAAGACGAACGGGAGGCATAATGGAATTTTGATTCCTTCTCCTTTGTTGAGATTC
>JBKQML010000049.1:0-6248 GCA_052326545.1 Dehalococcoidales bacterium
TTGCCGGATGGTGACGATAATGGCACAATTGTTTATCAATTAATCAATATTTTTTAAATTCAAAAATGAAGCTTATTTGTTTTTCCAGACAGGTTTCCTTTTCTCCACGAATGCTTTCAGCCCCTCCTGCCCGTCTTCCGTTCTCCAGGATAAAATCCCCAGTTCGGTTGCTCTTTGTATTGCGTTATTAAAATTACTGATATCGGCACACTGGTAGAAAATATCCCTGACCAGTTCGACACTGAGACTGCTTTTTTCCAAAAACTTACGGGCTATTTCTTCTGCCGCTTTATCCAGTTCTTCATCAGGTACGACTTTATTGATCAAACCGATACGCTCGGCTTCCTGCGCACTGATATTTTCCCCGAGCAGCAAGAGTTCAAAAGCTTTTTTCTCGCTGATCGTCCTTGGTAAAATAACTGCGGCTGCCGGTGCCAGCCCTCCCAGCACTATTTCCGGCTGGCCGAATTTGGCTTTCTCAGAGGCAATTGCCATGTCACAACCGATGACAATTTCACAGCCTCCGCCGAGGGCGACCCCGTTTACCACCGCGATCGTCGGTTTCCCCAATCCTTTCAATGAAATGAATATTTTACCAAATTCTGTCATCATTTTTAACAAGTTATCGCCGATATGGTCTTTCACCTCTACCCCGGCACAAAAAGCTTTATTACCGGCCCCGCGGACCAGCACCACCTTTATTGTTTCATCCGTTTTCAGTGCTTCCAGTGCGGCATTAATCTCCATAATCGCTTCAGAATTCACCACATTCACCGGGGGACGGTTAATCATCAGTTTGGCGATACCGTCTTTTTTCTCCAGAATAATATTTTTGAACTCCACATTGCCTCCTTAAAATATCAGATGAGACTATTAAATGATTTCATTTCTGAAATGTTACTCCGTCATATCCCCTTATGTCAAACGGCATTTTTCTGAGCTTACGTATTTAGGATTTCCCTACTTTATGTTAATATTATGCTATCAAATAAATTTGAGAGAGACTAAAATGCCTACAGGAATGGAACGTATCCCGGAGCAAAGACTGCAAAAATTGGCCAATATCCGCGCCATGGGGATTGACCCTTATCCCCCGCGTTACAAGCGGACGCACACTGCCCGCCAGGCAGTGGAATTACTGTCACAGGCTGAACAATCAGGTAAGATTGAAACCGTAGAAGTGGTTGTTGCCGGACGTGTCATGGCTAACCGCACGATGGGTAAAATCTCTTTTCTGGACATTCAGGACGGCTCCGGGAAAATTCAGCTCTTTCTCGGCAAGAATATTTTGGATGAACAAAGCAACGCTTTACTTAAAGAATTGGATATCGGCGATATTATCGGGGCGAAAGGAGCCGTCTTCCGAACCAAAAGCGGTGAACCCACGATCAGAACCAAGACTTTGACAATGCTTTCAAAATCACTGCAGCCGCTGCCGGAAAAATGGCACGGCTTGAACGATGTTGAAATACGTTACCGGCAGCGTTACCTCGACCTGATAACTAACGAGGAAGTCAGGCAGACTTTCCGCACGCGCAGCCGGATTATCAGCGCCATTAGAAGATATCTGGATGGGCAGGGTTTTCTGGAAGTGGAGACCCCGGTTCTCCAACCGGAAGCTGATAATGCCGCCGCAAAACCATTTGTCACCCATCATAATGTGCTCGACCGTGACCTTTTTCTGCGTATCGAGATGGAATTACATCTAAAACGGCTGATTATCG
Source organism: Dehalococcoidales bacterium (assembly GCA_052326545.1). Classification (GTDB taxonomy): domain Bacteria; phylum Chloroflexota; class Dehalococcoidia; order Dehalococcoidales; family Fen-1064; genus Fen-1064. Next base: position 1,725 of record JBKQML010000049.1, read on the forward strand.
GCGGTTTTGAAAAAGTGTACGAAATCGGGCGGATCTTCCGTAATGAAGGCGTCTCATTCAAACATAACCCGGAATTTACCATGATGGAAAGTTACGAGGCATACGCCGACTACAATGACATCATGAACAGAGTCGAAGAGATGGTCTCTTCCGTTGCTCAAGAAGTACTGGGAACGACCAGCGTAAAGTTTGGAGATACAACAATTGAATTCAAGCCGCCGTGGCCGAGATTGTCATTCAGGGATGCGATTACGCAATACAGCGGTATTGACTTTGTCCAATATCCCAATGCCGATATGTTACGGGCGAAAATGAGAGAAAAGGGTATTGAGTTCGACCTGAAGAGTAATTGGGCGCACCTGGTAGATGAACTGCTCTCTACTTTTGTCGAACCGAAGTTAATTCAGCCGACATTTCTGATTGATTATCCGCTCTCACTTTCACCCCTGGCCAAGAAGAAACCCGGACAGGAAAGAGTTGTCGAACGCTTCGAAGTTTTCGCCGGTGGCATGGAGTTTGCCAATGCCTTCACCGAGTTAAACGACCCGCTCGATCAGCGTGAGCGTTTTGAACAGCAGATCAAGGACCGTCAACAGGGTGACAAGGAAACCGTTGATGAAGATTTCCTGTTTGCGATGGAACACGGTATGCACCCCACCGGCGGTCTGGGAATGGGTGTTGACAGATTAGTGATGTTCCTGACAAACAACCAGTCAATTCGAGAGGTTATCCTCTTCCCGCAAATGAAGGAAAAAGCAGAAGAAAAATAAAAATATAGGACTAATCCGAAATACTAATATCGAAACATGAAACAAATTCGAAGCGCCAATAACGGAATACGAAAATAAAATAGAATGACAGATGACGAATTCAAAACCTTATGATTTAGAGGAAAGAACATTAAAATTTGCTAAGAATATTATTTTATTCACTAATTTGCTGCCAAAAACTCCTGCCAATTCCGAAATAATAAAGCAGGTTATCAGATCATCCGGTTCGGTTGGTGCGAATTATATAGAAGCCAATGAGGCCTTAGGGAAAAAAGATTTCGCAATGAGAATCAGGATTTGTCGCAAAGAGGCAAAAGAAACAATTTACTGGCTTAAACTAGTTGAAACAAATGAAGACTCATTGGAATCAGCAAGGGCTTTACACGTACAAGAAGCTACTGAACTAATGAAAATATTTGGAGCTATTATCACAAAAACAGAATAATCTAATGCTTAATCGATTTGAATTTAATATTTTGTATTTGTTTAGGATTTAGAAATTAGGATTTAGAATTTTATATTAAGATATTGTTTGGGATTTCGTATTTAGGATTTAGAGTTTACCCCGGAGGTGGCTGTTATGTTGGATATAAAATTTATTCGTGAAAATCCGGATATCGTCCGGCAGGCAATCCTCAACCGCCACGACAAAGCACCGTTGGATGAAATCCTGCAGTTGGATAGCGAACGGCGGCAGAAAATGACCGAACTCGAAGATTTACGGCGCAATCGCAAACAGGCAGCAAAAGAAAGACAGGCTGACGCCGCTGAGGAGGGCCGTGCATTACGGACAAAAATCCACGACCTTGAAGAAGCAGTAAAAATTTTGGACGGTAGCCTCCATGACCTTTTACTCAATCTGCCGAACATCCCCGATGCCAGTGTCCCCATCGGTAAGGATGACAGTGAGAACCCCGTTGTCCGCACCTGGGGCGAGCCTAAAAAGCTGCCATTCACCCCGAAACCGCACTGGGAATTGGGGGAATCGCTGGGCATCATCGATTTCGAGCGTGGTGTGAAATTATCGGGGACAAGGTTTTATGTCCTGCGCGGACTGGGTGCCAGGCTGCAGCGGGCCGTTATTGCCTTCATGCTTGATTTACATACTTTTGAACACGGCTATAAAGAGATTTACCCGCCTTTTATGGTGAAAAAAGAAATGCTGGTCGGCGCCGGGCAATTGCCCAAATTCGCTGGTAATCTCTACCATGATGTTGAAGAAGACTACTGGTGGGTGCCGACGGCGGAAGTGCCGTTAACCAATCTGCACCGCGATGAAATCATCCCGCCCGGCATGCTGCCGTTCTACTACGTCGCCTACACGGCCTGTTTTCGCCGTGAAAAGATGTCCGCTGGTAAAGACACCCGCGGCATCAAACGGGGCCATCAGTTTGACAAGGTAGAGATGTACAAGTTCGTTGAGCCTGAAACATCATGCGGTGAACTGACTAAAATGCTGGCTGATGCCGAGGACGTTTGTCAACGGCTTGGCCTGCCTTACCGTATTACACAATTGTGCACCGGCGACATCGGTTTCGGCGCCACGATGTCTTTTGATGTCAATGTCTGGGCGCCGGGTTGCCAGGAATGGCTCGAGGTCAGCTCCTGCTCAAATTGCGGCGATTTTCAGGCACGCCGCGCTAATATCCGCTACCGTCCCGCGGCCGATGCTAAACCTCAATTCGTACACACGCTCAACGGTTCGGGACTGGCCCTGCCGCGGATCATGATTGCCATCATCGAAAACTACCAGCAGGCTGACGGCTCGATTGCAGTACCGCCGGTTTTACAGGAATTCCTGCACACCGACGTCATCCGGAAGGACTAGTATCGCTGGTTTAGTATTAACAATTAAACAAAGTTAAATGCTCGAAGCTGTAGGGGAGGGTTTAGTCGCAGATGTAACCCTCCCGCCCATCTCTCAGATTTCTTTAGGCTGATGGTAACATTCACAAACAAGTATTGTATAATTTAGTTGGGAAATAAATAATTCATACAATTGACTGCGCAAAGGAGAAAAGCAATGGCTGACATCAAAAGCGCCTACGAAATAGCGATGGAAAAAATCAATAAAATCGAATCGGCCACACCGGAAGAACGGCTGAAATGGAAATTTATTCCCAAAGGTGAAGAACTGGCCGGGAAATACATTAAAGATGACATTAATCTGACGGCGGAATTGAGTAAGTACAATGACCAGGAAAGGAAATATGTCGTACAGGGAATCTCGTCGATACTGGTCAGGAATATCGACCTCCCGAAGAACGATGCCGTAAAGAAAAACAACCGGAAAACGATGGACGGCATTAAATTAATCAAGAAAGACAAGACCGCCGTGGAGAATATTTTCAGCAAAATCAGATATATCTTCAACCACTACGCCGAACAGGGTGATGCGCAGAAAAAAGCCGCTTACGAGCAGGTCAAAGAAGAATTCACCATGAAGGTCCAGCAAGCCCTGGCGCAGCAGGGCTCGACCGCCAGAATCAACAATGCCGACATCGAACGGCAGCCGCAATTCCAGGAAGAATGGCGGAAAATGCTGATACGTTTAGACTCACAATACCTGCAGCACCTCAACGAATACAAGCACGAGCTGCTGGCGCTGAACTGAACATCTGTAAAACGAGGCAGTAAATGGATATCGACGACGTAAAAATCCAGGAGGCGGTGGAGCACACTGAAATCCTGCGGGCTCCCAAGCAAAGTCTGACCACTTTCGGAACGACCAATATCTATTACTATCTCGTGACCGAACCGGCTTACGCGGAACTGACCCCGAACATCCGGGAAACGGTGGTCAGAGAAGGCCGGGTCATCGCCGAAAAGCCAAGAATCGTGACCCCTTACTATTTAGCGTCACTGGAAGGTTTCAGCGATAACGCCCGTCGCTATTTCGATGCTCTCGTTAAAACCTACGGGCATACCGTACAGGGGCTGCTTTATGCCTACCGTAACGAGCCTAAAGAGATGAATATCGTTTCGGATAGCCTTCCCGCCGTGGTCGCGAAGTTGAATGAAGATATTGATAAACGGGGCGACCCGTTGACCACCATCATCAAGGGACTCGACGAAATGTGGGATGTCGCCATCATCAAATTTATTTTTGAAATGACGCAGCGCTCCGTGGATAACAATGTCCGGCAAATGAACGCCCGCGGTTTGCTGGCCATGGATGAGAAGGGCATTCCCATCGAAGCCCGGGCCAGAATCGAAGGGATGTTCATCCAGGCCAAAGCCGGCGAGCTGGACCCCCGGGTGATTAAAGATGAACTGGACCGCTGGAATATTTTCCCTGAATACGAAGATAGATTCCTCAGCCTCTTTTTAAAATAACGTTGAAGTGATAAAATAGAAACGTGCAAATTTCTGTAATCGAAGCGCGCGACCTTTCTGAAGCCTGGTTCCTTTGTCTGAGCAAAACCCTCAGTGACGGCTATGACTACCGCATCGAGCGCGGCAGCTATAAAGGACAGCGCCGCAAGCAGCTTGATTTTTTTATGTGCCACATTAAATATCCGGGCACGCGTCCGCTAATCCCGGATGTGCCGCAGGGCGTCCCCGCCCCCAGCACCATGGAATACGTCGAAAATTATCTGCCGTACCTGATGACCGCACACCGCGCCGAAGGCGAACAGTACACCTACGGACAGTATCTGGACTCGCAGATTACCGAGGTCATCCGCATGTACAAAGCGGACGGCCACAACACCAACCAGGCTTACATGACCGTCGGGGAACCGAAGGCCATTTT
>JBKQML010000050.1:0-35796 GCA_052326545.1 Dehalococcoidales bacterium
ACCAGATTCTCTCAAGACTCCGGGCCGATTTACGCGCCAATGCCGATGAAAAATCCATCGCCAATTACCAGCGCTATTTTAAGGAGACGGTCAAATTTTACGGCCTCAGTATGAGCGCTGCTAACAAAATCGCCAACAACTACTGGAAAGAAATCAAATTATTGCCTAAAAAGGAAATATTCGCCTTATGTGAAGATTTGTTCCGTTCCGATTACAGCGAAGAAGCGGCGGTTGCCTCTGAGTGGGCTCCCAAATTGACCAATCGGTTCGCGCCGGACGACCTGGCTTTGTTTAAACGGTGGATTGATTCTTATCTCAATGACTGGGCCAAGTGCGACGGCTTCTGCAACCACACCGTCGGGAATTTTGTCCAAAAGTACCCGGCAAGCATTACTGAGATTGTCAGCTGGACTGCCTCGTCTAACCGCTGGCTGAAAAGAGCGGCAGCGGTATCATTAATCATTCCCGCTAAAAAAGGCCTGTTCCTGAACGAGATTTTCACCATCAGCGACCGTTTGTTGACCGATAAAGACGATATGGTGCAAAAAGGTTACGGCTGGATGCTGAAAGAAGCATCTGAACTACATCAGGACAAAGTCTATCAATATGTCCTGCAGCACCGTAAGAATATGCCGCGCACCGCCTTGCGTTATGCCATCGAAAAGATGCCGCCGGAGATGAAAAAAGAGGCAATGAAGCGGGTCGGTTAATTACTGTCAACCTGAGTTTTTCAAACGAAAGATTGACTTTAGCTTATTTTTTTCATTGCCAGTTATAAATAGCAACATCAGGGTATAGAATTTCTTGACAAGAGGCCCGATAATATGTTACAAATTTCAGCATTATCTACTATTTTAAGAAGGCGGTAAGAAAATGGCAAAAATCTACAGCGACATTTCCAGAACATTCGATGAATATCTTTTAATTCCTAATCAGACTACTAAAAAATGTACTCCCAACAACGTCGATTTAACGACACCTTTGTGCAAATACAAAAAAGGGGACCCTCCACCTTTGAAATTGAATATTCCTTTCGTTTCCTCGATAATGCAGGCCGTATCCAACCATACCCTGGCGATAGAGCTGGCCAGACACGGCGGTTTGTCTTTTATCTTTTGCTCACAACCGATAGAAAAAGAGGTTGAAATGGTGAAGAAAGTAAAGGCCTTCAAAGCCGGGTTTGTCACCAGCGATTCTAATATAACACCGGCAAGTACATTAGCGGATATCCTCCGCCTGAAGGAGAAAACCGGCCATTCTACCATCGCCGTGACGGATAATGGCATGCCTAACGGTAAATTACTTGGTATCGTCACTTCCAGAGACTACAGACTGAGCAGGGACCCCCAGGATAAAAAGGTCTCGGAATTTATGACACCTTTCAAGAAACTCGTGCACGGAAAGATGGGCATCAGCCTGACAGAAGCAAACGACTTATTGTGGGAGCACAAGCTAAACTGTTTACCCGTCATCGATGAGAAACGAAACCTGGTATATTTAGTTTTCAGAAAAGACTATATAGAACATAAAGAGAATCAGGATGAATTGCTGGATGCTAATAAAGCATTAATGGTGGGAGCGGGGATAAATACCAAGGATTATAAGGAGAGAGTGCCGGAACTGATCAAGGCGGGAGCAGATATTCTTTGTATCGATTCTTCTCACGGGCATACAGAATGGCAGAAAGACACCATTAAATATATCAAAAAACAATACGGCGATTCAGTCAAACTCGGGGCCGGAAACATTGTCGATGAAGAGGGTTTTGCGTACCTGGTAAAAGCCGGAGCCGATTTTATAAAAGTCGGTATCGGTGGCGGTTCGATCTGCATCACACGGCAGCAACGGGTAATCGGAAGAGGGCAGGCCACCGCCGTTTTAGAGGTTGCCAGAGCAAGAGAACGCTACTTGAAAGAAACCGGTATTTATATTCCGATATGTTCCGATGGCGGCATCGACCGGGAGCACCAGATAGCTTTAGCCTTGGCCATGGGCGCCGATTTTGTGATGATGGGAAGATATTTTGCGCAATTTGATGAAAGTCCTTCGGAAAAAGTGGTAATCGGAAACAGGCACCTAAAAGAATACTGGGGAGAAGGAACGAACCGGGCGCAAAACTGGCAGCGTTACGATAGCGGTGACGATAGCAAAGGCCTGGCGTTCGAGGAAGGGGTAAGCGGTTATGTTCCTTACACCGGCAAAATGAAGGACAATTTAGAGGTTACTTTAGCAAAAATAAAGGCAACAATGACCACATGCGGGGCTTCAAATATTAAGGATTTCCAGAAAAACACCAGATTAACCGTTGTTTCTGCCAGGACCATCGCCGAAGGTGGAATACATGATATTCTTACCAAGGAAATGGGAGCAGACCAGTGGAACAGTTAAAAAATTGCAGTTGATATTTTTATACAGGAGAGCGCGGTGCCTGGAAAAGCGGTAATAAGTCAGTTAAAAATCCGGGAAATACTCGAAGCGCGGGAAGAAAGCCTTTCTCCCTATGCGCAGAAAGTTCGTTTATCCCGCGGTAGAGAAAGAGAGGAAGCCCCCGATTCGGTGCGTACCGCTTACCAGCGCGACCGCGACCGTATCCTGCACTCGAAATCATTCCGCCGCCTGAAACACAAGACGCAGGTCTTCATTGCGCCGCTGGGCGACCATTACCGTACCCGGTTGACCCATACGCTGGAAGTCTCCCAAATCGCCCGCACCATTGCCCGCGCGCTAAATTTGAATGAAGACCTGACCGAAGCCATCAGTCTGGGACACGACCTGGGGCACACTCCATTCGGGCATGAAGGCGAAAATGTTTTGAATGAATTATCCCCGATGGGATTCAAGCACAACGAGCAGTCGCTGCGCGTCGTTGATTTGCTGGAGAAAGACGGCCGCGGCCTGAACCTGACCTGGGAAGTGCGGGACGGCATTGTTAATCATTCTAAATCCCGGGCGCAGGTCCTGGGCAGCGAATGGGGCAAAGTCAGCACCCTGGAAGGTGAAATCGTGAAATTGGCCGACCTGGTGGCCTACGTCAACCATGATTCCGACGACGCCATCAGGGCCGGGATTATCCGGGAAAGCGATATCCCGGAAGCCGCCGTTAAAGTGCTGGGGGACACTCCTTCCGCCAGAATCGACACGATGGTTTGCGATATCATCGAAAAATCCTGGCCGGTCAGCGGGACTATCGCCGGTAAAAATAATACCCGCCCCGGTATTAAAATGAGCCCCCGTGTCTTAAAAGCTACCGGCATCCTGCGGGATTTTCTTTTCGACCGGGTTTACAATGTGCAGTCGGCTTTGCCGGAAACGGAGCAGGCCCGGGAAGTCATCCGCTTTCTTTATGCTTATTTCCTGAAACACCCGCGGGAATTACCGCCGGAATATCTGCTGCACAGCGATAAAAAATGGCGCGGCGTGATCGACTACATCGCCAACATGACCGACCAGTATGCGCTGAAAACTGCGGCAGATTTGGCTTTACTTACCCCCAAAAGCAAGCCATAATATATTCAGAAAGTTTGCCTTTTGCCCTTTCCCTTTGCAAATCTTTGTGTTAAGATATTTGTCTCTATGAGTGCTATCGACGAAGTAAAACAAAAACTGGATATTGTTGAAGTCATCGGGCAATATGTCAAATTGACTAAAGCCGGGCGTAACTTCAAAGCCGTTTGTCCTTTCCACAACGAGAAAACGCCCTCGTTCTATGTGTTTCCGGAAAGGCAGTCCTGGCACTGTTTCGGCGCCTGCAGTACCGGCGGGGATGTGTTTACCTTTGTAATGAAGAAGGAAGGCGTCGAATTCGGCGAAGCCTTGCGCATGCTGGCCGATAAAGCCGGAGTGGTCCTGCCTTCCAAAATCGAACCCGGGCCGAAAAAGGATGAAAAGGATAAATTATTCCAGGTCAACGAAGCGGCAGTGCAGTATTATCATAATCTGCTGGTGAACTCAACCGCCGGAGAATATGCTAAAAACTACCTGCTGGGCCGCGGTCTGACGATTAAAACCATCAATGATTTCCAACTCGGTGTCAGCCCGGACGGCTGGGAAAAGCTGCTGGCTTATCTGAAAGAGAAGGGTTACAGCGAAAATGAAATGATGGACGCCGGTCTGATAATGAAAAATGAGGATGGTAGAATCCGCGACCGCTTCCACAGCCGGTTGATGTTTCCCATTCGCGATGCCCGGGGGCGCACAACCGGCTTTTCCGGCCGGGAAATGGATGGCTCACAACCAAAGTACATGAACTCGCCGCAGACCGCTATTTTTGATAAGAGCGGTACGATCTACGGCATCGATATCGCTGCTTCTGCCATCCGTTCCAAAGACATGGCGGTTATTGTCGAAGGTTACATGGATGTGATTATGGCGCACCAGTACGGTTTCAATAACGTCGTGGCATCTATGGGTACAGCGATCACGGAAAAACACATCAATCTGCTGAAAAAATTGACGAAAAACATTGCGCTGGCGCTGGACCCGGATGCGGCCGGTGAAGAAGCAATGCTGCGCTGTGTTGAATACGAGAACGCCCTGAACACCGAGGTCAAGGTGATTATTCTGCCGCCGCATGAAGATCCCGACGAAGTAATCAAAGCTGACCCGAAGGTATGGGAAACAGCGGTGGAAAAAGCTGTCCCGGTGATTGATTATACGATCGATATGGCCGTATCCCGCCAGGACATGAGCACCGCCAGTGCTAAATCGCAGGTCGCCAACAGTTTATTGGCGATAATCGCGAAAGTTGGTGATGATATCCGGCGCGACCATTACCTCACCAAGCTATCTAAACTGGCTGGTATCAGTTATAATAAATTAGAGAGTGTGCTAAAAACATACCTGAAACCAAAGCTGCAAAAGCGAGGTGCCGAACCGGCTTCTTCATCACTTTTAACAACGTCCAGCCCCCGTGAGGAATATTGCCTCGCTCTCCTGGTGCAGTATCCGGAACTGAAAAAACAGGACGAAGGTTTAAAACCGGATTATTTCCAGAATATCGTTAACCGTGAAATATACTGTGCCTGTTTAGAGACGGATGACACCATCGCACTAAAAGAACGGTTGGAACCCATAGTGAGGGAAAAATTAGCAAATATTACCGCTAAACCGATACCCGACGAACGTACCGCCGCCAGATTTACCGAATGCGTCCTGGCTTTGCGCAAAGCATTTCTGATAAATCAGGAAGCAATGCGGGCAGAGGTCTTTGCCATGGTGGAAGCTGAAAATGGCGGCACCGGTGCCGCGCTTGCCCGGTTACAGGAAGAGGGTATCGAGCCCAGTATTCAATTGAAAGATGTCTTTGCCCGTAAACCGCGGGTAATGAGGAGAGCAGGAAATGGAAGAAATAAATAACTCCCCTGATTTTGACCCCGAAGCCAAAGAAGAGGAAATAATAGAAGAACCGACCGAAGATGTAATTTTAGAAGAGCCCAGTGCTGAAGACCTGGAGCTGGAAGCGCAGGCCGAGGTGCTGGAAGACCAGGACCAGGAAGTCGGTGACGACCCGGTCCGCCTTTATCTCCATGAGATTGGCCGGGTGCCGCTGCTGACCGCGCGTGATGAGAAAACGCTGGCCAGAAGAATTGAAGAAGGCAAACGTATTGCGGAAATCAAGCGTGAGCTGGAGAAGCAGGGTAAAGATACCTCCGCCACGCAAATACTGCTGACCATGCTCCGGCAGGTCGGTCAGGCCACCGATGTTATCATCAATGTCCAGGAATATCTGGAGCTGCCGCCCAAGGCCAAATTCCGCGACATTGTCTCTAATGAGAAATTGCGCGCCGGCATCGACGGCGTTATCGACCAGGAGCTGGTAGCTTCCATCATCAAGAAAACTGATATGGAAGCGCCCCAGATCGAGCAGCAATTAATGAGTCTGTCGGTCAACAGCGCTTTACTGCCGCCAAAACTGCTGGATGTTATCGGGAAAAAAGCCTCCGCAGCGGATATCGCCAAACTGGTGGATAACCCCGATTTTATCGAGCGCCTCGGCAGTTTTGAAACTGAGCTCCGTGAATATCTGGACAAGGTCGAAGAAGAAGCCAATAGCGCCAAAGACCATCTTACGGAAGCCAATTTGAGACTGGTTGTCAGTGTCGCCAAGAAACACATCGGACACGGCATGTCTTTGCTCGACCTGATTCAGGAAGGCAATATCGGATTAATCCGCGCCGTCGAGAAATTCGACCCGCACAAAGGCTTTAAATTCAGCACTTATGCGACCTGGTGGATTCGGCAGGCTATCACCCGTGCCATCGCCGACCAGGCACGCACCATCCGCGTGCCGGTGCACATGATTGAAACGATTAACAAGCTCTTAAGACTGAGCCGCCGTCTTTCACAGGAATACGGCCGCGACCCGACTTCGAAAGAAATCGGCGACAAAATGGGAATGTCCCCGGATAAAGTGCGGGAGATTATCAAAGTGGCACAATTACCCATTTCACTGGAATTGCCCATGGGTGAGGAAGAAGACAGCCACCTCGGCGATTTTATCGAATACCGAAATGCCCTGCCGCCGGTGGATGCCGCTTCCAAACAATTACTGAAAGAGCAAATCGATGAAGTACTCTCCAGCCTGACACACCGTGAGCAGAGAGTACTGGTGTTACGTTTCGGACTGGAAGACGGACGCAGCCGCACGCTGGAAGAAGTCGGGCAGGAGTTCAACGTGACCCGCGAACGCATCCGCCAGATTGAAGCTAAAGCGCTGCGTAAGCTCCGCCACCCCAGCCGCAGCCGCAAATTAAAGGATTATCTGGAATAATAACCTGAAATAAGGTTTTAATTAAAATGTTAGTAATTATTGATTACGGCGCCGGGAATATCCGCAGTGTGCAAAGAGCCTGCGCCGAGACCGGTATTCCGGCTATCATCACTGCTAATCCCGGGGATTTAAAAAACGCCGAACGGATTATTTTCCCCGGCGTCGGCGCCGCGCCGGCCACCATGCAGAACCTGACCAGGACTGGACTGGCTATGGCGTTAAAAGAGGCCTTTATTTCAGGAATACCGATTCTGGGTATTTGTTTGGGCGCGCAGGTCGTCCTGGACCGTTCTGAAGAGGGTGACACCCCCTGTCTGGGAATTATCCCCGGCACTACTGTGCGTTTTAAATTTCAGGATAAGTCACTTAAAATTCCACACATCGGCTGGAATACGGTGAAAGCAACCCAGCCGCATCCTGAGCTGGAAGGCCTGGGTAAAGAAGATGAATTTTATTTTGTCCATTCTTATTATCCGCAGCCTGTAAAGAAAGAAAACATCTTTGCCGTGTCTGATTACGGCGGCGAGTTTTGCTGCGCCGTCGGCATCAAAAATTATTTTGCCGTCCAGTTCCACCCGGAGAAAAGCGGACGTTTGGGGTTACAGATGCTGGCACGTTTTGCCAAATGGGACGGCAAGGTACCGCCGAAATCAGGGAATAGAGGCCAGTAAATATGCTGAGCAAGCGGCTGATTGTCTGTCTGGATGTTCGTGAAGGCAAACTCGCCAAGAGTATCAAATTTGTCGACACCAAAGATATCGGCGACCCGGTAGTGAAAGCCCGCCAGTATTATGAGGACGGGGCCGATGAACTGGTGTTCTACGATATCAATGCTTCCCGCGCTAACCGCGATATCACACTTAAATTTGTTGAGGCCGTGGCCGCGCAAATTTTCATTCCCTTTTCGGTCGGCGGCGGCACCCGCTCGATAGAAGATGCGACCAAATTAAGGTTGGCAGGGGCGGAAAAAGTAAACGTCAATTCTGCCGCTGTGCAGCGGAAAGAACTTATCTCGGAGATTGCCGGGGCCATCGGCGCGCAGAGTACCATCCTTTCGATGGATATCAAGAAGACCGGCAAGACTGGGTCAATCCCTTCCGGCTATGAGATTGTAATTAACGACGGCACGGTTGCGACCGGGCTCGATGCGATAGAATGGGCAAAAACCGGTGAGAAATTGGGCGCCGGGGAACTGGTGGTCAATTCCATTGACGCTGATGGGACAAAAGACGGTTATGAGTTAACTCTCACGCGCATGATTGCCGATTCCGTCGGGATTCCGGTCATTGCCTCCGGCGGTGCCGGCAAACCGGAACATCTTTACGATGCCTTCGCCGTCGGCCATGCCGATGCGGCGCTGGTAGCTTCCATCGTGCATTACGGTGAATACACCTGCCGTCAGTTAAAAGATTACCTGCACAGCCGCGGGATTAAAGTACGGATGAAATATTAGTCACGGCGCTTTGTAAGTCGTTTAATTCCATTCTCCGGTTTTATGCCTTAGCCCCTTGACATGTGGTACTGTATATAGTACTATTCCTATATGAGCAGTGCTGAAAAGCTGATTAATAAATTCCTTTCCAGGAAAAATATCACGGTGGAGGATTGCGACAGACTGCTGATTTATTACGGATATGAATACCATAAAACAGGCGGCAGCCACCGTGTTTATCATCAGAAAAATGTTAAATCCATCACGATTGTGATTCCCAAAAAGTCGAAATATATCGCCAGCCTTTATATCAACCAGTTAATCAAAGATTTAGGATTGGAGGGTCAAGATGGGAAAAAATAATGAACGTAAACCTCTGCAATATTATTTTGATCTTAAGTATCCGGTAACAATGGAACCGTGCCCTGAAGGAGGTTATTTCGTACAAATTGTAGATCTGCCGGGCTGCTATTCCCAGGGCGAGACGCCGGAAGAAGCGATGGAAATGATTGAGGAAGCCCGCAAATTATGGATGGAATCGATGTATGAAGACGGCAACGAAATTCCGTTACCGTCAAATCAGATTGAGTACAGCGGTAAATTCAATGTGCGCGTGCCTGCCAGCCTGCACCGGAAACTGGCCGGACTGGCGGTCAAAGAAGGGGTTAGCCTGAATCAATATGTGGTTTATGCCCTGTCCCATGCCACGGGCGTGGCAGAAGCCAAACGTCCTTACAAAGAAAAATAATGCCGTCTTTACGGCGTAAACCGGCAGAACATTCCGCTAATTTTACCATCTGAAGCTACGATTCTTTTTTGTTTACGCAATTGTAACCTGTTATAATTGCAATATTATTGACAACTGGCAGGCGATTCTGCAATTATTAAACTATACGGCATACGGCAAGTGGTTGCCGTATGTTATTCTTGGTTGAATTGCTGAATCTAATAATTTTAACGTTCGATCATCTAAAAGAAGTTTTGATAGAGCATAAAAGTTGTTTGTCTGGCACTATTTCAGAATGGATAACGAGTTAAGGGATAAATAAACTATGAACGTAGATGAGTTCAGGAAAATCGCGGGCGATATTAAAATCATCGATAAGGTAGCCGAAAGAGAGCAATACAGTCATGACATCGGTGACCTGCCGGCAATCATGACTAAAACGCTTTTTACGACCATGCCGGATTTCGTCGTCCAGCCTAAAAATGTAGATGAGATACAAAAGGTCCTGGCTTTTGCTAACGACCATAAAATACCGGTGGTGCCACGGGGCGCCGCCTCATGGGGTTTCGGCGGCGTGATCCCGACCAGAGGTGGAATCGTCATCGATTTGTCGCCTTTCCGCAGCATCCTGGAGATTGACACTGTAAAAAAGACGGTGACCGTGCAAGCGGGCGCGCGCTGGAGCGATATCGACATTCTGGCGAAGAAAAAGGGCTTATGCCTGATGACCTATCCCTCCAGTAAATTTTCTACGGTAGGCGGATGGATTTCGACCGGCGGCATCGGCATCAACAGCTTCCGGTACGGCCATCTATCGAAAATGATTGTTTCCCTGACGGTGATTACCGGCAACGGCGAGGTTAAAAAGTTAGCGCCCACGGACCCGGATTTAAAATATTTTATCTCTACGGAAGGAGAATTCGGGATTGTAGTGGAAGCTACGCTCAAACTGCGTGATATCCCGCAGGGGGCATATCCCCACCTGTTGTATTTTCCGGGTGATAAAGCAGCATTTGAATTCCTTGACTCATTTGTCCAGGAAACCGGTGAGAACAAAATCAATCCCGATACCATCAGGTTTTTGGATGAAAACTCGATGGCGGATATCAACCGGATAATGCGTTCCGGTGTATTTAAAAAGAGCGCCGCCGTCCACATCGAGTTCAGCAGTTCCGCGAACGAAGCTCTTTTCTTGAAATTCATGAGCGGCCACAACAAAATCGAAGAAGCGCCCGCTTACGTCGCCAGTTATCTCTGGAACGAGCGCCTGTTCGGCATGAAAACCAAGCGGCTGGGGCCGTCCATCCTGGCGAGTGAACTGATCATTCCCATCAAATCGGCGGCAACCTTTATTGCCAGAGCCAAGAAAATCGGCGCCGATTTCGGGGTGGAAATCACCATCGACAGCTATATCATGGATTCTGACAAAACCCTGATTATGGCTAACTTCCTGACGGATGCCAGGAGAAAGAAATATTTTATCAATATTCCGCTGGTGGCGATTATCACCAAAGCTGCGGTCAACCTGGGGGCGGAACCTTACGGTCTCGGCCTGTGGAATGCTGCCTTTGTCCATAACCTGTTCAATAAGGCAAAATATCAGGAATTGCGGGCTTACAAGGCGAAAACGGACCCCAATAACATCCTGAATCCGGGTAAATTCTTCGGCACCGGCGCAAAAGGTGTCACATCCCTCGTATTCAAACCCGGCTTTTTTGGTCCTGCAATGCGGGTAATGGGCGCATGGAGCCCCGTGGTGGGGCGAACCGCTACCGCTGTCTTAGGGAAAGATAAAAAAATTGACAGCTTGACTTATGAGCTTAATCTGCACGCCTGCGCCAAATGCGGAAACTGTATGGCGGAATGTCCGGCTTACCTGGTCACCGGGAATGAAGCCGTGACCGCCAAAGGAAAAATTGCCCTGGCTAAAAAACTCCTCTACGGGCAGAAAGTGACTCAGGAAGAGGCCGCGACCGCGTTTATGTGCATGCACTGCAAGGGCTGCGAGGAAATTTGTCAGACCAACCTCGAATTGATGAACCTCTGGGATGCTCTGGAAAAAAGCCTTAAAGAAAAATTCGAGTGGCCGCAACCTCAGATTGAAGAATTTCTAAAAAAGGTCGATGCCACTAAAGAATACTGGGATATGGTAGAGCGGAACAATTAAACCGCCGCAGAAAATAAAATCTAAAAAGACGGATAAAGATTATGCCCAAGAAATATCATATTCACCCCAAGGCTACGCCCCTCGAACTGGACTATATTTATAAATTCAAGATCGTGCGTGGCGAAAACTGTATCAATTGCGGCAAGTGTACCAAGGTATGCATTTACCAGGCGCACAAACGGAGCGAGACTGACCCGCGTAAGATGGCCGACCCGAATACCGTAGTTTGCCGAAACTGTTTCCGGTGCATCCAGGAATGCCCGCGGGGAGCGCTCGAAAAATCCCTGGAGAAAGTTTTTATCAATACCGGCGGTGCTTACTGGAAACCGGACATGCTGCTTACGCTCTTTAAACAGGCTGAAGACGGTGCTGTCCCCGTTTCCGGCGCAGGTTACCGCGGCCCGTTTACCGGCCCCGGTTTTGACGGTATGTGGACCGATATGTCGGAAATCGTGCGTCCGACCCGGGACGGGATTCATGGGCGGGAATATATCAATACCTCCATCGACCTGGGCCGCAAGCTTAACCATCTGGTCTTCAGTCCGGATGGGCAGTTATTGTCAAAAGTGCCGGATACGGTTGAGGTGTCTCTCCCCATTCTCTTCGATACTCCCGCGGAGAAGCTAAGTCCGCATATCAAGCTCGCGATGGTAAAATCAGCCGCCGAGCTCAATACCTTCATCATCATGCCGGTGAATGATATCACCGGTGATTTCGAGAAATATAGCGACAATATTATCCCCCGCCTGACGTCCGCGGAAATTGACGGACATCAGGAAATCATTAAAAAAGCCCGCATTGTTACAATTGAGTGTGATAATACCGTATTAAGCGGATTGGGCGAGCTGAGAGAAAAAATTAAAAAAATCAGTAATGCGCTCTGTATTATTCGCGTTCCGGCGGTGAAGGAAGTGGAATATACTGCTGCCAAACTGGCGCATGACGGCGCGGAAATTATCCATATTGTTGCCGATTACCGCGGACAAGAGCTCAATAGTCCGGCAGGGTCAGGCAGCCGTCACCTCAAGGACATTATCCGCTCCGTACATCAGCGGCTGGTAGAAGACAAGCTGCGCGATGAGGTCATTATCGTGGCCTCCGGCGGCATTGCCCTGGCGGAACATGTGACTAAAGCAATGCTTTGCGGCGCCGACCTTACTGCGATAGACCTGCCCCTGATGGTTGGGTTAGGCGGCCGAATTTATGAAGAGCAACAACAAATTTTAGTTCTTCCGGAAGAACTCTCTAAGCTTCCTACCGCCGTTATTACGCAGCGCATGATAAACCTGATAGGGGCCTGGCATTCGCAGATACTGGAAATGATGGGCGCCATGGGCATCCGTGAAGCACGCCGCTTGCGGGGAGAATCCGGCCGGGCGATATTCTTTGAAGAAATTGATAGAGACACTTTCGGTAAATTATTTTCAAAATAAAATAAAGCTGTGAGCATATGAAACCATCAACCGTAAACATTAGACTAGCACCCTCCCGGTTCAAGCACCAGGTACCGAAATACAAGATTACCCGGTCTGATGCCTGTATCAACTGCGGAACATGTGCTAAAACATGCCCTTACGGCGTACATGAAAGGGTCGAGGGGCACAACAAGGTAAAACCGCCCATTAACTATAAATGCATCGGCTTCGAGTGCCAGAATAAGGATTTCTACTGTGTCGCGAAATGTCCGCAAAAAGCCTTGAGCCTGTCGTTGAACCCGATGTATGCGACTCTTGGCGACTTTCGCTGGACCGCAGATATGATCACCGGGACATGGATAATGGCTGAAACAGGCGCCCCGCCGGAGCGCAAGGACATTGAATACAATATCGGCGATTCCGGCGGCGGTTTTGATAAATTGCGGTTTAAATTCCCGGCGCACCCCAAAAAGGTGAATAAATCCGAAATATCCACGGAAATCCCGCTCAACCGCAGAAATGACGGGCGGCCAAATGTTGTTATTTCAACTCCGGTTTACGGGGGCGGGATGTCATTCGGTTCGGTCAGCCTTCCCACGATGGTGGGTAAGGCACATAATGCGACCAATTGGAATACTTTTACGTGCACCGGTGAGGGCGGTTTCCCGGACAACCTCATACCGTACAGCGACCATGTTATTACCCAGGTCGCTACCGGTCTGTTCGGGGTCCGCGAAGAGACTATCCAGCGTGTGAAGATCGTCGAATTTAAATATGCCCAGGGCGCTAAACCGGGTCTCGGCGGGCACCTGCTCGGTGAGAAAAATACGGAGAGCGTCGCCAAAATGCGCGAAGCCGTGAAAGGCACATCGCTGTTTTCCCCGTTTCCTTTCCATTCGGTGTATTCTATCGAAGACCATAAAAAGCACATCGATTGGATAAAGGAGATAAATCCTCATGCCCTGGTTTCCGTCAAAGTTTCCACCCCTAACGATGTGGACATGGTGGCGGTGGGCTCGTACTATGCCGGCGCACATATCATCCACATTGATGGCGGCTACGGCGGCACCGGGGCAGCGCCGGATATCGCCAAGAAGAATATTGCCATGCCGATTGAGTATGCCATCACGAAGGTTCATAATTTTCTGAAAGACGAAGGAGTACGCGACGGCATCACGCTCATTGCTTCCGGCGGTATCCGTACGGCTCATGACCTGGCCAAAGCTATTTGTCTGGGTGCCGATGGTGCAGTTATCGGTACTGCGGAGTTGGTCTCACTGGAGTGCGTTCGCTGCGGCAACTGCGAATCGGGACGCGGCTGCGCCAGAGGTATCGCTTCCACCGACTCCGAACTGTCGGACCTGTTTAACGAAGCGTGGGCAGCACAACGTCTGACCAACATGTATAATGCCTGGAATATCCAGTTAGTCGATATCCTCCAGAAATTTGGCATGCATAGCGTCCGGGAACTGGTCGGAAGGACGGACTTGCTGAAACACATCGATTACAGTCGTGAAACGGAGTTAGACCAAAATGGATAATGCCGAAAAAATATTGTCTTCGCGCTCTGAATTATGCCGCCGGATGCCGGAGCTCGAAGCTAACACTGAAGAGGAAGGCGGCTGCGGCGTCACCGGATTTGTCTGTTCCATTCCTGTGACCGGGAAAAATATCTTCGAGCCTTCGGTCCAGATGCACAACCGGGGCAATGGAAAAGGCGGCGGCATCGGCGCCGTCGGATTCGTTCCGGAAGAATTGGGCGTTTCCCGGAAAGTCCTGGATGAAGACTACATGCTCCACATCGCGCTGCTGGATACCAGCGTGGCGCATGAAATTGAAAACACCTGTATCAAGCCGTATTTTAAAATTGATAAATTTGAGAAGCTCGATACGCTCGAGGACTATCGCAGCATCGGTCTGGAAGTCAAACCCCCGGATATTATGCGTTATTTCGTCCGGGTCAAGAACGATGTCCTGGATAAATTTATTGCCGATGAGAATTTCAAATCCTTAGACCGCCGTGACGCCGAAGATGAGTTTGTCTATCAGAACAGCTTTAAAATTAACAAACAATATTATGCTTCGCTGGGGGAAAAGAAGGCTTTCGTGATGTCCCACGGCCGGAATATGATGATTTTGAAAATCGTCGGGTACGCCGAGAATGTCGTCCGTTTCTATAAACTGGATGATTTTAAGGCTCATGTCTGGCTGGCCCATCAGCGCTATCCCACCCGCGGACGGGTCTGGCATCCGGGCGGCTGCCATCCATTCAGCGCGCTCAATGAGGCTCTGGTACACAACGGCGATTTTGCCAATTACCAGTCCGTTCTGGAATACCTGAAACAGCGTAACTACTATCCCCTGTTTTTGACTGATACGGAAGAAGCCGCGCTGCTGATTGACCTGTGGAGCAGGGTGTACAAATATCCACTGGAATACCTGATTGAGGCGATGGCGCCGACTTCTGAGATGGACTTCGATATGCTCCCTGCACAAAAACAGGCGTTGTATAAAGCCATTCAGACGCATCATGTCTTTTCATCACCGGACGGCCCGTGGTTCTTTATTATCGCCCGCAATGACGTACAAAACGATCAGTTCCAGTTGATCGGTATCACGGATACCGCCATGCTCCGGCCGCAGGTATTCGCCTTGCAGGAAGGTGAGGTGCAGGTCGGTCTGATCTGTTCGGAAAAACAGGCCATCGATGCGACGCTGGTATCCCTCCAACGCGAAGATGCCCGCTTCAGGCCGATAGCCGATAAATACTGGAACGCCCGCGGCGGCAGTTATGCCGATGGTGGAGCTTTCATCTTCAGCCTGAAAAATACCCAGGACGGCTCAGGCAAAAAACAGCTCATCTGCGCCGATAAATTCGGCAAGGTAATTGAAACGACCAAAGACAAGGTTGTGGTTGATGTCTCGAAGAAGGTCAAAGTAAAAGCCGCTGAAAGCAAGGCGATAGAAGAAAAGCTTGGTGGCTTGTTTGCTGAGACAAACGGTCCCGCGGCAAATAAAATTTTCACTTATATCCGGGATGCGATGATTGGATTCCAAACAGATACCGAAGATTTCCGGTTCGCAATTGAATCCATCAAATCACACGGTCTGAAAAATGATGCTTTCAAACAAACGGCAATTACCGCCCTGACCCTGTTGAACGACCTGCGCTACAACACCGGAAAAATTAAACGCAGTTCCGTGCAGCATGTCCTGAAAATTAATCTGGATGAGCTTTTAGCCGCCACCCCGATGATTACCGAAAAATCAACCTCCCGGTTCGCACAAATTGATTTTGCCAACCGCGGTTCATTGCGGAAACCGCACCAGACAGAACAAACCCTGGTTATCGATGCGGGACAATTCGAGCCGGAAGGCGAAAACTGCGATGCGGTACTGATGGCCAAAGCTTTCAAACTCGGCTGGCGGAATTTCATGGTCTACAAATACCGCGGCCAGCGCTTCACGGGTTGCGGGTTTGGTCCGGCAACCAAAGGTGTGAGGATTGACGTCTACGGTTCATCCGGCGACTATCTGGCATCAGGCATCGATGGAATGGAGATATACGTCCACGGCAACGCCCAGGACCAGCTCTGCCAGATTATGAAAGACGGTAAGCTGGTAGTCTACGGCGACGTGGGACAGACCTTCATGTACGGCGCCAAAGGCGGCGAAGCCTTTATCATGGGTAATGCTGCAGGACGTCCCCTGATCAATGCCGTCGGCAAGCCAAGGGTGGTCATTAACGGCACGGCGCTGGACTACCTGGCCGAATCATTTATGGCCGGCGAAGCACTGAACGGCGGCGGGTTTGTCATTCTGAACGGCATTGGCTTTAATGACCATGACGGAGCGATCTGTGAGTTGGAATCGCCTTATCCCGGGTCTAATATCTTTTCCCTGGCCTCCGGCGGTGCGATTTATGTGCGTGACCCGCATCGGAAACTGGTGGAAGAGCAACTCAACGGCGGTCAGTTCGCCAAAATGATAGAGGCCGATTGGAAATTGATTGAACCGTATCTTCTGGAGAATGAAAAACTGTTCGGCATCACGATTGATCGGCTGCTGACGGTTGATGGGGAGAAGAAAGCCCCGAAAGACGTTTACCGGAAGATCCGCCCGAAGAAAGCAGGTTCGCCCAATAACGAGGACGACGGCTTAGCCGAAACAACCGATTGACCGCGGCGGTTCAGACAAATAACACTTTTAATTGAATACCTGAAATTTTAATAAGGTGGGCAAGATCAAGCCCGCCTTATTCTTTTAGCATACTTGTCAGTGTCCATTAATCCTGCTACGATTACCTTCGGGAGAAATAATATGGCAAAACAATTGAGTCACGTTAATGCCCGCGGCGAAGCAATGATGGTGGACATCAGCCTGAAAGGCGTGACCGTCCGTGAAGCCGTTGCCAAAGGCTCCGTCATGATGCAACCCTCCACGTTGGAACAGGTGAAAAATGCCAGCATGAAAAAAGGCGATGTGCTGGCGGTTGCGCGTGTGGCCGGTATTATGGCCGCCAAAAAAGTCCCCGACTTTATCCCGCTCTGTCACATGATTCCCATCGACAGCATTACAATCGATTTCGACCTTACTGCCACTAATTGCATCGGCATTAGCAGCACGGTGAAGAGCACAGCTAAGACCGGTGTAGAGATGGAGGCTTTGACCGCGGTTACTGTCGCAGCCCTGACGATTTATGATATGTGCAAAGCAGTTGAAAAAGGCATGACAATCACGAATATCTACCTGGAGAGTAAAACCGGTGGCAAAAGCGGCACATACCATCGGAAGGTTTAGATGATTGAGATTATTCAAGCAAAAGAAAACCATATTGAGGATATAGGAAAATTGTTCTGGGAATTTATCATATTCCCCAAGAATATTGATCCAATCTGGACACCCAATGATAATGCCATCTCATGTTTTATAGAAGATCACCTGAATAATTTCATGAAATCTGAAAATTGCCTCGTTCTGGTTGCATTGGATGATTCCAAAACTGTTGGTTATTCCTTATCTGAAATAAAAATAATTCCGCCTGGGCCAAAACGTGATGATTATGGATACATTGATCAAATGGCAATCATCGCCAGCTACCGGCATAAAGGCATCGGTGAAAAAATGTATGCTGAGATTTTGAATTGGTTCCGGTCGAAAGGAATCAAACGTATTGAGGTTGGTACCACAGCACGGAATAATGTGGCCAATTCTTTCTGGCAAAAACAGGGCTTTACGATTTTTATGTACACCCTTTATAAAGAAATCTAATATCCCTGAATTTTATCTCTTTTTAATCGCAAAAGGGCTACATTCCACACTATGAGTACTACAGACATTAACATGATAAAGAAATCGAAACTGACTCCGGGTAAGTAAGGGTTGCCACCGGGCAGGACAGCGGTCGCTCCGGTCATCAGGTAGAAATTGAGACTCATCAGAAAAATGCCTGCCAGCGATAAAATGGACAAAACGGCGATTGTTTTTTGTACCGTAGAATTTTCCTTTTTCGGGATAAATAAGGTTAAAACCGCCAGGATTAACACTGCTCCGGTGAGGAGTTCAGCCCATTCGATCAAATAACCGAAAGTTATGGCATGGGGCAATATATAATGGTTAATAAATCTGCCGTAAGCATTGGCCCGGCTGCCGGCGGTCATCTTCAGATAACCTGCCAATCCCGACGTGAACGCTGAGTTAACCTTTATCTTGTTCCATCCCGAAATCAGGAACTCATAACCGAGCCACGCCTGGATCAACAACACCGCGATAAAATTGTAACGCTTCATCATTTTTACGCTGGAAATAATTCAACCCTTCAGGATTTTTGAAATTTGAATTTATTTAGGATTTCGATACCTTCGGGTATTTCGAATTTAAAATAATGTCACTGTTACGATATCTCCTTTTTCCAGCAGGTCGATATTTTCCGGAATTTCGATATAGCCGTCCGCTTCAGCAATACTGGTAATTGCGCCGGATTCCTTGAATACCGATACCGCCTCATCCCCCACCAGCTTCACGGTCAGGAATTGTCTGCGTCCGGTGCTGCCCGTCACCCGGCGGGACAGTTTGGCTTTGACGGTATCGCCTTTGCGTGATGGCAGACGCGCCATTTTTCTGATGGCGGGTATGAGGAAGAGATAGGAATTAATCAGGCAGGAAGTGGGATAACCGGGCATACCCATCAGCGGTTTACCTTCAATCATCGCGAAAATGGTTGGTTTGCCGGGTTTGACCTGCACGCCGTGGAAGAGAATTTCACCCCACATATCAATCACATCCACCAGCAGGTCACGTTCGCCCACAGAGGACCCGCCGGAAAGCACGATAATATCATTTTTCAGTGCTTCTTTGATGGCTGCCCGTAACTCTTCTTTTTTGTCGCCGGCGATGCCGATTTCAACCGGCGTGCCGCCGTTGGCACTGACTAAGGCCGCAATCGTGTGTGAATTGATATCGTAGAGTTGTCCAGGTTTGAGTTTCTTGCCGGTGGCAATTACTTCCTCGCCCGTCGGCAGGACCGCGACTTTTGGCTTTTCGTAGACCTTGACGCTGGACAGCCCCTGAGAGGCCAGGACGCCCACTTTCGCGGCATCCAGCATAATCCCCGCCTTTAAGACGACAGCGCCTTCCTTGATGTCCCCGCCGATTTTACCGATGTTCGAACCGGGGGTGATGGACTTGAATATTTTTACCTCATCGCCTTCGCGTTCGGTATCTTCCACCATCATCACGGCATCGGCGCCTTCAGGCATGACCGCCCCGGTGGAAATTTGCTCACATTGGCCGGTTTTAATCTTTTTCTCCGGACTTTCCCCGGCATGTATTTCCCCGATTATTTTAAGCGTTACCGGCTTGAATTGTCCGGCGCCGAAGGTATCTTTTGCCTTGACCGCATAACCGTCCATCGCGGAGCGGTTGAAAGGCGGTACGTTCATTGCGGCCGCTAAATCGGCTGCTAGTACCCGGTTCACCGCATCATCAATCGGCACAGATTCGGTACGTGTAATTGGATGAATGTGGCGGTCGATAATTTCGCCGGCTTCCTGATATGAAATAAGCGCTCCGAAAGGTCTCATCTTGTTGCCTCCCGGACCAGATGTCCGATTTCCGATAGTATAATTTTGTCCATGGCCAGTGTCGCCGCACCCAATGAGCCGGGGAAACAGATGATAACTCTTCCGTTAATGACGCCGGCCGTCGCCCGGCTCATGATACTGGCCGTGCCGAGCTCCTGATAGGTTAAGTTGCGGAAAAGTTCCCCGAAGCCGTCCAATTTCTTTTCCAGCATCGGTTGAATCGTGTCCACCGTCACATCCTTATGACTCAACCCCGTGCCGCCGCTGGTGATAATGACCTGGACTGCATCCTGTTTGACTAATTCCAGAATCTTGCTTTTCAGCAGCCGGGCATCATTTTTCAGAATCGTGTAATAAACTACCCGGTGTCCTTTATTCAGCAAACGCTGCTTGATCAGCTTACCGGACTCATCAGTCTCTTCGGTGCGGCTGTCAGAAGTAACGAGCACCGCACACCCGATGTTTTCTTTTTCCAGCCTTTTATGTTCCTGATATCCCATCTTGAAAAAATCCTAATGTCTAAATTCGAAATCCTAATTAAATTCCAAGTTCCAAATTTCAAATACCAAACTTAAGCTGACGGCTGAGAGCTGATAGCTCACTTAAAACCTTGGTTTACAGAGAATCTCTCTGATTTTCAGGTCGAAAAAGTCATTCGAATAGACCGGCTTGAGCACGACCGCGTAATCAGCGCCCCGGCCTGAACCGGCAATGGCAATAACATCTTCATCGGTACGCACGAGCCCGGCATCCGCGGCCATTACACTGATTTCAATGACCACTTTCATCCCCTGACCCATCAGGCGCAAAGTGTTGGCGATAATGACCCCGATTTCATGCATATTGAATTTTTTCAGCATTGCGCCGCTGACTCCCCGGAAAAGATGGGTCGTTGTCAGGATGCTGCCGCCGTTAGCGACGATTTTACGGCGATTTTCTTCAGTTAATTCCTGGGTGTTGGGGATATTGAAACCGGTCGAATGTGTCACGACCACGACTTTCATACTCTTAAAGACCTCGGTAGCCCGCACCCCGGTATGCCCTTCAGTAGTGGCGACAATAATTGTTTTGATACCCAGTTCTTGCGCCCGTTTTTTCGCGATGCGGAGGACTTCTTCGGTATTTTCGATACCGGGCTTATCAAAATACACAATTTTCTCTTCCATTTTTACAACTCTTCCCCGAATAACTCACTGACAGCTTTCAGATTAGCACTAATCCGAAAGCGAAATCAAGCTGAGCCTTGTTTTTTTCTTGACACTCCAGATTGCCGATGATACACTTCTTTTATATTCACCGGATAAATAATCCATCATGAAACAGAAGACAATGTTGAAGAAAATCGGTATCCTCTATCACCCCATGAACCAGTCAGCGGGCAAGCTGGCGAAAAAACTGCAGAAGACCCTGACCGAAAAGGGAATCACCGTTTGGCTTTGCTCATCATGGAATGGAGATTTAGCCCGGACGAAAACCGACGGCACGGAATTGATTTTGAGTATCGGCGGCGACGGTACGATTTTGCGGGCCGCACAGGCAGTTATCCCCGGAAAAACACCGATTACCGGGATCAATTTAGGCAACCTGGGTTTTATGACCGAGTTAAGTCTTACTGAGACGGAAGATGAGCTCAACCGCCTGCTGGCCGGTGAGGGCTGGGTTGATGAACGCTCGTTGCTTGAGGCCGAGATTTCGCCCGGTGAAGGTAGTCCTCGCAAGATATTTTATGCCTTAAACGATGTAGTGATTGCCCGCGGCGCCGTGGCACGCGTCATTTACATCACTGCTAAAATTGACGGAGAATTATTGACGACATATAAAGCCGACGGCGTGATTATTGCAACCGCCACCGGCAGCACCGGTTATGCCCTGGCAGCCGGCGGACCGATTCTGCCCCCGCATTCAAGGGATTTCCTGATATTGCCGATTGTGCCCCTTCTCAGTGCGAAATACTGTGTTGTCTTGCCATCCGATTCTAAAGTCCAACTCAGTGTGCAGGCAGTACATCCGGCAACACTGAGTATCGACGGACACACAAATCTGCTGTTGACTAGCGGTGCTGTTATCAGCGTAAGACGCAGCCGGCACAAAATCCGGTTTTTGAGAATACACCCCAAATCATCTTTTTACAGCACCCTGGAAAAACGATTAAAGGGGAAACAGTAAATTGGTCAGGAATAGTTCTTTTAAAGTGGAAAAAGCTAATATCAGCGAGGTGCCTCGCATTCATAAGCTTGTCAACAGTTTTGCCGGGCGTGGGGAAATGCTGGCCCGCCCGTTAAGTGAAATCTACGAAAATATCCGCGATTTTGTGGTTGTCCGGAAGGGCAAACGCATTATCGGCTGCGCTGCGCTGCATGTCTTGTGGTCGGACCTGGCAGAAATTAAATCGGTTGCCGTCGATGAAAAAATGCAGAGACAGGGTATCGGTACCGTACTGGTAACCGCCTGCCTGCGGGATGCGGAAGAACTGGGCATTACCACTGTCTTTTGTCTCACCTACAAACCGAAATTTTTTGAAAAACTCGGACTGAAAGAAGTGGAAAAGATGACCCTGCCGCAGAAAATCTGGACCGAATGTTACCGCTGTTCCAAATTCCCCAACTGTGATGAAACCGCGATGACTATCCAAATCGTGAAAAAATAAGGCTGATAATGAAACCGCAGAAAACCCTGTCCAGTAAAATTGTCTTTGAAGGTCGGGCCGTGAAGCTTAGAGTTGATACCATCCAAATGCCGGACGGCCGCCAGACAACCCGCGAGATCGTGGAACACGGTGCCTGCATTGCGGTGGTGGCCGTCGATGAGCAAAATAACGTCCTGCTGGTCAGTCAATATCGTGAAGCGGTAGAAAAAGAACTACTGGAGATTCCAGCCGGCGGCGTTGACCCGGGCGAAGATGTTGAAACCGCCGTAAAACGGGAAATGCAGGAAGAAACCGGTTATTTGCCGCAGAAATTAGAGAATCTGGGTGGCTACTATTTAGCGCCGGGGTATTCCACCGAATATCTGCATCTTTATCTGGCCGGCGACCTTCTTCCCAGCCGCCTGATGGCGGAAGACACCGAAGGTATTAAAATAGTCAGAGTACCCGTATCTCAAATCCGTAAGCTGCTGACTTCGGGTAAAATCTGCGACGGTAAAAGTATCGCCGGGCTCTACGTGTTTCTGGAATACCAAAAGAAAAAACACTAATATCTAAATACTAAACTCTAAACAAATTCGAAAGCATAAAAAATATAAAAAAAACCTGCTTAGGCAAACTTAGTCATCCTAATCCGCCTGCTAGTTCCCGACCGCCAAGCAGGTGCAGATGCAGGTGCTGCACCACCTGTCCGCCTTGCGGTCCGCTGTTAATCACTACTCTATAACCTTTAGCGGCAATCCCCTGCTGCTTCGCCAATTGTTTCGCAACCTGCACCATATGTCCCACCAGCGGTGTCTCGTGCTCGCTGATATCGTTGAGAGAAACAATGTGCTCCCGCGGCACAATCAGCAGGTGCACCGGCGCCATCGGACTGATATCACGGAAGGCAATCACCTTGTCGTCGGTGTAAATCACATCACTCGGTATTTGCCCGGCAATAATTTTGCAGAAGATACAATCCATATCACGGCCTCCTGAAGCGAATACTTATCATGTTCGATGATTGATACCCCACATTGTACTAGCTTTTTTAGCTCAGGTAAATAAGTATTTTCATTCTATTTGATTCATTTTTAGAGTTATCAAGCACCAAAATATTTCATCTGAAAAATATTGACGAAGGGCTTTTTCGGTTGTACTGTAATTATAGTGGGATATCGTGTTGAGGTAAAAAAGTGAGAAAAAGTAGATTTATTATTACGGCGATATTGCTAATTTCAATAACGGCTACAACACTGCTGGTTGGTTGTACCGGGCAAAAAACAACTTCAACTACACCCACCAGAGTATACAGTATCGTTAAAGTGACGGAAATTACTGATTTGCAGGGCGTGAAATGGGAAAATTATCAATTAAGACTAACACTTGAAGGAGGAGCTACATTTCCCATCGACTTAAATCTTGCAGACGGGAATACGGTATCCTGCTGGTATACCACTGAAAAGCCAACATCCGGCGGGAGTGTTAATTTCCAGGTTGAAGCCGGGACTAACGTAATTTATCCAACCGGTACCACCGGTTCGGGAGCGGCGGGGAATACTTCGGACCGTCTTTCCTTTACCGCAACTCAGGTCAACGGCACGAGTTACAGGTTAGTATTCCATAATAATTTGGCTGATATAAATTCGAAGGAAACTATTTATACCGAAATCAATTATCCTGCCAATGCCTCCGGGGAAGATTCTATCTTCATACCGTTGCAGACAAATTAAAGCGAGTGGTGGTTTCTTCTTATCATTCGGAAGACCTTGCGGAAATTATCGTTTGTAACCAAAAGATTACATAATCGTTACTTTGTTGTTACCTGTTATCCAGGTTCTTAATGTTATCTTAACCTGAATAGTCTATCCTCTAATACGGACTGGGTAATCAAGCGAACCAGTATAAATGAAAAAGGTCGTTAGCGGGTAACGAAATAAATACCTGCAAAATATGAGAAGGGCATCCGGCAGATTACCGATGTCCTCGTAAACTTAAAGGAAAAGAATATGGCAGTCTGGAAATTAAAGAGTTGCCCGCGGTGTAATGGTGACCTCTTTATTCAGCGCGAAACTGACGGCTGGTATGAAGAGTGTCTGCTGTGCGGATATCAGAGAGATGTATCTAATCTGGTGACCGTAAACACCCTGGGACAGGTTAAGATAAAGGGCCAAATAGCGAACGGACAAAAATTATACAACGATGTCCGTGTATCGCCGGCTAACTAAACGCCCTCGGCCACATCGTGAGTCTTACAAAGCGCTCTCACCGTGGGTTAAACGAAAGCCCCTCGCAAACATCGAGGGGCTTTCTTATTTTTTACTTTATATCGGCTATTTAACCGCCAATCTGCCTCATTGACCGCGCCGACGGCTTACTGCCGGTATCAAGATGATGCTGCGCCCGTTTCACCATTGCGGCAGATTGAATAATTCCTGCCAGTTCTTCAATGGTAGCACCGCGTCTTAACGCTTCCCTGATATCGATTTCGTCATCGTCCAGCAGACAGGGACGCAGTTTCCCGTCGGAAGTCAGGCGGAATCGATTACAATCAGCGCAGAAACACTCTGTTACCGCTCCGATAAATCCCAATGTCCCGTTTGCACCGGGTAACTGATAATATTTGGCCGGACCGTTCCCGACACCCGGATGGCGCGGCTGCAGTTCGCCGAACTGTTTGCGGATGATATCCATGATCTCCTGAGAGGATACCAGGTCGTTATCCTGCTTTTCCGCCCCGGCAAAAGGCATATGCTCGATAAATCGTACATTCCAGCCGTCGTTAATTGTTTTTCGGGCAAAATCGAGGATTTCATCGTCATTAATACCTTTCAGGACGACCATATTAATTTTTACCGGTACCAACCCGACATTATTGGCAACTGCGATGCTTTGCAACACTTCATTCAATTTATCGCCGCCGGTAATATAGGCAAATTTATCAGGTTTGAGCGAGTCCAGGCTGATATTAACACGCTTTAAACCGGCTGCTTTCAGTTCTGCAGCATATCTGGTCAGCAAAGTGCCGTTAGTCGTCATCGATACTTCTTCAATTCCCGGTATGCTGACCAGCATGGCGACCAAGCGATCCAGGTGCAGTCTGACCAGTGGTTCACCGCCGGTCAGGCGGATTTTTGTGACGCCAAGCGTGGCGGCTGCCTGCGCCACTCTGGTGATTTCTTCGTAGCGTAGCGTATTCTCATGAGTCTGGTTATGAAAAGAAGTTGCAGCACAATAAATACAGCGCAGGTCGCACCGGTCGGTAACCGAAATGCGCATGTAATCAATCTGACGGTCAAATGCGTCAACCAGATTAGTCATAATTAATTGCCGCCGATAAAGGAATTAAATCTATTTAGCCTATAGTTTGAGTATAGTCTGTTAACGGGGAGCGGTCAAACAGGAACATCCAAAACAATAATCAGTAACTCACTTTATGTGATTGGAAATCGTACCCGATACGTTCCTGGCTAAAGTAATGAGTTGAAACTTCAAACTTTAATGCGCGCCGGGGATTTCGAGCGGGCACCGGTAGTAGTCGATTTAGCATCATAACAAAGTTATTGAGCTTTAGTTGCGGCAGGTTTTTGGTCAGGATTCAATAACGGCAGGGTGACGGTAAAAATAGCACCCTCTCCGGGTGTGCTGGAGGCTTCAATAGTGCCATGGTGCGCGATAACAATCTCTTTAGCAATTGTCAGTCCTAATCCGACTCCGGTTCTGGCACCGGTAACCTGATAGAATCTTTCAAAAACATGAGGTAAATAGTCGGGATGAATCCCAGGGCCTTCGTCCGATACCGTAATTCTGGCAAAATTCCCTTCACTCTTGCCCGAGACCACTCTTATTTTACCGCCGTTGGGGCTGTTCTTCACGGCATTATCCATCAGATTAAGAAACACTTGCTCCAAACTATCGGCGTCGCCAATCACCGTTAGTTTCGGCTCCGCGGTTAATTCAAGCGTTACCTGTTTCTGCTTGGCTTGTATGGCTAACATTTCGGTACACTGTTCCAGTATTTCCCCGATCAGCACCGGGTCTTTATGAAATTTTATCTGATTTGACTGCATTCTCGATAATTCCAATAATTCATCCACCTGGTACTTAAGCCGTCGGGATTCTTCGCTGATAATTTGGGCCGCTTTGAGTTTTGTAGCATCGTCCGCAGCCGTGCCGTCCAGTAATGCCTGGGCAAAACCCTGGATGGAGGTCAGCGGACTTCTCAATTCATGTGAGACATCAGCCACAAAATGCCGCAGTTTCAGTTGAGCCTGCTCAACATCCTCCGTCATATGGTTGAAACTGTCCCCGAGTTCTTTGATCTCTTTCGGGCCTTCGGGTTTTATCCTTTGACTGTAGTCCCCGGCGGATATCTGTTGGGCTGCTTTAGTGACCTTGGCCAGCGGACGGTAAATTGACCTCGCCAGAAAGATGGCAATCACCAGCGAAATTATCAGTGCAATAACGGCAGCCAACAGCAGCGGCCAAATGAAAGTGTCGACTACAGTGAAAATCCCCGGTCGCGGTATTGCCAGTACCAGCGTATCGACACTGGTCAGCGGCAGGCTTTGTCTGGTCAGCGGATAGGCTGCGTAAAGAAAAATCCCCCCGTCGGTTGTGGTAAATACTCCTTTTTCCGCTGAACTTATCCCCTGCGGTAACGTGCCGGACGCGACATTGATCGGTGATAACGTTTCCGGTTGCTGCGGCACAAGCTGTTTCACAATATCCCCCAATCCGTCAACCAGCAGGATATACGCTCCATTTTTATCAGCCTGTTCCTGGAGAGAAGCCAGGAGTTGTGCGGTGGTAACATTGCCGCGGACCAGTGCGACGATTTGCACGTCAATCGGACGGGTCATGTCATCCAACCCGGCCAGCGATTGCTTGTCCACGAAGCCGCGCATTAAAAAAACGGCACTCACGGCGATAACAACTAAAAACACCAGGACTACAATGGCATAAGTCCTGAACAAGCTCAACCGGAGACTCATTGCGACTCCTTCCGCCCCACCAGTTTATATCCTGTCCCGCGAAAGGTCTCAATATCAGCCGGAGAACCTTCAAGCTTATCCCGCAGATGATTGACATGCACGTCTACCGTCCGGGTCTCTCCGTAATAGTCATATCCCCAAACCTGATTGAGAAGCCGTTCCCGGGTTAATACTATGTCCGGATTCTGCGCAAAAACAGCAAGGAGATCGAACTCTTTCGTGCGTAATTTGAGCTGTTCGTTATTTATTATTACTTCCCGTTTCAAAATATCGATATGTATCCCGTAAACATCGATCGTTTGCGGCGGTTCAACTTCCGCTTGCGACCGGCGCAAAATAGCCTTGACTCTGGCCACCAGCTCGGACGGATTGAACGGTTTGGCCAGATAATCATCGGCGCCTAATTCCAGTCCAACAATTTTGTCGACATCTTCCCGACGGGCGCTGATCATCAAAATCGGGACTTTACTCTTCGCTCTGATTTGACGGCAGACTTCGAAGCCGTC
The DNA here is from genome assembly GCA_052326545.1 of Dehalococcoidales bacterium. Classification (GTDB taxonomy): domain Bacteria; phylum Chloroflexota; class Dehalococcoidia; order Dehalococcoidales; family Fen-1064; genus Fen-1064. The sequence continues at coordinate 27,719 of JBKQML010000050.1, forward strand.
GATATCGGGCAACATGATATCCAGTATCACCAGGTCAGGGTTGATGGAAGTCACCATCGCCAGACCATCCTGCCCTTTGGTGGCATATTCTACCAGAAAACCGTCACGCTGCAGATAAAGTTTTGCCAGTTCTATGATATGAACTTCATCATCGATTATCAGTATCTTTGCCATTTTACCCTCGTCCTGTATTATACATGATTTTCTTAAGAAACGGACTGCTTTAACGGGTTATCGATGGTGCAATTTTTGCCAGAGGTCCATCGCCCTGTCAGCTTGCTCATGAGTAATTTTGTTGGCGCCAACAGCTTTATCCAGTGCTGCCTGGACTTTAGTGACATCTTGAGCCTGGAGCAGACGCGTTATCGGTGAGCCTTGCGCAAACTGCCCATGATGGTTTGTCCAGATATTTTTAATGTTGGCTGCCTGCTGGTCGGTTATCTGGCCGTCGCCCTTAGCTTTGGCCAGAAATGCGTCGACTTTGGATTCGTCCTGAACCATCAGCAGACGGAACAGTTTTCCTCTTCTCTTGCCTTGCGGAGACCGGCCGGAATTTAAAGCGTCATCGCCGGAGGGCGGTACCACGTAAATTCCCAGCATACCCAGAGACAGTATTAAGACTACGAAAATCAGTAGTTTCTTTTTCATTATCGTTCTTCTCCCCCAATGTCCATTTTAAACGAGGGCCGTTACCGCAATATTATCGCAGCGTAAAAAACATGTAAAATCCGTGCTTACCATTAGTTTGTCACAATCGATAATTCATAATCAACCGAACCAGTACAATACCTTGCCAAGCATAGTTAATATTGCTAGAATAGTGACAATAAACCGGAGGGAGGGTGGCGAGATGAAAATTAAATGGTTGGGAGTGGCGTGTTTTCTGATTACCAGCAATAAAGGATTGAAGATTATTACGGACCCTTATGCGGTAGACCCGCACGGTTCGATCAAACATGCACCGGTTAAGGAATCTGCCGATATCGTGACCGTGAGCCATGAGCACGGCGACCATAATCACACCGGTGACATCCAGGGACACCCTGAAATTATCCGCGGAGTGGGAACTCATTCAGTCAAGGGCCTCGAATTTTTGGGAATCGGTTCTTACCACGATAATGTCTGCGGAGCACAAAGGGGGCCAAATACCATCTTTTGTTTCACAGTAGACGGTACCAGGGTCTGTCACTGTGGGGATTTGGGTCACACTCTGGATAGCAATACGCTGAAAGCCATCGGCCCTGTCGATGTTCTGCTCTTTCCAACCGGCGGACCTCCCCAGACAATTGATTTGAATGAAGCAATCATGCTGTGGGATAAGATGAAACCCGGTGTGATTATCCCGATGCATTTTCACAGTTCGAAACTTTTATTCCCCAAATATCGGCTGGAAGACTTATTGAAATTGAAGCCGGATGCGATTCTAACCGGAAAGAGTGAACTTGAGTTTACCGCCGGCAAAGTTCCGTCAGGCCAAATTATGATTCTGGAACCGGCACTGTAAACTAATAATCAAGTCTCAATAATCAAGATTCAAGAAAACAATTTGTTGTGACGGCTAAAAATCAAGCGGTAAAAAGCTGCACTTCTCTCCCCTTTGTAAGGGCAACGCTATAGTACTTACGCAGTAACGTATCCCGAGCTTGTCGAGGGGAGATTTAGAGGGATTTATTAACACTGAGGATAAAATAAGTTTACCCATCTCACATTAGTCTTTGGCGAGGTATTTTGCGATCGCAGTATCGTAAATCGCAACATGCTGGAAAGCTTTTTGGGCAAGCTTTTTACGTTCATTTATGTCCAGTTTGCCTTCCCTGATTCTTTCCAGCACGAGCGGATAATCCAATGGGTCAACGACTACAATAACATCGGGAAAATTCTTGGCAGACGCCCGAATCAATGTCGGCCCGCCGATATCAATATTCTCCAGCGCGTCTTCCAGCGTAACTCCTTTTTTAGAGATGGTCTGCACGAATGGATAGAGATTTACCGCTACCAGTTCAATTGTTTGAATCTTGTGTCTGGCAATTTCTGCCATGTGGTCGGGAATACTGCGCCGGGCAAGAATACCGCCGTGCACCATCGGGTGCAGGGTCTTCACACGCCCGTCGAGAATCTCAGGGAATCCGGTGATATCCGATACGCTATGTACCGGAATTTTAGCATCCGCAATTGTCTTTTGAGTATGACCGGTACTGAAGATTTCATAGCCTGCTTCATTCAAACCGCGGGCAAAATCAATAACACCCGTTTTGTTATAAACACTGATGATCGCCCGCATTCGGTAAGTCTCCCTTATTTTCCCCAGTTAATTTTACCGGAAAACTTAACGGTGTTATCTGCATCGTCGATGATTTCCCCGATGTGGTAGGCATGAATGCCTTTGTTTTCCAGATATTGAATCATCGCCGTTTCTGCTCCCGGAGCGGTGACCATGATCATACCCACACCCATGTTCAGGTTGTTAATCATATCGTCTTCCGGGACTTCACCCACCTCTTTGATTACTTTGAAAACCGGCAGGACTTCAATTTTATCCAGATGCACCTGCGCGCTCAAACCTGCCGGTAAAATCCGTTCCAGGTTGCCGCAAATTCCGTCCCCGGTGATATGCGCCAGGCCGTGTACTTTAGGAGAACCGAGAATATCCTTCAAATACGGATAATAGGCAGTATGCGGACGTAAAACCGCATCGATAAACTTCTCGTTATTTACTTTTGCCTTCAGAATTGACGGTTTATCGGCGATTAATTTGCGGACTAAAGAATAGCCGTTGGTATGCAAACCGTTGGAGGCCATAGCAATGACTTTATCTCCCTCTTTAATCCGGGAGCCGTCGATGATTTTCTTTTTGCTGACCACGCCGACCACACTGGAGCTTAAAATAAAAACACCTTCCGGTAAAACGCCGGGCTGCTCGGAGATTTCCCCGCCGACCAGACTGCAGTCCTGGTTCACACAAGCCTGATTAATCGCCGTGATAATTTTGTTAATATCATCTTTTACCAGTTTCCCCACCACGATTACATCCAACACGGCCAGCGGTTTGGCGCCCATGACGATAATATCGTTGATCAGGTGGTTAATCATATCGAAGCCGATGTCATCGATCTTATTGGAATTTTTGGCTAATAACTGCTTGGAGCCGGGTTCCTCGGCTTTCAGCACCAGCACCGGGTCAGAGATTCCCGGAAAACTGGCCTCAAAAAGAGAAGCAAAAGCGCCGACCCGATTTAAAATGCGGGGGTCAGTCATGGTTAATCTGGAACGAAGGCCCTGCGTAATAGCAGAATGTCCATCGCGGTCTACCCCGGCGGCAGCATAGGTCTGTTTTGCAGATTTCCTGGGCATAAATCTACCAATCTCCCCGGTTATTTTTCCTGCCTGGACGGTTTTTTCTTTGAACCTTTTACCAGTATCATTTCACCCTGGCACCGGGTGTAATACTTACAGGGGAAGAGCCCTCTCGGTTCACAACCGCGTTTTCTTTGTGCTTCCTGCCACGCTTCCATCCCATCTAAAGCCTGGTAAATATCCTCAGGCTCAGTGAGTTCAAAGCCGCAATTGTCACAAACCAGCTTTTCCATAGTTACTCCCAATCGCTTCTCCCTTGAGGGGAGAAGGCCGAAGGTACTTTACTTCGGTAGAATTACATCAAAGTAAATGTACAGGATGAGGGTGAAATCCCCCTCTCTCAGTTGAGATATTCTCTCTTTAATCTCTCCCTCGTCATCCGTCGACAGGCTCGGGACAATTGAACTCAGGGCTTCGTCCTTACCAAGTTGAGAAAATTCTATTTCTTGTACTTTTTCACAAAGCGCCCCATTCTTTTCAGCGCCTCTTGAATATCCGCCAGGGAAGTAGCGTAACAGCAGCGGATATAGCCCTCACCGCATATCCCGAAAGCGGAGCCGGGTACCACGGCCACTTTCTCTTCGGAAAGTAATTTTTCGGCGAACTCCTCTGAAGTCATGCCGGTGCATCTGATCGACGGAAAAGCGTAAAAAGCGCCTTTAGGCTCAAAGCAGGACAAACCGATGTCTCTGAACCCTTTCACGATCACCTGACGCCGCCGGTTGTAGTCTTCCACCATCTCGGCGACACTATCCTGTTCGCCCTTTAGCGCTTCCAGGGCGGCAATCTGCGACATCGTGGAAACACACATCATCGTATACTGATGAATCTTGTGCATGGCCGCAATTATTTCTTTCGGCGCGGCGGCATAACCCACCCGCCAACCGGTCATGGCGTAGGCCTTGGAGAAACCACCCAGAAATACAGTACGCTCTTTCATTTCCGGTAAGGAGGCAAAACAGGTGAATTCCACACCGTAGACCAGTTTACTGTAAATCTCATCGGAAATTACGGTGAGGTCGTGCTTTATTGCCAGCGCGGCGATGTCCGCCAGTTTCTGACGGCTCATTACGGCGCCGGTAGGATTGGAAGGATAACCGATGAGAATGGCCCGGGTTTTACCGGTAACGTGTTTTTCAATATCTGCCGCGGAAATTTCAAAATTATTAACTTCATCAGTTGGAATGTGCACCGGTTTTCCGCCGGCGAGCGTCACGCAGCTGCCGTAAGCCACAAAACACGGGTTAGGGATAATTACTTCGTCGCCGGGGTCAATAATGGCACGCATTGTCAGGTCGAGGGCTTCACTGACACCGACTGTGATCAATAATTCACCGGTGGGGTCATAATCAACCTGATACTCAGTGTTCAGATAGCGGGCCAGTTCTTTGCGCAATTCGGGCATACCGGAATTCGAGGTATACATCGTCTGCCCTTTTTCGATGGATTCAATCGCCGATTCGCGGATGTGCCAGGGCGTGGTATAATCCGGCTCGCCCACCCCCAGGGAAATCACCCCGTCGATTGAAGATAACAGGTCGAAGAATTTACGGATGCCGGACGGCTGAATCGCATTGGCCCGCAGGGAAATATGCTGCCTGTGGTGTTTTTGAGTCCTGGATTGTGTCGTCATAATTATCTCCTGGCAGGTGTCGGATTACAGCACTACGGCTTGCCGTTTCATTACTTCTTCGCTTTCCATTATTTCGCCGTCTTCCTTGTAGCGTTTCAGAATAAACTGAGTGACCGTTTCTTTTACGCCGTCAATATGAGAAAGTTTTTGGGAGACGAAATCGGCAATTTCATGGTTATTTTTACCGGTGACCATCACCAGTAAATCGACCGTGCCGGAAACGAGATATACGCTGCGCGCCTGCGGGAAGCGGTAAATGTGCTCGGCGATGGAGTCGAAACCGACATCTTTTTGCGGCTCAAGTTTGACGCCAATCCAGGCTAATACATGCTCATTTTCCGCTTTATCCCAGTTGACGATGGCTTTGTATTTCAGAATGGTGCGGTCATCCTGGGCTTTTTTAATCAGTTTGACCACTTCTGCCTGGGGCATACCGGTCATGACGGCAATCTGCTTCGGCGTGGCATGGGCATCATTTTCCAGAATTTTTAGAATGTCTTTCAGCATTTTCAGCTCCTGACAGGTTCGGTAAACGAGTTTCTCAGGTTATTACATTATAGCAGGTAAAAGAGTAAATTCTAAATCCGAAACGCTAAACTCTAAATAAATTCCAATTAATCAAATACCAAAATCCAGAAAATTGCATACCTGATTCCAGATTAAATCTGGAATGACAATAACGGTATTTACAACGCCGCGGTCTTTGTGTGCCAGTCCGTGGCCTGCTGGAAAGCGTAGCTGATTTTGAGCAGGGTTTCTTCGGCGAACGGCTTGCCGATAATTTGCATGCCGACGGGCAATCCTTGCGCAAAACCTGCCGGAATCGAGATCCCCGGGACGCCGGCAATATTCACCGGCAGGGTGCAGACATCGCTGAGGTACATCTGCAGCGGGTCGTCCGCCCTTTCTCCGATTTTAAAAGGCACCGTCGGGGAAGTGGGCGTGACCAGCGCGTCGTATTTTTCAAAAGCGGCGTCGAATTCACGGCGAATCAGCGTGCGCACTTTCTGCGCTTTCAGATAATAGGCGTCGTAATAACCGGAAGACAGGGCGTAGTTGCCGAGCATGATTCTCCGTTTCACTTCCGGGCCGAAGCCGAACTGCTTGGTCTTCTCCATCCCTTCCCACATGTTGTCGGTATCCAGGTAAGAGTAACCGTATTTAGAGCCGTCGTAACGTGCCAGGTTGGCCGAAGCTTCCGACGGGGCAATGATGTAGTAAACTGCCAGGGCATGCGGTGTCTGCGGCAGGGAAACTCCCCATTCCACCTTCGCGCCCAGCGCTTCCAACTGTTTGATGGCTTCTTTAATAACAGTTTCCACTTCCGGCTGCATTCCCGCCACAAAATACTCTTTCGGGATGCCGATTTTCATGCCTTTCAGACCTCTGGTCAACCCTCTGGTATAGTCCGGCACCGGTTCCGCGGCGGACGTGGAATCGGATTTATCGTGGCCGCTAATCACATTCATTACCAGGGCAGCATCCAGCGCATCTTTGGTTAACGGGCCGATCTGGTCGAGGGAGCTGGCGAAAGCCACCAGACCGTAGCGGCTGACCCGGCCGTAGGTCGGTTTGAATCCGGTGACACTGCAGAAACCGGCCGGCTGACGGATACTGCCGCCGGTATCGGAACCGAGGGCAAAAACCGCTTCATTAGCCGCCACTCCGGCCGCCGAGCCACCGCTGCTGCCGCCGGGGACGCGGGATAAATCCCAGGGGTTGTGGGTGGTAAAAAACGCCGAGTTTTCCGTCGAGGAACCCATGGCGTACTCGTCCATGTTGGCTTTACCGACCATTACCGCGCCGGCACCGTTCAGTTTTTCCACGACGGTGGCGTTGTAGGGAGGTACAAAATTCTCCAGCATCTTCGAGGAGCAGGTAGTTTTGATGCCCCGAGTGGCCATGTTATCCTTGAGCAGAAAAGGCACGCCGGTCAGAGGATTAGTGTTGCCGGCGGCAATCCGTTCGTCCGCTTTCTTGGCCTGCTGCAGGGCATGTTGTTCGGTCACAGTGAGAATGGCGCGCACCTGCGGGTCGACTTCTTTGATACGGGCCAGATAATCCTGCGTTAATTCGACGGACGATATTTTCTTCGCTTGAAGCAATTCGTGAGCGGCATGGATGGTTAAATCACGATGTTTATCAGTCAATTTCAGGGCTCCTTATTCCAGCACCGGACGCAGTTTAAACAGGTCTTCTTCACGGTCGGGGGCATTGGCCAGGACCTGCTCCACCGCCAGAGATTCACGGGGAATATCGTCACGCATCACATTCGAGAGGTTGATGGACTGCGCCGTGGGGGGAACGTTCGCGGTGTCGACTTCTTTCAGCACCTCGAAATTCTCCAGGATATTGGCGAGCTGCTCCCGGGCTTTTTCAATTTCCGCTTCGCTCAGGCCCATGCGGGCGAGGGCGGCGATATGGATGACTTCTTCACGCGATAATTTCATGGTCTGCCTCACAAATCAAGCTGACAAAATTATACCATCCGTGCGTATGCAGCGCAACGCAGGGGACCAAAGGGGGAAATAAACAATAATCAAGAATCAAGAGTCAAGTAAATCCTAAATCCGAAATACCAAAATTATGGTTTCAATTTTCTCTTGGACATGGTGATAGTACTGGGAGGGATTAAGGGAGAGTGACTATTTCTATAAGCCGAAGGCTGTTCGACTCTTCTCCCATTGTCATTTTTTGTATTTGAAATTTCAGGGAACTTTTCTTGAAATTAGTTATGCGTCGCCCCTCGCGGTAAACGGGATGATGAGATGCGATTTGGGATTTTGTCCCAAACTGGAACGACTTTGCCGAATTAGAGAATGAAATTCCCTACGGTGTCCCCGGAGTAAATCCCTCTGTATCTCCCTTTACAAAAGGGAGAAAATCCTAATATGAGGGATGAGGGGAATGCCCTTTTCGGCATTTTTTGCAGTTGAAATTATTAATTAGACTGCGGTCTCCAATATTTGCCCTTTACTGGGCGCTTTCAGGACGGGTTCTGACGGACATTTACCGTCCGGTTTGGTGTAGTCAGAAATTCCGGGGATTCCAAATTCAACCCGGATATGACCCCGGCGGCCAGAACATGACG
>JBKQML010000051.1:0-3952 GCA_052326545.1 Dehalococcoidales bacterium
AGGTCATGTCGAAGCCAACGCCGTTGTCACGAACAAAATAAGCCTGTTTTCCGTTGTGCTCCACTATGCCCATTTCAATTCGCGGTTCCGACGTCTTGCTGCTGTATTTCCAGGCATTGCCCAATAAATTCTGCAATACTAAGCCCAGCAGATTCTTGTCGCCGTTGGCGGTCATATTGGGGGCGATAGTAACTTTAACTTTCCGGTTAGGTTCATCTTTGCGAAGTTCATCAACAATTTTATGAGCCATGTCACTCAGATCTAACCGTTGCAGGTTTAGATCGCTTCGCGTGACACGGGACAATTTGAGCAGATCATCCATAAGCTGCCCCATCAGTTCGCCGGAATCCTCTATTTTTTTCAGGTATAATTTTCCTTCGTCATCCAGCTTCTCCCGGTAATCTTCCAGTAAAATGGTGCTAAAGCCGGTGATACTGCGTAAAGGAGCCCTTAAATCATGGGAAACGGAGTAAGAGAATGCCTCCAGTTCCTTATTGGAGGCTTCAAATTCAGCGGCCCTGCGTTTCAATTCTTCGTTGAGTTTTTTAACTTCTTCCTCAGCTTTTTTCCTTTCGGTAATATCCTGTCCCTGGGCGATGGTGGCAATCATGTTTTTTCCGTCGGCATCAAATAATGTCGCGGAGTTCCACAATACGGTGTGCGTTCCCCCGTTTTTACTTTGAATATCGATTTCCACCACTTCCCAGCGTTCGCCGGAGATTGTCCGTTTGATGTAGTCGATAGATTCCGCTTGGCTGTCCTCCGGGAACAGAATATCCAGCGGTTTCCCCAGAACTTCGCCGGATTTGAGACCGGTGAGGCGTTCAAATGCATGATTAAAACGGGTAATATGAAACTGGGGGTCCCAGACAATAATCGGCGCATTGGCATAGTTAAAAAGGTTGTTTAAATAATTGGTTGTTTCTCTCAACAGATCTTCGGCTTTTTCCCGTTCTGTTTTTTCCTGCATGGCATTAATCGCGAAAGAAATATCCCCGGCTAATTCTTCGAGCAGTCTGATTTCGGCCGCTTTGAAATAGTCTGGTTCGGCTGAATACAGTGTCAAGACACTAAAAACCGCTCCGGTCCGGTCAAAAAGGGGCAAAGCGATGCTGGAACGGTAACCTAAAGCTAGTGCCGCTTCACGCCATGGGGCTGCGGCCGGGGCGGTGGCGAAATCCTGAAAGAAATGTGTTTTGCCGGTGCGTGCGGCTAATCCGGATGGACCTTGCCCGCGGGGACTGTCCGCTGCCCAGGTAATGTTTACGTTCTTGACATAGTCTTCGTCACCGAACCAGGCCACCGGCAGTACCGTTTTATTTTCGTCCTCTTCGACTACACCAATCCAGGCCAAACGGTAGCCGGCAGTGGCACACATCGTGTGACAGATATCGTTAAAAAGCCGGTCTTCATTGGTCGCGTGTACAATAATCTGGTCGCATTCGCTGATGGCCCGCAGTTCACGGTTGAGCATGATGACTTCTTTCTCGGCTTTCTTCCATTCGGTGATATCAATTATCAAAAAAATAGCGTGTTCCTGCCCCTGGAGAATAAATTTTTCGTTAGATGAATTTACATTGATAATTTTCCCGGTCTTGGTCCGCCAGGTCATTTCAACGTTGCTAAAACTTCCTTTTTCCACCAATGTTTGCCAGACCTGCTCCCGGTCGTGAGATTCGACATAAAGGTTAAATTCAGCCGAAGTACGGCCGATGACATCTTTACGGGTGTATTGTGTAAGACGCAGAAAACTATCGTTGACATCGATAAAACGCCCTCCCGGCAGAGTGGTAATCACCATCCCCAGCGGACTCGAATGGAAAGCTTTGGAGAAACGCTCTTCGCTTTCTTTCAACATTTCTTCTGCGATTTTACGGTCGGTGATATCAATGGAAGTCCAAATGATATTCTCCCGGCGGTTGATTTCTATTTTTTCGGCCGAAGTCAGCAGGTTAATTCCATCCCCATTTTTAGTGCGGGCGGTAACTTCCAGGTTGACAACTTTACCGGCTTGCTGCAACTGACGGACGATCTCAGCGCGTTCACCAGGATTATCATAAATGTTCAATCCGGCGGCCTGTTGGCCGATCAGTTCCTCCCGCTGATAGCCGAACATCTGCAGAAAACTCTCGTTAACATCCAGAAATGTGCCGTCTTCGATACTGGAAATAGACAAGCCGACCGGGCTGGCGTGAAATGCTTTGTGGAACCGTTCTTCGCTGTTTTCCAGTTTCTCTTCTATTTGCTTGCGGTGCATTGCCACCGATATCTGGGCGGCCACGATGCTGATGAAATCCAGTTCGCCCTCAGTAAAAACGGTGCGGTTCCGGGTACCGAAGGAAACCGTACCGATGACGTTGCTGCCTGCCTGAAGCGGGTAGGAAGCGTAAGCCTGGATGCCGAAAGAACGGACCAGCGCCGCCCGCTCATCCCTATTATGCTGGACATCAAATGAAGTAATCGGTAAATTATCGCGGGCCACGCAGCCGCAAATCGCCGTGCCGATATCGAGCCATTCTATCGTTTTAGCTATCTCTGCGGGGATACCGGCATAGGCGTTCAATTTTAACTTTCCATTGGCTTCATCGACAAGAAAATTAAAGAATGCATCGCATTCCAGAAAACCCATCACTTTTTCAGCGATAACCCGGATAATTTTTTCCGGTTGCTGACTGGTGAGAAGCAGGCTGTTAATTTCACTTAATACTTTGAAACGTTCTTCATCTTGCCACAGAGTGTCTTCCAGACGTTTCCGTTCGGTGATATCCTGGGTTGTCCCGATATACACCAGACCTTTACCGTTTTCATCCACGGATGAAACCGCGCTGGTGGCGTGCAGATAGCGGATTGATTGGTCGCGAAGGATAATCCTGAAATAAAGGTCAACCGGCTGCCCGCCGGAGACCAGCCGGTCCATTATGTTGTTTAGTCGGTCGCGGTCGGCGGGATGAATAAAATCTGTGAACAATTCCATCGTCGGGTTGAATGAAACGGGGTCTACGCCATAGATTTCGTATAATTCCTTAGACCATTGCAGTTCACCCGTACGGACATTCCATTCCCAGCTGCCCAAACGGGCGATATGCTGTGCTTCTTCCAGTGTTTTTTGCCCGGCTTTCAGGGCATCCTCGGCTTTTCTTCTTGCGGTAATATCCTGCCCATATATTCTTATTTGCCGGTTGTCCCTGACGGCGTAGATTACCTGTTCGTAATAACGCCTGTTGATTTCAACTTCCCGGGAGAAAAACTCAACTTCAGTCAAAATATCCGGCGCGGTTTCGGCCAATCCGGCCAGATAAGGATGGCGTCCGCCTAAGGTGAGCAGGTCGGGGAACAACTTCAGAGTGGATTCGTTGCAATAATTAACCTTCCCGGTCGAGTCCAGTTCCACAATCTGCATCGGATTCATTGCCGGGAAGCTCGCCAGATATGCCTGTTGCTGTTCCAGTTTTTTCTGCCCGGTAATATCCCTCACTACCGAAACCCCACCAATGATATTCCCATTGACATCCTTGACAGGGGCGGCATTGACCTGACGGTAGCGAAGTTCCCCGGTCGCCGGTGTCCGCACGATTTCCTCCTGGTTGCTGACAATGATTCCTTTGAGGGCGCGTAACGGCGGTGCTTCATCCACCGGACGGGGCGAACCGTCGGGACGTAAAACTTCCAGACTTTGCGCCATCGATTCGACTGGAATCGTGTCGGTTTTATCATAGCCGAATTCTTTCAGGGCGGCCGGGTTGGCCAGTGTAAAATTCCCTTTCATGTCGGCAAACCAGACCTCGTCGGGGATGCTGTTAATGAGCACGGCGAGGCGGTCTTTTTCTTCCTGAATCGAATCCGCTAATTTCTGTTTTTCGGCTTCCGCGGTTTTCAATCCGGTAATATCCAGGGTAGCTGCGATCATGGCATGCTCCCCGTTAAAATCTGCCAAACGCACAGAGGTTGAACC
>JBKQML010000052.1:0-8544 GCA_052326545.1 Dehalococcoidales bacterium
TCGGCAACGACGACGCAGTCGGGCGGCAATATGGAAGGAAAAGAAGTCCGCATCGGCGCAGCCAACTCGGCCTTATGGGCAACGGCGACGACCGCCGCCTCCAACGGTTCGGTGAATTCGATGCTCGATTCCTACACCCCGCTCGGCGGCCTGGTACCGATGTGGCTGATTCAACTCGGAGAAGTTATCTTCGGCGGTGTTGGTTCCGGACTGTACGGCATGCTGGCATTTGTCATCATCGCGGTCTTCATCGCCGGGCTGATGATCGGGCGCACCCCGGAATATCTTGGTAAAAAGATCGAATCCTACGAAATGAAAATGGCCGCAATCATGGTACTGATTCCTGTCCTCTTTTCATTACTGGGGACGGCATTAGCGGTGGTCGCCGCTTCGGGTCAATCCGCAGTCGCCAATCCCGGCATTCATGGTTTCAGTGAGATACTTTACGCCTTTTCGTCAACTTCAAATAACAACGGGTCGGCTTTTGCCGGCTTCGGGTCAAACACCTTCATTAACATCGTCGAGGGTATTTGTATGTTCATCGGCAGGTTCTGGCTGCAAATTCCGATACTGGCTATCGCCGGTAGCCTGGTAAAAAAGAAGAAGGTCCCCGTGACATCAGGCACTCTGCCGACTTATACGCCGCTGTTCATTTTCTGGCTGATTGCCGTGGTTATCATTGTTGGTGCGCTTAGCTTCTTCCCGGCCTTATCGCTGGGACCAATTGGCGAGTTCTTAAAACTAAGGTAGAAATATGACGAAATTATCGTTTTGGAATAGAAAACCAAAAACCGGAGAAGGATTATCCGGCGCGCGGAAAGAACCGGGAGCTTCCAGGCGACTTTATCAGCGTGCCATATTAGATGCTTTTATCAAGTTAGACCCCCGTTGGATGATTCACAATCCTGTGATGTTTGTGACGGAAGTGGGCAGCTTGCTGACAACAGTCCTCTGGATTCAGGCACTGCTGGGACACGGAGAAGCTCCGGGGGCATTCATCGGCGGTGTAGCCCTTTGGCTGTGGCTTTGTGTATTGTTCGCCAACTTTTCCGAAGCGCTGGCAGAAGGGCGTGGAAAGGCTCAGGCGGCTGCGTTACGCCGTACACGTAAAGAAACCCACGCTAAAAAGCTCGCTAAACCGGATCGTCATAGTGGATGTACGACAGTTTCTTCTGGTGACTTGAAGAAAGATGATTTCTTTCTGGTTGAAACCGGAGACATTATTCCCACTGACGGTGAAATCGTCGAAGGTGTTGCATCGGTGGATGAAAGTGCCGTGACCGGCGAGAGCGCTCCGGTTATCCGGGAGTCCGGTGGGGACAGGAGCGCCGTTACCGGAGGGACACGCGTGCTTTCCGACTGGTTGGTCGTTCGAGTCAGCGCCAGTCCCGGAGAAGGTTTCCTCGACCGCATGATCAGTCTGGTGGAGGGCGCGAAAAGACAAAAAACCCCCAATGAAATCGCATTGATGATTTTGATTGCCGGGTTTACCATAATTTTCCTGGTCGTCTGCGCCACGTTGCTGCCCTTCTCTCTATATATTGTCAAGGTTACCGGTCATGGCACGGCTATTTCCATAACCGTCCTCATCGCGCTTCTGGTATGTCTTATTCCCACCACTATCGGCGGTCTCCTCCCCGCAATTGGCATCGCCGGAATGGACCGGCTTATCCGGCGTAATGTCATTGCCATGTCCGGCCGGGCAGTGGAAGCTGCCGGCGATGTGGATGTGCTGCTGCTCGACAAAACTGGCACCATCACCCTGGGGAACCGGCAAGCAGTTGAGTTTCTGCCCGTGGGTAAAGCCACCAGCTTAGAACTGGCAAAGGCCGCCCAGGATGCTTCGCTTGCTGACGAAACACCCGAGGGGCGTAGTATTGTGCTGTTAGCTAAAGAGAAATACGGACTTAGAGGAACCATGGAAGATAATCCAAACCGTCATTTCATTCCATTTACGGCTCAGACGCGGATGAGCGGCATCGACGCTGACGGTTTGAGTATCAGAAAAGGCGCGGTTGATTCAGTTCTTGCTTATGTTAAAAAACAGGGTAAGACAATACCGGCGGAACTTAACGGCATCGTGGAAAACATCGCAAAAACTGGCGGCACGCCTCTGGTTGTAGAACGTAACGGTGATATCCTTGGCGTGGTGTATCTGAAAGATATTGTAAAGGGCGGTATCAAAGAACGATTCGCGCAAATGCGCAAGATGGGGATCAAGACGATTATGATCACCGGGGATAATCCCCTGACTGCCACGGCCATCGCCGCCGAAGCGGGTGTCGATGATTTCCTGGCGCAGGCGACTCCGGAAACGAAACTTCAACTGATTCGGGAAAATCAGGCCGGGGGAAGATTGGTAGCGATGACCGGTGACGGCACCAACGACGCGCCGGCATTGGCTCAAGCCGATGTGGCGGTTGCCATGCATACCGGGACCCAGCCTGCCCGTGAAGCTGCGAATATGATTGACCTCGATAGTAATCCGACCAAGTTGATTGACATCGTCGAAACCGGCAAACAATTATTGATGACCCGCGGTTCCTTGACGACATTCAGCATTGCCAATGATGTATCCAAGTACTTTGCCATTATCCCGGCGGCATTCGGGGGCACTTTGCCGGCATTGAAAGCATTAAATGTGATGCATCTCGCCACACCGGAAAGCGCCGTTTTATCAGCGGTAATATTCAATGCTCTCATTATTATGGCGCTGGTGCCGCTGGCATTGCGCGGCGTGCCTTACCGGGCGGTAGGCGCCGCGCGCCTGTTACGGGATAATCTGTTGATTTACGGCCTCGGCGGAGTAATTGCTCCTTTCATCGGAATTAAATTAATCGATATGCTGCTGGTGGCTTTGAGGTTGGCTTAAATGGGAGACAACTAATATGTTACGTCAATTGCGATATGCGGCTATCTTCCTGGTCGCTTTTACGCTATTATGCGGTGTTATCTATCCGCTGTGCGTGACCGGAATCGGGCAGTTATTCTTTCATCACCAGACCAATGGCAGTCTGATAGAATCAAACGGCACGGTTATCGGTTCCGAACTTATCGGCCAGCCTTTCAGCGACCCATCTTATTTCTGGGGACGGCTCTCGGCGACGGCGCCATTCCCGTATAATGCTGCAGCCTCATCCGGTTCGAATCTGGGTCCGTCCAATCCGGCCTTGATCGACGAAGTCCAGGCCCGGATAGATGCATTGAAAGCAGTCGACCCGGATAACACACTGCCGATTCCGGTAGACCTGGTGACTTCATCCGGCAGCGGCCTTGACCCGGATATCAGTATCGCTGCCGCTGATTATCAGATCAACCGGGTGGCGCGATACCGCAATTTGACGGTGGCACAGGTTTCTGCGCTGGTAAAAAAATATACCACCGGTCGTCAGTTTGGCATCTTTGGTGAACCGCGGGTCAATGTACTTGAGCTTAACCTGGCCCTCGATAATCTCAAATAGAATTTAATCCGATTAAAGAGTAAAATTCAACCAGAGACCAAACATAATGGACGAAAATGCATCTCGCCCCAATCCGGACGAACTCTTATTAAGAGTTCAAGCTGAAGAAGCTAAAAAAAACCGGGGAAAACTTAAAATATTTCTCGGTTATGCCGCCGGTGTGGGTAAAACATATGCCATGCTGGAGGACGCGCGTTCCAGAATCCGTGATACCGATGTTATCGTCGGCATTGTTGAAACACATAAACGGCCGGAAACTGCCGCCATGCTCCAGAATCTCGAAATAATACCCGTTAAAAATGTGGAATACCGCGGGGTAATGCTCCACGAAATGGATATTGATGCTGTGTTGGCACGTCATCCGCAGCTGGCTTTAGTTGATGAACTCGCACACACTAACGCTCCCGGTTCCCGTCATCCCAAGCGGTATCAGGATGTGATGGAACTGCTGGAAAGCGGCATTGATGTCTATACCACACTGAATATTCAGCATGTCGAAAGTCTGCGGGATACGGTGGAACAGGTTACCGGCATTTCTATGCACGAGACTATTCCTGATACGGTCATCGATGCTGCCGATGAGATCAGGTTGGTTGACCTGCCGCCTGATGAATTACTTAAAAGGCTGAAAGAAGGCAAAGTATACGTACCGGAGCAAATTGCTCTGGCCATGGAGGATTTTTTCCGGAAAGGGAACTTGACTGCGCTCAGAGAGCTCACAATGAGGACTGCCGCCGAACGTGTCGATGAGCAGGTCAGGTCTTATATGAATTCCCACTCGATACGCGGACCGTGGGCCACCGGGGAACGGCTGATGGTTTGTATCAGCTCCAGTTCTTCCGGCAGCCGCCTGGTGCGTACGGCCCGCCGTCTGGCAACTCAGTTAACGGCTGAATGGTTCGCGGTTTATGTCGAAACACCGGATAATATCCGTCTTTCTCCCGGTGAACTGGAGCGTCTTACCACAACTTTGCGATTGGCAGAAGAAATGGGAGCCAAGACTGTAACAATCCAGGGCAACTCAATATCGGAGGCAGTGATCGATTATGCCGTTAAAAATAACATCACAAAAATAGTCGTCGGTAAACCGCAGCGGCGGCGGTGGCTCAAGTTAAGGGATGAAGTGGTTCTGGATAGAATTATCCGTCGCAGCGAAGATATCGATGTTTATGTAGTTAGCGGCAGCGGCGAACCTGCCAGGCACATCGGTAATGATAAAAACGTAAACCGTGTTGTGAACTGGCGGGGTTATTTACAGGGTCTTTTTCTGACTGCCGTCGCCACTGTAATCGGCCGGTCTATTAACCAGTTTTTTGCGCCCACCACAATTATGGCGCTTTATGTGCTGGCAGTTGTTATCACGGCTTATTTGGGCGGCCTGGGGCCTTCGGTCATGGTCTCGATATTGGGAGTTTTGGCCTTTGATTTCTTTTTTGTCCGGCCTTATTTCAGTTTTCATGTATCCGATACACAATATATCATCACTTTTCTTGTTCTTTTATTAGTGGGTGTCGTCATCAGCTATTTGACCGCCAGGGTGCGCCGTCAGACGGAAGTTACCAAGGTTCGGGAGCGTGAAACATATGCGCTTTTTTCCCTGGGACGGGACCTGGCCGTTTCAAATGACCTTGAATCTTATTTGCAGGTAATCATTAATCGTGCCCGGGAAACATTCGGACATCATGTCATCGCTTTTTTACCGGACCCTGAAAAAAAGAACACGCTTAAACCTTACATCGGCACCCAGATCATCTCAACAGAAATCGATGAGAACGAACGGGCGGCAGCTTTTTGGTCTTTCGAACACCAAAAAGTAGTTGGGCGCGGCACCGACACTTTGCCCAATTCCAAAGCCCGTTTTATCCCCCTGGTCACCGCCAGAGGGAAAGTAGGGGTACTCGCCATTTTGATGAGTGATGATAAAGACAAGTTTACCATTGGACAGGAACATTTATTGGAAGCCTATGCGAACCTGGCCGCTGTCGCCATCGAAAGTATCCTGCTTAATGAAGAAGCTCATAATGCGCAAATCCTGCGGGACACTGAAAAGTTGCAGACCGCGCTGTTGAATTCGGTTTCACATGATTTGCGTACGCCTCTGGTATCGATTATCGGGGTATTGAGCAGCTTACAGGAAGACAATATCCACCTCGATGATGCGGCAAAAGCAAAACTGATTAAAGTTGCCTGGGAAGAAGCCGAACGACTGAATCATTTGATTACCAATCTCCTTGATGTATCCAGAGTTGAGGCAGGCGCAATCAGAATACTCAGACAGGCATCCGATGTTCAGGATCTGGTCGGCACTGCCCTGGAACAATTAAGCAACCGCACCGTTTCGCGTCCTGTTGAAGTTGATATCCCGCCAAACCTGCCTTTTGTATCTGTCGATTTTGGACTTATTGTGCAAACGCTGGTTAATATCATCGATAATGCCCTCAAATACTCACCGGCTGACTCCCCTATCGAAATTAAAGCCGGAAATATTGATAATGAGATTCAGATCGAAATCGCAGACCGCGGCTTTGGTATTCCACCCGGGGATTTGTTACAGGTTTTCGATAAGTTCTATCGCATCGATCATCCGGGCAGCGTCGCCGGGACCGGCCTGGGATTATCTATTTGTAAGGGAATTGTGGAAGCTCACGGCGGACGCATCGTCGCTGAAAACAGGGAGGGTGGCGGGACGATTATCAGGTTAATTCTCCCGGCTGCGGAACCCGGCCAAAAACTTGAGGGGCAGCCGGATGCCCAATGAAAGAGTTCTGATTGTTGATGATGAACAATCCATCAGGGTATTTTTAAAGCTGACTTTAACTTCTCAAGGATACGAAACAATCGAAGCTGTTGCCGGCAAAGATGCCCTTGCCAAAGCTGTGACTGCCAGGCCGGATATCATCATTCTTGATATCGGTTTACCGGACATTGACGGGATTGAAGTAACATGTCTATTGCGGGAGTGGACTCAAATCCCGATTATCATACTATCCGTCAGGGGTTCGGAAAAAGATAAAATCGCCGCGCTGGACCTGGGCGCTGATGATTATTTAACCAAGCCCTTTGTTGTCGGTGAATTATTAGCCCGTGTTCGCGCTGCCCTGAGGCGGTCCGTTAAAACTGCAGGCGAACATTCTTTTAAAACCGGCGGCCTTGAGGTCGACCTGGAACGAAGGGTGGTTAAAGTCGCGGGACAGGAACTTCAATTAACGCCAAACGAATATGAACTGCTCAAGGTTTTAGTCGAACATGCCGGTAAAGTGATGACGCATAAGCACCTTTTAAACGCCGTCTGGGGACCTGAATACATTGGCGAATTTCACATGCTGCGCGTCAATATCAGCAATCTAAGGCGAAAAATAGAACCGGACCCGGCGCGTCCGCAAATTATTATCACCGAATCGGGCGTCGGATATCGGCTCAAAGCTGACTGAGAATCAAGCGTAATTCTTATCCATCCCGCTGCAAGCTTGTCCCATACTTGATAGGGGATCGGTATCCGGTTAATAATTCAGATATTAGAAATTAGAATTTGTTTGTTTTTTAGAGCTTGTAAGTTGGAACTTTCCGCCTTTGGCGGATTTGGGGTGGCTGGAGGGAATCGAACCCTCGATCTTCAGGGCCACAACCTGACGCCTTAACCGCTGGGCTACAGCCACCATAACATTACGTCACTTATTATAACGGAAATAGTAACTCTCTTACAATTATAAAGAGAAAAGAATGCTGAGGCTGCCAATGACAAAGAAAGATGATAGACTCAAGCTTATACTTGAATCTATCATCACCGGCTCGTCATTCCTCGTAGGACCTAACCGAAGATACTTTGCGGAGTTGTTCGAAGCAAAAGTACGACCTGACCGTAGACTGCAGTCGTAGAGCCATTTACGGTACTTGACGCAGTCAATGTGTACTTATGCAGGCCACAGCCGGAAGTACTTTGCATAGTTATTCGTAGCAAAGTATAAGAGCAATTCGGAGGGAATGTATCGGGAATCCATCAAACTAATATTGCCTGATAACAGCCCCGCCATTACGTAGGGACAGGTTTCGAACCTGTCCGCCCGGTAACTGTAGGGTGGGCAAAAGCCCACCAACTAACGAATACAGGTAGCTGGACCCCGACTTTCGTCGGGATGGATGTGGAAAAACCGGTGAATGTTTAATTCACAAACTTGCTGATTTCTTCCAGGCTTTTTATGCGCGGGCAATCGGTAATTTCTTTATAATAGTCCCGCCATTACGTAGGGACAGGTTTCGAACCTGTCCGCCCGGGCGGTCGGGTTATTAGTTTCAAAGTAGGGTGAGCAAAGCCCACCAATTAACGAATACAGGTAGCGGGATCTAGACTTTCGTCGGGATGGATGTGGAAAAACTGGTGAATGTTTAATTCACGTATTTGCTGATTTCCTTCAGGCTTTTTATGCGCGGGCAATCGGTAATTTCTTTATAATAGTCCGCACGGTCCAGCAGTATCGGTGTAATCCCCACCCTTCTGGCCCCGAGCACATCGTTCTGGTACTGGTCGCCGACATGAATCGCTTCAGCCGCATTGACGCGGGCTAAATTCAGCGCTTTCAGGAAAATCGGTGGCTGGGGTTTATCGGCGCCCACTTCCGCGGAAGTGACCGTAAAATCCAGATAATCGGCGATGCCCAGTTCGCGGCACATCGAGCTCACTTCAGTCTGCAGGTTGGTGAGTAAACCCAGTTTCAGACCTTGTGCTTTCAAAGACTTCAGCGTATCGATGACATCGTCAAAAAGCACGAACTTCATGCTGGCATTGAACTGAAACATCCGGGTCAGCAGTCTCATCACCTGCTCGTCGGTCGCGTCAATCCCGGTTTCTTTCAGAATAATGCGGTGGAAACCGGCATAAAGCTTGGTCTGCTCTTCCTGGCTTCGCTGCCGTATGGGCAAACGCGAATTTTCTTCGTACAGATGCTTATCGGCGAGATAAAGCCCGTAACTGATGGATTTGGGGGAAACGTCAAAGCCAAGCTCTTTGAGAGCCTGGCTTTCTAATAAAAGCCCGAAGGGCAGAGTTCCACGTGCTTGCACGTGGGTGAATGTCGTGATAGCGAGA
>JBKQML010000053.1:0-5658 GCA_052326545.1 Dehalococcoidales bacterium
CCTCTCTCATATCGCCATCACCACAATTCACACACAGGTAAGGCTCGACATGCAGCGCACGGCAAAGATTGACGAATTCATTGGTGCCGTATTGATTCGCAACGGTACACCGCCAGGCCAGGTCATGACGTCCCGGACGCTCTCGCCGCGGTCCTACGCCGTCCCTCCAGCGGTATCCGGAGGCGAAATTGCCACCGGGGAAGCGAATGTTGGAAAAGTTCATTTGCTCGAGGGCATTCCGGACATCGCTGCGCAGTGCACTTTTATCAGCCTTTGCAGAATCACCGATATCCAGATATGCGAATCTGGTATCTTGATATCCCAGCTCCATATACCCGCCGAAAATGTTGCGGTCAACGTTACTCAAGATGAGTTCAAGGTCAATTTTAATACGGTTCATCCATCAGCTCCTTATGATATTTTTTCAAAATCAGCCCCTATTCTTATCTTATTCGCAGGTACGCCGGTTGGTTAATCTGTGCGTGTGATATTATTTCATCAAAATAGTAAGGATACTTTAATCCGCCCGGTAACTGAAGTCAAGAACCGGAGTTTAATCGTTTAGTTATAAAATATTGTGCTATAATTCTCAATAATTAATGTATAAATTACGTTTTATCTAAAGGAGGAACAATAATGGCTGGAACTAATAAAACAATGAGGGCATTAATGGCTCGTTCGGTCGGGGATTACCGGGTAGAAGACCCTGTTCCGCAATACCAGATTGAAGAAGTACCGGTGCCGACCGTGGGCGAAGGGGAAATGCTGGTTAAAGTCGAGGCTTGCGGTATTTGCATCGGCGATGTCAAACTTTCGCATAATAAAGAGGCCTGGGGCAGTAAAGGCGTGCCGCCGCACTTTAAAAAACCGTTTACCCCGGGACACGAGTTTATCGGACATGTCGTGGAAACGGGGCCGGGCGTCAAAGGCGATTTTAAGATTGGCGATCGAGTGACTTCCGAACAGATTGTCCCTTGCGGGTATTGTAAAAATTGTCTTTCCGGGCATTATTGGATGTGCCTGAACGGCGGACTTTACGGCTTTAAATATGATGGCGGTATGGCGGAATACATGAAGTTTCAAAAGGGCGCGCTAAATTATCATATCCCGGAGAGTATACCGATGAAAACCGCTGTATTGATCGAACCTTACTCGTGCAGTAAGCACGCCGTCGACAGGGGCGAAATCAAGAATGATGATGTCGTGGTGCTTTCGGGTGCCGGCGCACTGGGATTAGGGATGCTGGAATTCATCAAAATAAAGAATCCTAAGCTGGCCATCGTCCTGGATATCAAAGAGAAAAGGCTGGAACTGGCCAAACAATTGGGTGCAGATATTGTCCTGAATCCCGCGAAAGAGGATGTGGCTGCCATGGTCAAGGAATTGACCGGCGGCATCGGCTGCGATGTTTATATTGAAGCCACCGGATTCCCGACAAGCGTTACGCAGGGTCTGGAAATAATCAGAAAACTGGGTACTTTTGTCGAGTTTGGTTTCTTTATAGATCCTGTATCGGTCAATTGGACCATTGTCGGAGATATGAAGGAACTTAATATTCACGGCTCGCATCTGGGGCCGTACTGTTATCAAACGGTGCTGGATTGGATGGCGAACGGGAGACTATCGACCAAAGGCGTAGTCTCGCACGTGCTCAAGCTTGATGATTTCAAGAAAGGTTTTGAACTCGCCGAGAAAGGCGAAGACTCCATTAAAGTTGTTTTAGTGCCATAATAAGGTTGTAAGTTACTGAAAATACCGGGAATTGTTCGTTGAAGGAGGGTGTCATGAAATATTCACCGAAGTACTTCACGGAATTCAAGAAGCGCTATCCAGGAGTTGCGAAGAGTTTCGACCAACTGGGGGCGGAGTGTGCTAAAGCGGGACCCATCGATAAGCAGACACAGCATCTCATCAAACTTGGTGTGGCGACCGGATTAGGCCACGAAGGTAACGTGCAGAAACTGACACAGCGGGCGCTGGAAGACGGCGTCAGCCCCGATGAGATCAGGCAGGCAGTGCTACTGTCAACCACTACCGCCGGTTTCCCGACAATGCTGGTGGCCATGCAGTGGGTGGAAGAGGTCATTGCAGCTAAGGGGAAGTAGATGGGTCTGTGCGAATAGCCTCCAATAGTTGAACTACGCTTAAACATTTAGAGCACGTATTTACAAAGAGAGCAGGAAACTTAGTTTGTGTGTCCCGCTCTCTTTTATTTAGGCGGAGGGAATAATTTATCAATATTGTCCAAACATGAACATATCCCCCGTTCCTTGAGTGCGTTAGTGCGGATAAACTTACAATTCCGCCGGTAACAACAGACAAGAACCGTGGAATAACATTAAAGATGCTTTTAAAATATTAAATATCATACTAAAGCACTAAAGCAGAATAACCAAAAGAATGATTTATTCAAGCATGATTATGGAATATAATAGCATGTAGATGGATGCCGATTAGACGGGAGGTAAATAAATGGCGAACAAAACATGGAAAACCGAGATAGAAGGTCAACAGTGTGTTATTGAAGTGAAGTCAGGCTCGTTTGTGGGGGGTGGTTGTTTGAAAGTTAATGGAGTAGAAGTCAATAAATGGGGGACATCGATAAGTGGCTTGCCACCACAAATTAAGTTCGAAGTTAAGGGAAAGAAAGCAGAAATCAAGTGCAGTGGCTTTATGGCGAATACTCCAAAATTGTATCTGGACGGAAAAGAGATAAATTAGTTTAGAAAACAATTACTTGCTGCTGATAATAAACATCGGCGTTTCCGCTCCGTTACAGATAAAGTTATATGCTCTGGAAGGTATGTACTTTGGTCGGAAAATCAAGAAAATTTAAAATATTTTACTTGGTTCCGCCAAGCGCTTTGTATTTATCATAATAAGCATTACCATAATTATGATCTTCCGAATTTTGAGTAATATAATATCTGTCTTTATAAGCGTTGGACAAATCCCAGTAAATTTGCATTTTTGTATAATCGTAGGTGGAAGTAAACTGGCTTCCGGCGACAAAGCTTCCATACTCATTGATTACTTGTGTATCATAACGTAAGCTTTCTGAAACATTATCGTCGCCTTTTAGCTGGTCTTCAGCTTCGGTGCCATATATGGTAGAGGTAACGTCCTGTCCATTTTCAGTGGCCATCAGCGATAGTGAAAGCTTATAGCTCCAATCGCCGGGTCGAAGAGCTATTGCCTGAGCAATCAGTGTTTCGTCACGATTTGCGAGCCCCTGGGCCATTAAGTTTTCAGCTTGAGCATAATTATATATCATTTTACCTGTGCTTAAAGCTGCCTGATCAACACCCTTTCCGGTACCATTTCCGCTGACCAACGCGATTAATTCACCCCACTCCCAGGCTTTTATAAAGGGATTCGTACTGGTGGTATCAATTCCAAATTTAGTATTAATCCACTCCTGCACAAAACCCTGAAGGAGATCCTGACTGGCAGAAGTACATCCCGTCAGGCAGGTTTGGAAAATCAAGGCTGTCATCAACAGGCAGATTATTTTAAGTAATTTATTTTTCATGGTAACCCCATTGTTACAAACTGCGAAAAATCAATCTTCGCGTCTATTGCCTTTAAAAAAGCTGTTTCCGATATTTGCCCACTGGAATATTGCAGTATTGCAGTTGTGGGTGCTGTAACGTCAACCACCGGATTGCCATCATCATCGAGATATTCAAAAGCTACACGGTCAATATTATAAGTCGAACTGGAATTCGCCAATTGAACTAAAAACTCAGGAATCGGGTCGGTTGTTCCATAATTACTGAAATCAAACCCCTGGGAACTATCGGCCACGGTCAGCAGCATGCTATTCTTAGAATTCTTCTCAGGGAAAACATACGCGGTCAATCCGGTGGTATCAACACCCGCATTTTGAAATGCGCTCATTATTGATTGTGCGGTTTCCCTATCAGGCGTTTGGGAGAGAACACGTTCGTAGGCAGGTTTAATTAGCCCGATTCTTTCCGGAACCTTAAAGACGAAAATACTGAGGAGTAATGCAGCAACGACAATAATCCCAAGGGTGGACATACACCCCCAGAAAAAACAGCCCCTGCGTTTTTTGGGCTTTTTTACATCTTCTGGTTTTTTTGCAGTGTCCGGTTGGTTGATAATGGTCTTCCCTCCATACTCAGTTTCAACTGAGGCATTGGCAAGAGAGGGAAATACTACTTTTTACAAAATATCTGGCAAAATAATAGCACTCTCATTTTTGAAAAGTCAATAGCTGTTTATAGAACTTGCTGAGTATTCTACTTATAAAAAAAGGAGACATTAAAATTTAATCAGGCTTTTGTCTATGATGTAATTTTAACCTGAACTTACATTACCCTGAAAAATATTGGCATCTTTGTGAAAACATACTGAAATGCCAGAATAAACCGGTGAAATTATTAGTTCGTCTTTATTCTGCCTCTTCCAGCGCATTTTCTGTAAGGCTGAGTAGACTCCCATCTTCGTCAAGACGAACAATGTACCTGGAAGACTGCGCGTCATACTCCTGGATAACTCCGGTCTTATCGATAGTCGCCTCAAGATATGAATATTTTAGCCCGTATGGTATATCATCTATTCGAACAATTCTGACTCGTTGTCCTGCGGTGAATTTAGCGCTCATAATATACCTCACTTTTTTAACATAAGAATAGTGCTGCGGGTCGTTTGCAGCTAGATTATATATCAAACCCCCGTTAACCTTCTCCCTGTTCTCAGATATTGTCTGATATAAATCCGGAAAGAATAAAAACAGTTTCAATTTATAAGAGCGTCGTAAATAGAAAAAGGGCGTCCGATTTTCACCGAACGCCCTTTACTTTGTTTAGGTATTACCACTGAACAAACATCGGGATGAATATAAACCCATATTAATCTTAAGGCATTTTGCCCCATGAATTAATGCCGCGTATTCATATATAACACTTGATTATGATAGTCCCAAGAGAATTTGTGAAAGGTTTTTAATATTATTTAAAAAAGTATCATAAGGTATAATCCGAGTGTTAGCAAGAGACTCATTTAATAATCTAAAAAATTACCCTTATCTGTGTCTGCAGTTGGCCCATGTTCCACCTTCCTACAACATTTCTTAAAATTTTTAGATTTTGTTAATACTTCCCATCTCATCACATTTGATGTCCGTTTTAAACCCTTGTACAATAAAACCAAGTTTAATTGTTGGAGAGGCTACAGAGTTTGTACAATCAACTAAAACGATCGGACAAAATAGCTTTAAAAATTTCTAATTTTACCAATCCTTCGATCCTGAGCCAGTTAATATTAGTGTTAATAGCAGTTACCAAAATCAGTGATATTTTTAGGATGATTGGTTGTGTTGCTGTTATTCTGTTATTTTTCGCCGTAATTCCGATGTTTTATATTTACATAAGATTATTGAGGCATGGAAATGATAAAACATCGATAGGTACAATAACTAAATATTTAAAGAAACATCCAAGAGAAATTCTGATCTTAACATTTTCATTAGGAATACCTTCATTGTTGATCTTATATTTATTAAAAGCACCAAACATTTTGATTTCCACTCTTGTGGCATTGCTGTTTGACGCAGCCGTCACGGCCACACTCAATATATTCTATCGTGTTAGTTTTCATATGGCGGCTTTAGTCATTCTCATTTTTGTAATA
>JBKQML010000054.1:0-5074 GCA_052326545.1 Dehalococcoidales bacterium
AGGCGGCAACCAATACGTTTTCGTTGGCAGTTGTTTTCTGCTACCTGTTTTGTGAGGGTGATAGCACCTCAGCTTGCAACTCTGTAACTAACCTCCCCTATCGAACCACGCGTCCCCATTTTATGTGTGGTAAGAGTTCTATGCTCCTACCCTCTGCCTACCCGATTTGTCTTCATTACTCTATCCAGGTTGCGTGCATTTTCCCGCTTGTTGATCGCTTCGCGTTTATCGTATAGTTTTTTACCGCGGGCTACCGCGATTTCCAGTTTCGCGTAACTGTCTTTGATATACAATCGCAACGGTATCAGTGTAAACCCTTTCTCTTTTATCTGACTGACAAGCTGACGAATTTGTTTGCGGTGTAATAACAACTTTCGGGTGCGGGCCGGTTCATGTCCCAGATAACTGGCCGCATTGTACCGTGCGATATACGCATTATACAGCCACAACTCACCGCGGTCGGCACGGACATAAGCGTCACTCATGCTGACCTCTCCTGCCCTTATCGACTTTATTTCCGAACCGGTCAGCACAATCCCCGCTTCCAGTTTTTCCAGAACGGTGTATTCGTGAAAAGCTTTACGGTTGGTGGCAATCGTTTTAATATCCATCTTTGCACTTTAATTTTAACACACTGGGAGTATTATCGATTTACTGTAGGGGCAGGTTTCCGGAGGCCGAAGACCGGAGGTACTCAACTTCAGTTGATGTACGAACCTGCCCGCCTAACATCTCAGCCTCAGTAAGAGCTTCAATTCCCCACCCTTGCCTATGCACCGCAACTCTCCTCCAAAACCATATAATATTCATTTTTTTCTTGATTACAAGGCTATAGTACTTACGAAGTAATGTATACTGAGCTTTAGCGAATGTATTGTTTATTGAAACTTGATTATTTCACCGGTAACTCACTACTCACCACTCGTAACTCAGCCGTGTTATAATGAGTCTAATGAAAAAATTACTCTCCGGCAACGAGGCCATGGCGCTTGGCGCCTATCATGCCGGCGTCGCTTTTGCGTCGGCCTATCCCGGCACTCCCAGCACCGAAATCATGGAAACCGTCGCCGTCCACAAAGACATCTATGCCGAATGGTCCACCAACGAAAAAGTGGCCGTCGAGGTAGCCATGGGTGCCTGTTATGCCGGTGCGCGGGTCATGGTCTCGATGAAACAGGTGGGTTTGAATGTTGCCGCCGACCCGTTTCTCGCTGTGTCCACCACCGGTGTAAACGGCGGTTTCGTCTTGATTGAGGCTGACGACCCCGGTATTCACAGTTCACAGGGAGAACAGGATAACCGTCATTTCGCCGAACTGGCCAAAGTCCCGATTCTGGAACCGACCGACAGCCAATCCGCCTACGACCTGATGGCCTGTGCCTTCGAAATCAGCGAGCAATTCGATACCCCCGTCATCTTGCGCACCACTACCCGCATCTCCCACTCCAAATCAATTGTCGAGGTGAAAGACACGCGCACCATATCCACGCGAAAAATCGGCTTCTCCCTCGACATGCAAAGATGGGTGATGCTGCCGGTCAACGCCCGCGTCCGCCATGTCGCCATGGAAGAGCGGATGCAGCAACTGGCTTCCTATGCCGAGACTTTCCCTTTTAATAAAATTGAAATGGGAGACCGCAGCCTGGGCATCATCGCTACTGGCATCTCGTACCAGTATGCCCGGGAAGTTTTCCCCAACGCGTCTTTCCTGAAACTCGGCATGACCTATCCCCTACCCGAAAAACTCATTCGCGATTTTGCCTCCAGAGTCGACCGTATCCTGGTCGTGGAAGAACTCGACCCGTTCCTCGAAGACCACATCAAGGCGATGGGCATCAAATGCGAAGGCAAGCAGTTCATTCCCCGCTGCGGCGAGCTGAACAACGATATTATCGAATCTGCCGGCAGAAAAATGGGTATTATTAAGACTCCTGTACCGGAAAAATTGACAGTGCCCGCGGAACTGGCCAAACGCCCACCGTTATTATGTCCCGGCTGCCCCCACACCGGATTTTTCTATGTCCTGGCCGGCATCGGGCAGCGTCTCAAACTCCCTGGCACCAAGGAAAAACCCGTCCAAGAGCCCAAGCTGGTCGTGGCCGGCGATATCGGCTGCTACACGCTGGGAGCTTACCCGCCGCTGAACGCCATGGATACCAACGGCTGCATGGGCTCCAGTATCGGGACGGCCATCGGCATGGAAAAGGTCGGCCTGTGCGCTAAAATCGTGGCCGTCATCGGGGATTCCACTTTTTTGCATTCCGGCATCACGCCGCTGGTGGATGCCGTTTACAACCGGAGTAAAATCACGGTCATTATCACCGATAACAGCACCACCGCCATGACCGGCCACCAGGAACACCCGGGCACCGGCATCTCTGTGCAGGGCCAGGCCGGCGGCAAAGTCGTGCTGGAAGACGTCGTCAAAGGCGTCGGGGTGAAAAATGTTGCTGTCGTCAATTCTTTCAACATCAAAGAAATCAGGACGGCCGTCAAATCCGCCCTGGATTCCAGTGAGCTCTCCGTGATCATCGTGCGCGGCGCCTGTGTCGTGCACGTTCCCAAACACGGCGAAACCCAGATTATCGATACCACCAAGTGCAACCAGTGCGGCATCTGCCTGCTGGTCGGCTGCCCGGCGATTCAAACCAATGGCAAACAGCCCGTGATTGACGCGACGATGTGCACCGGCTGCACCATCTGTGCGCAGGTTTGCCCCAAACAGGCCATCGGGCCGGTCTCCCGCCTGAAAGCGGAGGTCAAAAATTGAACGCCAAACCCAAGTTCGACCTGCTGCTGACCGGCGTCGGGGGACAGGGCAACATCCTCGCCAGCGATATCATCGGGGAAGTGGCGCTCACCGCCGGTTATGACGTCAAAAAGACCGATACCCTCGGCATGGCGCAGCGCGGCGGCAGCGTCGTCAGCCACGTCCGCATCGCCGAAAAAGTTTACTCGCCGCTGATTAAAGAAGGCGGTGTCGATATTCTGCTGGCCTTCGAGAAGCTGGAAGGCGTCCGCTGGGCGAATTATCTCCGTCCCGGCGGTATCGTGATTATCAACGACCACGCTTTACCCCCGCTTTCCGTCAATCTCGGCGCCGAGAAATATCCGTCCGATGCGGAAGTGATGCAGATTCTGAAACAGCGCGCCGGCAAGATTTACCTGGTATCCGGCACCCGGCAGGCCATCGCCCTGGGCAATTCCCGGGCGCTGAACATCTTCATGCTCGGCTGTCTTTCGGTTTTCCTGCCCTTCACCGTGCCGGACTGGCAAAACGCTGTTCAAAAACACCTGCCCCAAAAGCTCTGGCAGCTCAACCTGGCTGCCTTTGCCGCGGGCAGAAAGGAAATCGAAAATGTTCATGTCTGAAAAAGTCCGTAAGAACATGGAAACCGGCTCCTGGATCCGCAAGATGTTCGACGAGGGCAATATCATGAAAAAGCGCTACGGTGCCGATAAAGTCTTCGACCTGACGCTGGGCAATCCGATTGTTGAACCTCCTGAAGCATTTTTCGTTGAACTGAAAAAATTGGCGAACAGCACCACGCCCGGCCTGCACCGTTACATGGAAAACGCGGGTTATCTGGAAACCCGGACCGCCGTCGCCGCGCAACTGTCCAAAGAGACCGGCCTGAGCTTAACCGCCGGCGATATCGTGATGACCGTCGGGGCTGCCGGCGCGATTAATGTTATCATGAAAACCATTCTCAATGCCGGCGACGAAGTCATTCTCTTTACCCCCTGTTTTTTTGAGTATCTGAATTACATCGATAATCACGGCGGCATCTATAAATTCACGGCCACCGATGAGCAATTCCTGCCGAAACTCAATGTTCTGGAAAAAACCATCAACCAGAAAACGAGAGCGATTATTATTAACTCACCGCATAATCCCACCGGCGTGGTTTACAGTGAAAACATGATGCGGCAAATCGGGGAAATACTGCGGAAAAAAGAAGTGCAGTACGGCACCCAGATTTACCTCATCAGCGACGAACCTTACCGCAAGCTGATTTACGATGGGTTGAAATACCCGTCGCCTTTACTGTTCCACCCGCGGGCCGTCATCGCCACTTCACACTCCAAAGACCTGGCGCTGCCCGGCGAACGCATCGGCTACATCGCCATTCATCCGGATTGTCCGGATAAGCAGGAACTGATGGACGGTTTCATTTACTGCAACCGGATTCTGGGCTTCGTCAACGCCCCGGCGATAATGCAGCATATTGTCCGTTACCTGCAGGATGTCACCGTCTCCATTGCCGACTACCAGAAAAAACGCGACTTCCTCTATTCGAACCTGGTAGAGATGGGTTATTCGCTGGTTAAACCGCAGGGCGCCTTTTATATGTTCCCGAAATCCCCCATTCCGGACGATGTCGCATTTGTGCGCGCTTTACAGGAAGAACTGGTGCTGGCGGTGCCGGGCGTCGGCTTCGGCGGGGCGGGGCATTTCCGCATCTCCTACTGCATCGACGACAGGACGCTGGCCGGTTCGCTGGACGGTCTGCGTAAAGCCGCCAGGAAATTCGGATTAAAATAACCCTTTAAATCCGAAATTCGAATATCGAAATCCGAAACATTCTGCGTCCGCCTCTGGCCGGAAATCATCTCTACAAGGGGCGAGTTTCTAACTTTGATTATTCCGATGAAATACTTTCAACAGCAGTTGAAATGTACGCCTGCCGCGTTCTATCCCATCTGAGCGTAGCCGAAGGCCCTGTCCTTCCTTGTCGTTCCCGACCTGATCGGGAATCCAGTCCCTTCCCATTTGCGATGAATCCTGACTCGGTTAGCCCTCTCACCCCATCATGTGAGAATTTGGGGAAGGGGCCGTCAAAATAGCGACAAAATCCCCCCGGCTAGTCTCTTCCCCCTTGAGTGGAGAAGATTATGACTATGGTACTGAGCGCAGCGAATGTTTGAGGTTATACAACAAGGCTTAAAGCTACCCGCCGGTGTAAATTTATATTTTGTATTTTGATACAAGTATTTCGATATTTGTGTTGAGAGTTTATTTAATTAGATTTTGCCATCACTCTTTTCTAATCGAAGAATGGGCCTGGAGGAA
>JBKQML010000055.1:0-17726 GCA_052326545.1 Dehalococcoidales bacterium
GTTGTTTTAATCGGCGGCGGACCCAATGCTACGGCGACCGCAGAATATGACGGCTACGGCCATATCACTTCCTTCATCATCACCAATCCGGGCGCCGGCTATACTACAGCGCCGACCGTTACAATCGCTCAGTCTGTTCCGGTCCTCGGCTGCAACTTCGCCAAGAACGGAACCAACCTTGATGCGGCCGGCGATTCTAACTATGCGCTGGAACAGAAGGTCTCCGGAATCACAGATGCCAACCGCATCGACGCCAATATCGACGAGCAGTCATTCATCGATGATAACTCCAACGGCGCATCAATCGGCTATGTCGGCATGGGTTTCGGTCATACCACCGGTGCCGGCACTGCGGGCGCCAATATCCGCGACATTGCGGTTGTTAATCCGGTCGACGGCAACCCCTATTATCCGACCCCAATTAATGTATATTCCTATTATTATCCGCTATCCCGTTACCTGTATCTGGTAACATTAACCAATCAAACTACTTCGGCTGATTCCGCACTTACCACCTGCATGGCTCAACTCTACGGTCAGGGTCAGGCCACTGTTGCCGCAGAGGGCTTCCTGATGCTGGAACCGCCTGAAGATGTCATCATCGATTCCACCAATTCCATCAATATTGCGGATATCGGTGAAATCGGCAACCATTACGGACAAAGCTCCACGGATACAGGCTGGAATATCCATGCGGATGTTGTTCCAGATGGAGTTATCAATATTAGTGATATCGGTGATGTCGGTAACTGGTACGGTGTCAATTTAGCCAACTACCCGCATCCTTCAAGCGAACCTTAGTAACCAAAATAAAATATTAAAAAAATAGGAGAAAGAGAGTGAAAATTTCAACTAAAAAAATGGCACTCGCCGGCTTAGCCACTGTGGCTGCGCTGATTGGTACCTTAATCGTATCTGTCTTTCCTGTATACGCCGCTCCGCCGGCTCCGCCGGCCAACGGCGTATCTATCGACCTGGAGCGCGCCACTACGGTTTCGATACCTAATGGCGGCACATTCACCGTGAATCTGAACATCAATCCTGGAACAGTTGTCAGTCGTGGTTTTCAGGCCGAGGTTGATTTCACGGCCGGCACCTTGACCACTACCCGGTCCAACCTTACCATGAGCAGTTACTGGTCGGATTGGGCAAACGCTGATAATAGTGCAAACCCCAACCTTAGCCAGCCCGCCGGGACATATACCCCGACTTCAGTACTTACTACCTCCAGTGTTTACTGGGGCACATCCATCACCGGTGACCCGGGAAACGGTCCTACCGGTAACGGCACACCCTTTGTTGCCGAATCCTTAACCTTTACGGCGACGGCAGCCGCCAACAACAGCATGATTCCTTTAACACTCACAACTACCGGAGGCCATGCAATTTTCGTTACGGGCAGCGATGGGACAAGCGCTCTTCCCGCGAACCTGGGCAGCACCCTGTACGTCGTCATCGGGACACTACCAGCCCTGAGTGTTTCCAGTATTTCCACCAGTCCTGCCAACGGTTCATCAGCCAGCTATACCTTGAACTTCACGGTATCGGATGCCAATGCAACTTCAGTTGCTTCCACTGTTTCCTATGCCATCAATAGCGGAACTCCCACGGTACTATCCGTTAATTCTCTGGCAGCCGGTGGACACCAGGATTTCTCTATTCCTCTGACTGTCAGCGCCTCCGGGACCGATTCTATCGTCGTCACGGCCGATTCCGGTAACTTGTACGGCGAGAGCAACAATACCGCCAGCATCAGCTATACTATTCTTCCCGACCTGGTTGTTTCATCTATCAGCACCAACCCGACCTCGAGCTCTGCGTCACCTGCCACTACGAATACCTACACCGTTAGCTACACCATTACTAATAATGGACCGGGCGCCGCCGCCGCCAGCAATACGTCCATCGTTATCAATGGCGGCATCCCAATCGTTATTGCTTGCCCGGGTCTAGCTAACGGCGCTTCCAATCCGCAGACAACCGGCACCATCACCGTCACCGGTACTCAGGATAACATCGTTGTAACCGCTGATTCCGGCCATGCTGTGAACGAGTGGAACGAAAACAACAACACCGCCACCATCAGCTATTACTTCACTTCGCCTAATGTTATTAGCGGCAGCCAAGATATCACCGGTACCCTGAATACCGTCTTCATTTTTACCGCTCCTGCACCAGTTAATCAGTGGACCTATGCAGGTAACTCCGGTTCCGCTTCTGCGGCATTTTTCCCCGGACAATCCAATATCAATGCTGTCGCTAACAGCATGACTGTCAATTCAAACCAGTCCTGGGTAGTAACCGCCTCAGGTGAGAACGGTGGCTATCTGTCCAAATGGAACAGCACCTCCGGCTACGCGTCACAGTTGACTCAATTACAGAATCCTTTGTATATTGCATCAACTGCTAATCAGGGTTCTAACGCGTACTCCTTATTCTTCTCTAACCTTCCCCAGAATCTGGCCACCGGTAACGTTTCCGGACTTACCGGAGCTTCCGGATACAGCCGGACAATCCCTGTCGGATTTACTCAGGTTGTTACTTTTAATGATGCCGCCCTAGCTACCGGTTATGTCTATCACATGACCGCGACCTACATCTGCACTACCACAGCCTACTAAGAATCCAATGTTTGCTGGGAGCGACTTAATGTCGCTCCCAGCAAACAAGTAATGAGTTTGTGCGGGGAGGAAAAAATGAGGAAGCAATTATTCAGAATTTTTGCCGCTTTCGCGGTTGTCAGCCTGTTAACGGTTTTTATTTCTTTGCCTGTTTTTGCCGATAGCGGCACTAACCTGAGCGTTAGTGTTCAAATTTTAGATGTAACCATTGCACCTGGCCATAACCTGACACAGCCGATCACGGTCGGCAGCAGCGGCGGTGTTAACCTGACTGCAGAAGTCGATGGCTTAACCCAGACTGCACAGGGGGCTTCCGGCCCGGTACAACCGGCGCAGGATACAGGCACCAATAGTGCACGCACATTTATCAGCCTGGATAAAACTTCAATCAATCTGGCTGCTGGAGCATCGCAAGTTCTCACTGCCACAATCAGTGTCCCTGCCAATACCACTCCCGGTGAAAGATATGCGTGTATCTATATTTATAGTGCACCAGGTCAAGGCGGGGTGAGTATTGTTGCCGGAATTCTTATCCCGGTGATAGTCACTACTGCCGGATTTACGCCTTCATATACCGGAAACATCATCAGTTTATCTTGCTTTTCCAACCCCAGCACTACCAGCGTCTATACCGGTAAAGCTGTGGATTTCGATACCGCTTTTAATAATACCGGTAATTGCCGCATTACCGGCGCTGAAAACACTGTAACGGTTAAAGACAGTTCAGGCAATACTAAATGGCAGAACCAGATGGCAGTTCCCGCTCCTTCGCTGCTTCCGCAAACTCCCAGGATTATCGATAACCAATACAACGTCGGATTGAGCGCCGGCAATTACACGGTAAAATCGGATGTTACTATGGCCAACGGTACGTTGTTGGCCACCAAGACAATCAGTTTTTCTGTTGCCAATCCGCCGCCGACACCGTTGGCGCCTACTCCGGTAGCGCCTGGCAACAGCACGTCTCCCGGTACGACAATCTCAACCCTGACGCCCAATTTTCAATGGAACACTGTTTCCGGCGCAGACTATTATACCCTGAACGTCAGCCGTGTTCCTTACAGCACCAGTAATTTAGTTTACGTTAGCGACCAACTGACCGGGACTTCTTTTACGCTGCCGGCCGGTTACCTTTTTAACGGCCAGCAGTATTGCTGGCAAATGACAGCGACCAACATCACCGGCAACAGTCTTGCCTCGAATACTTTCTATTTTCAAACTTCCGGCACTTATGGCGCTCCGGCAGTGACCACAATGAATGCTGTGGATATTACTGCCACCAGCGCCACTTTAAACGGTAAGTTAACATCCCTGGGAAGTTCCGGGATGATTAAAGTAACCTTCGCCTATGGTACAAGTACCAGTTATGGTACCTCAACTGCAATTTTGGCGTTGACAACCACCGGCGTATTTCAAACCAGCATTACCGGCCTGGCCCCCAATACGATTTATCATTTCCAGGCGAATGCCGGAGGGGTCTCCGTTATTAACGGCGGGGATTTAACTTTTACTACGTTAGCGGGTACTACTACTACGTCCACTGCGACAACAACAACTTCCGTCGCCACAACAACGACTTCGACAATTTCAACAACAGCTACAACTCCGGTTTCTTCCACCACTACCGTGGCCACAACTATACCATCGGCTGCGGTAACAACTACTGCTGCGGACCTTTCGGCAGACCGTTTGCCGCCTGCTATTTTAGCTTCGAGTTTGGCAGGTTTAAGTTTCAATAACGACCCTAATCCATACCTAAATGCGACGCAACAAGCCGATACTGAAGTAAACCTGACGGGAGTGAGCGGCAGCGGTTCAATTGTTGCTGCTAAATACGGTCAACCTTCAAATAATATCACATTTTCAGTCGGGACGATTAAAGGCGGCACCGGAAAAACAGCCGTCAAATATGTTGGTGTCAGTATCGCAGGCTACGCTAACGGGACGGCCCAGGTAACTGTACATTATAATAACAGCGAAATCGGTAATTTTGACCCGAATAGTCTTTCTTTATACTATTACAGCGGTAATAAATGGCTGGCTTTTGAAAATATCAGCATTTCGGCTGATAACAGCACCGTTTCCGGTAATATCCCCATATCCGAATTATCCGGTAATATTATCGGTCTGGGCGGCAACTTACTGCAAAGCGCCAATGGCGTTCCGGTGATTCAAAATAATAGTGCCGCAACCGGTACCGGTATCAGTTGGTCTCTTTTCGGCATCGTGATTGCCTCGGTACTGGTCGTTGGCGGACTGGTTATCCTGGTTGTCAGGAACAGTAGAAAAAGACAGGTTGACAATTGACATGGAACTAGGATGAGAAATATCGGAATATTCATGAAATTCGGGGTATTTTTTGTTTGGCAGGGCCTGATAATGAGACCCATTTCGAAATTAATAAAATGAAGGAGTGGGATGCAAGTTAAATTAGTTAGATTTGGAGCAGTAATTATTTGTTTGGTCAGTATTCTTATTTTTTCTCATCCGGTAATGGCGACGAGCAGTGGTGCTACTATCAGCGCCGTGCCATCCGTGCAAACTGTCAGTCCCGGAAGTAATTTTGATCTTCACATTGTAATTAACGTGGGGCCTAGCGTGCAAACGCGCTCGATGGAATGTACTTTGACCTGGGACCCCACCAAAGTACAATGCAACTCGGTAACAGATGGCACTTTTTATCAATCATTCGCTACAGCAAACAATGGCTCAGTCGTGGTTATGCCGCATGATCCCCCTTCCTATGACAATACAAACGGAACATTCCCTACCGTAGTGAGTGGGAGTAATCCTCCCACCAGCGCCGGGATAGCTATGATCGGAGGAAATTACACAGATCAAATGTCCGGCACTCTTGCCGGGCCTTCCGGCAGCGGTGATGCTTTTGTTTTACACATGACGGCTAAATCTGGCGCTAGCGGAACAGCGACTTTCACCTTTTCACAGGTGCTGATAAATGATAACAGTACAGCGCCGGTTAGCCTGAATGCCACCGGCGTCAGCGGTCAGATTACAATCTCTTCCGCGACCTCAACCCCCGCTCCCAGTATCACCTCATTCAGCCCTACATCCGGCGTCAGCGGGGCTCATATCACGATTAACGGCACCGGTTTAACCGGAGCAACTTCGGTTACGTTTGGAGGCACCGCCGCAACAATTGTTTCTAATACAGATACCCAAATTGTCGCAGCCGTGGGTAACGGCGCCAGCGGCAGTGTTACCGTCAATACTGCGGGGGGGATGAGTTCGAAGTCGGGCTTTACTTTTCTCACGCTTCCCGCTATTTCCAGCTTTACTCCCGTTTCCGGCGGCGGTGGAACTTATGTAATTATCGTGGGAACAAATTTTACGGGAGCGACTGGAGTTAGTATTGGCGGAACGGCGGCGCAAAGTTATACGGTAAATTCATCGACCCAGATTACTGCGGTTGTCGGTAGTGGCACGACCGGCGTGATATCTGTGAGTACTGCCGCCGGCACAGCCTCTTCTTCCGGTAGTTTTACCTACACCGTTGCAACCACCACGACGATAGCGACAACTACTACGACGGATACAAACTCAGCGACTACAACGACGACTACGACAACTTCAACAACCACAACGCCGACCACAACAACATCAACTACAACGACGCCCACCACGACAACCTCAACGACTACGACGCCGACTACTACGACATCAACTACCACAACCCCCATTATCACCACCTCGACGGCAACAACGCCTACTACCGCGAGGCCGCAGTCTGTTCAAACAGTGACTTCACAGACAAACGATACGGGTACGCTAACCACTACTCTTGATGTCAGTAATTCAATGGATACCAGCGGCATTTTACATGACGATTTCAACGAAACGAATATCAGTTTAGGCGGGAAAAACGAGATTGTCAGTCTGGAGATTAATAGCGGGACAAGACTTGTTGCGAGCGACGGCAGCCCCGTAGAATCCATTAGTATCCAACCAAATAATATTTTGCCTGAACCTCCAACAGGTGAAACTGTTATCAGCGGCGTTGAATTCGGGCCGACAGGAACTACCTTCAGTTCTCCTATCACTGTCGTTTTCGGGTATGACACGACACAGGTGCCTAAAAATACCGAAGCTAAAAATTTATCCATTGAATATTTCGATACCCAGGCTAATAAATGGGTCATGTGCGATTACACCGTGGATACTCAAAATCATCAAATTACCGCCAACATCAGCCATTTTAGTCTTTATGCCATCTTGTTGAAAAACACTGGCGGAGTCGGGGTTGGCTGGAGTACAGCAGGAATAGTTATCGCGGGTGAATTATTGGCAGGTCTGTTATTAACCTTTCTCCTCATGAACAGACGACGTTCTCCGGTCCCGGTTGGAACTTCACAATCTGAAGCCCATATAAATTCAGGTAGCGTGCCCTTACAAACAGATGTTCGCAGGAATGAGGAGGTATCTAAGGTAGTTTGGGACGATCTATTGAAGGAAAGTCAGAATAAAGGGGTTCCTTTTAAAACCACCTTGGAAATCATTGGCGGCAGAGTTCTCATCCCACGGGATGACAAATCATCAGAAATCGAATTGGTTAATATGCCGAACTCGCATATAATGATTTCTCTGGAATATGACCCAGAGTTACATCCAAAAGGTTCAGCTAAAATTGTGATTCTTGGCTCAGTGCCGGAATCCGTAAGAATAAAGGATAAGGAGAAGTAAAAAATAGCAATGAAAAACCTTAAAATCTTAGGAGTCGTTTGTCTGGTCATCACGATGATGAGCTTATTTTTGTCCGGTTGCAGCGGCGGCACCACAAAAGTAATCGTACCTCCGCCGGCGACGCTTACAACACAGAATACCGCAAGTATCGTAAATTCAGCCAATGCTTCCGTGAGCGTTACACCTTCGGTTCAAACAGTCGCTGCAGGCGGAACTTTTGACGTAGTTATCAGTATCAATACAAGTGTTCCCACCCGCCAGTTTCAGTGCGAATTGAATTGGGACCCCACTAAGGTACAGTGTGACTCGGTAGAAGAAGGGTCATTTTATCAAAGTTTTGTACAAGCTAACGGGTTTAATGAGTATCTGACACCTAATCCCCTAACATTTGATAATACTATAGGTAAATTCCCCGGTGGGATTGATCTTCCGGGAATTCGTGTTTTTCCGGTCGGAATAGCAATGTTAGGCGGTTACGCAGCGGATGGTTCGCTTTTAGGCCCTAAGGGCAACGGCGAAGTATTTATCCTGCACATGACAGCCACAGCCGGTGCAAGCGGAACTGTCGCATTTACACTATCACAGGTCGGTCTTTTTGATAACAGCGACCCGCCGGTTAATCTTAATGCCACGGTGAATAATGGCCAAATAACTATACAGTAAGTAGATATCTACTTAATCTGATAATACTGATGAACAGCACGTAGCATCGCTAAAAGGAACAGTTTGTCACGAAATGGATAAAGTAAAAATAACTTGGTTTAAATTACTGCTGGCTGCGGTGACCCTGATTCTGCCTGTGTTGGCGAGCGGTTGTGCGGCGAACGATGGGAGTAGCACAAACCTGCGGATATCGGGTTCCTGGGATTTATATTCCATGCAGACTGCAATTGAAGACAATATGCCGAAGGACGCCGGATTTCCATCTATTGCGGTGATGCCTTCCACCAACAGTATTAATGACCTTAAAAATGGAAAATGTGATGCAGTGGTGATGGAGAGCGAACCAACCGCGGATGAATTGGAAGGCTTGAAAGATTACGTAATAGGTTACGACGCAGTATGCATTATCATCGATGAAAATTCATATGATGGTGGAACATACTCGCAATTTGGTGGTGCACCGTTGGTTAAAAACGGCGGTTTACAAAATTTAACCAGCGACGATCTAAAGGCTATATTAACGACTAACCCCAACCAAAGTTGGCAATGGAATGGAGACTATTATCTTGCCAATGGAGGATTGGATCCAGGCAGTTGGCTCGCTGCAAATCCGAGTGTCTATTGGTTGAAAACTGCCGTGTCAGTAAATTTCAATTTCTTTTTCCCTTATGGTAAATATGACACGCAAACTGTACTGTACCAGGATTTAGGATTGGACGAAAAAGCCATCCTCGCACAAAGGAGCAGCTTTCTTGATCCAAAGCTGAATCAGGAAGACGAGATTTTATCCTGGGAATATATGGGCTCGAACTATTTCGCCACAAAATTTGGGCCTCAAAATTATGCTTTCAAATTAGGGTTTGCGTCCCGGCAGGTAATGACCATAGCCCCTCAGCATGTTCCCGTCCGTGTAGTTTCTGTTGATGGCATTAACCCGATGACAGATCCTCAATCTATTTATGATGGAACTTACAAATTTAGCGAGAAAATACATTTTTTAGTCAGGGATAATGATACCGCAACGCAGAGCCTGGCAAATTACTTATTGAGTGCTGCCGGACAGAAAATTATCGCGAATGCCGGGTACCTTCCTATGGTACCTCAAACCGGGAATTAAAATGCAAAACATAACGCCATCGTCAAGATTAAAAAAAGCCGTGTCGTGGCTGAAAATAGCAACTTTTATACTCGCTATTATTCCGCTTGCTGCTTTACTTCTGATTATCTTAAATCTGGTTCTGAAAAGCCATCTGGCCGTTACTACAGAAGGATGGAAACTGTTCTCCAATTCTTTCGATGCCCAAAAAAATTTTGGGTTATTACCGGCGTTGTGGGGCACTTTTCTAGTAACACTATTGGCTATGCTGATCGCAACTCCGATAGCTTTAATGCTGGCCATTATTGCCACTGACTTTTCCTTCGGTTTTGTAAGCAATATAGTTCGGTGGACAATCGGAGTTTTATCCGGTATTCCGCCGATCATCTATGCAATGATGAGTATCACATTCGTTGATCTATTTATTTTACCAAAGTTTGCGGGGCAGGGACTTAGCGCAGCGAGTCTTCCTCCGCCTACGATGTTGCCAATTGATGGCAGTTCGCTTCTCGGTAGTATCTTGCTGGCTTTGCTGATAGTACCGATAATGGCACCACTGATGGACGATGCTATTCAAAATGTCCCTCATTCGTTAAAGGAAGCTTCGTTATCCCTGGGGGCTGACCGGTGGCACACTCTGACGGCTGTCACTCTTCCTTCAGCGATGTCAGGAATAGGTGGGGCAGTGGAGCTGGGAATCCTGACGGCATTAGGAGAGACAATCATTGTTGCTTACGCCGTCGGTTTCATGGCTGATAATTTACCTGCGCCTATCTTCGATATATTACAAAGAGTAGCCCCGCTAACTTCAACTATTGCCGGCGTCTCCGCAGGTAATTTTACCAGAGCTGAGGGCAATGCATTACAAAGTTCCGTAAGTAACTTTATTGCTCTGTTATTGCTTGTGATGGCCTTTGTCATTCTTGGGATAGCGACCTATATCCAAAGAAGACTCAATAAGAGGTTAAGTCCGTGAAAACAATTTCGATTGTTACGTTAGTGATATCGGCTTTAGCGTTTATTTTAGGTTGTTTTTCGCTGGCATCAAATTCCCTGGGAAATTATCCGGTGTTTTTTCTGGCCATTCTCGGAATTATGCTTGGGGTTTTATATTTCAGGGCTCGTTTTTCTAATAATGTGTCTAAATGGGGTATTGTTGTCTTCGCTATTTTGGGGATAGTCTCAGCTGTCATTCTGAAGAGCCTCCCGGAATACATCCAGACATTAAATATTCATGGTGTTATTCAACGGTCGGTGTTCTCAGCTTTTTTCCTGTTGGTTGTCTCCATTCCTGGGTTAAGCTATTCTATTTTTTACCTACTCGGCGCCACTCCCCGAGCCAATGATCTTTCGCGTTACCCGTTTATTCTGTTTCCAATAATTCTGATATTTACGGCTTACCTGGTGATAATAATTCGCATTGTGTCAGGGGGCGTGCCGCTACTCAATTGGTCAATACTTTCATTACCTTTCAAATCGGAAAGCTGGTATTCTGAAGTGTGGCAAAACGGGTGGCCTGTTTGGGCGCAAAATATTGTGGAACAGGCCGGCATGAGAAATTATATTCTGGGTACGTTATTATTAATGGGATTGACTTCTGTGATTTCTCTCCCTATCGGAATAGCTGTAGGTGTTTTTGTGCATGAATATGCCGGTAAAATTTTAGGTGGAATGATCAGATTTTCTACTACTGCTCTTCGCGCTATATCCGGCATTATTCTCCTGATTACTGCTCTCAATCTGACAAGGATAGTCAGTCTGGATTTTCCCGGAACCATCATCAACTACATTGTAAATGGTTTTGGTTATTATCCCAATGGTACCCTGCTGGTAGGACGCAGCTCTTTTTTGCTTGCATCAATATTTATTTCTTTGCTCGTTATTCCTTTGATAGCTCAAGCAGCCGAGCAGGGGTTAAAATCTATGCCGCAGGACATATTTGAAGGGTCTTTAGCAGTAGGAGCGTCTAAGGAATATTCCTTAACACATATATTGCTGCCCTGGTCGGTGCCGAATATTTTCACCGGTCTGGTTCTGGGTTGTGCTGAAGCAGCTGGAAGCCTCACTATTATCTTTTTAATTGCCGGCACAGGGCAACTTGGTATTAATCCACTTAGCGAAACAACGTCGCTTTCTTACCTTATTTTTGACTGCAGATATGGAAAAGAAATGGGAGACGGAGTTGTGCAGACACTGATGGGTACCTACCAATATGCTGCTGCCTTGTTACTGTTGATTATTACTATCTGTCTGACTATCCTGGCTTTGACATTGAAAAAGAGAATTTCCAAGAGGTATAAAGAGACATGATGAATGTTGAAATTCGAAGGGTTGATAAAATGATTGATTTGGAAAAGAAAAGAACCCCCGGAGGAATTGAGGTTAAAAATCTGCAAGTGACTTATAACACAAAACAGGTTCTTCATGGAATTGATCTGGTTTTCCCACCTGGAAAAGTGACCGCGATAATCGGTCCATCCGGATGCGGCAAAACTTCTTTGCTCCGCTGTTTAAATCGTCTGAGCGAATTAAATCAGGGATGTAAAGTGAGCGGACAAATATTGTTGGATGGCGAAGATGTCTTTGGAATGGACCCCACGTTATTACGTCAAAAGGTAGGCATGGTATTTCAAAAGCCTAATCCTTTTCCTAAATCAATTAAAGAAAATGTCCTTTACGGAGTTAAAGCGATTAAGTTGAAATGCGACCATGATGCCGTCGTCAAATCATGCTTGGAAAAAGCTGCTCTCTGGGAAGAATTGAAGGAGAGATTGCGTGATAGTGCTTTTGCTCTTTCGGTTGGCCAGCAACAACGCTTGTGTATTGCCCGCAGTTTGGCAATATCCCCTGAAGTAATCCTTCTCGATGAACCTGCTTCTGCATTGGATCCGATTTCAACAACCACCCTTGAGAATAGTATTCTTGAGATGAAAGGCGAATATACTCAAATTATTGTCACACATAACATGAATGAAGCATTAAAGGTCTCAGATTATGTGGCTTTTATGTATATGGGAAAATTGATCGAGTTTGGCGAAACAAAAAAAATCTTTAATAGCCCTGATAAACACGAAACCAGGGATTACATAACTGGCAAAGTATATTAATAATTACAGGAGGTAATTTTCAGTGACAATGCCTAAAAAAATTAATTATCTCAATAAATTCAGTGGCGTAAATATTTGGTTGATAGCTCTTATCGTCATATTAATTGCATCGCTTATAAGTTGGTTTATGGTGTACGAAATTGCCGCATCGAAGGTATTATTAAATTCAGAAATTGTTAATGTTACCAATTCATTAGAACATTTAAACGATGCTAATTCTAACGTGGTTACCTATACCAGTTATCAGGACAACTTAATCAATAATCTTGGCGATAAAACTCAAAGTCAATTCGATAGTGTGACTGATTCCATCACCGATGCCGATAATCAAATAAGTCAAACACAAACCAATTTGGCGGTAGCAACTACTCAAATAAGCAGCTTACAAACACAAGCTAATGCTCTGCAAACACAAACTAATGCAGTACAAACGCAAACCAGTGGTTTGGCAACCCAAACGGCTCAACTCAACACCCAATTATCCACTGTCAGCCAAACGGCGACAAGCGCGCAAACTGCGCTCACTACCTTAACTACTAAAGTAAATAATTTGCCGGCAGGAATCCAAATAACTCCGTCTGTGAGCTCCGGTACTATCAGCCTTTCAATTAATTCGAGTATCGCTCAAACAGTTGCTTTTGAGATTGAGTTTAGGCCGACAGCCGATATGCCCCAATTAGCGACGATGGATGCATCTCTTGCTGCCTTGTATGCTTCCCCTCCGATTACTTTAACTGCTGGTTCATCAGTTCGGGGAGATTACACCCTTTATTTTGGCTCTGATAGTTTATATCATATTGGCGAAATTACTTTCTTGACGATGCGAACTTCGTTAGCTGCGGGGACCAGCACCAAGACCATTACTTTCTCGACCACCGGCAGTTATGAAATATTGATTACGCCTGAATTTGTTACCGGAACGTCTACAGGGTCATGGTAAATTTTGCGGTAAACTCGGAACCGTTTCATCCCGCAATAATAGTAAATTGGGTGGTATGAATTACTGGGATGATGCTCTT
The DNA here is from genome assembly GCA_052326545.1 of Dehalococcoidales bacterium. Classification (GTDB taxonomy): domain Bacteria; phylum Chloroflexota; class Dehalococcoidia; order Dehalococcoidales; family Fen-1064; genus Fen-1064. The sequence continues at coordinate 13,205 of JBKQML010000055.1, forward strand.
TAGAGCTGGGGAGAAGTCATAACTTAATGTTATCATAGATTATAATTTTACCTGCCTACTTTTCCAATTCCATTAGAATTGGATTCCGTAAACCATAGTTCGTTATTTGGTCCTTCCGTTATACTATTGGGACCGCTTGCCGGAGTTGGAATGGTAATTTCAGTAATAGCATCTGTTTTGGGAGAAATGATACCGATTTTGTTTCCCTGATCTTCCGTGAACCATAGATTACCGTCCGGCCCTGTGCATATGTTCGCTGGCACACTATTGATGGTTGGAATTTGATACTCAGTGTCGACCCCGGTAGAAGGTATGATTTTGCCTATTTTACTCGTCGCGCTTTCGGTAAACCACAGATTACCATCCGATCCAAGCGCGATTCCTTCCGGTGAACTATCATTGGTTGGGATTGGATATTCGGTAATCTTTCCGGTTGCCGTAGAAATTTTTCCGATCTTATTTACCTCAGTTTCTGTAAACCATAAACTGTTATCTGGTCCTTTACAAATGTCAATTGGCACGCTGCCGCTCGTAGGAATTGGATATTCACTGATAACGCCGGTAGAGGGTATGACTTTACCTATTTTATTTCCGTCTGCTTCGGTAAACCACAAATTACCATCCGGTCCAAGCGTGATGCCTTCTGGTAAACTACTGCTCGTTGGAATTGTAAACTCGGTGATAATGCCTGAAGAAGTTTTAATCTCACCTATTTTATTTCCCTGGTTCTCCGTAAACCACAAGCTTCCCTTCGGACCTGTTGTAATGCCATCTAGTGCGGCATCTTCGGTAGGAACAGGGTAATTATAAATTTTTTGCGTTGCCGGCGATATTTTAACAATATCGTTTCCGAAAGATTCTGTAAGCCAAAGATTACCATCCGAACCAGCTGCGATGTCAAACGGGACTCCGGCCGTTGGGACATGGTACTCCTTAATAGCAAAGTTGCCGGGGTTAAATTCACTGATTTTATCTCCCATATATTCTGTAAACCATAAATTTCCGGAAGTATCTGATATGATATTCGTTGGCTCACCCCCAATTGTAGGAATAGCATATTCAGAAATAACACCACTGGAAGGCAGAATTTTACCGATATTATCCCCGTCAAACTCAGTGAACCAGAGATTACCATCAGAGCCTAATGCGATACCGTAGGGGTCACTACCGGTTGTGGACTGGAATTCGGTTATGTCATACGTTGAAGCATTGATTTCTCCGAGGCTGTCACTTCCTCCCTCCGTAAACCAGAGGTTGCCGTTTTTATCGGCAGTAATGCTATTTGGGCCACTAGCCTCAGTAGTGATTGCATATTCCGTAATTGTACCATCGGAAGGCACAATTTTACCGATGTTATTCCCTTGAAACTCAATGAACCACAGGTTACCGTCTGGACCGGCAGTAATATCAATCGGGTTGCTGTCACTCGTTGGAACAGCATATTCTGTTATGACGCCTGAAGAAGGAGAAATTTTTGCAATCTTATTTCCCTGGTATTCGGTAAACCACAAGTTACCATCCGGTCCGGCAGTAATTCCGTACGGCTCACTGGAATCCGTTGGAATGGCGTATTCAGTTATGGTTCCGGTGGAGGGTACTATTTTGCCAATCTGATTTCCGTCAGATTCTGTAAACCATAAATTATTGTCCGGACCAAGAGTAATATTGACTGGGGCACTCAAAAAAGTAGGAATAGAATATTGCTTGAAGTCTCCGGTTATCGGCGAAAACTCCCCTATCTTGTTGATTCCCGTTTCTACAAACCAGAGATTCCCATCTCCATCGAGCGTTATCCCTTGTAAACTGCCTTGATAGGCGACACTGCTGCTAATAGGTATAAGATATTCAGTTATTTTATTGGGTATAGGTACCGCTCCTGAGCATGATGAGACAAAACTCAAAACAGCAACAAGTATAATAACGATTAAAATATGATATCTTCTGTAAGATTTGACGGTAATTTTCATTGTTACACCCTATCTTTTATTCAGAAATCCATTCTCAGGTTGTGGGAACATTCCAGAATCTAAATCACTGAAAATCGCTGTAATTATTCCCGATACGCACATTTGCGGCTGATTTTGTTATTTATTTAAATGGGACAATTAAGAAGTTTTAGCCGTTGTGACTTTCTTGACTCGAAATGAAAAAATCTGTTTATTCTGCTTCCAGTTGGCCCAGGATTTCAAAGTATTTTGCGAACCCATAAGCAACTGTTTCTATTATGTTTACTTTCTTTAAAGTCTGGACATGGTTGCTGTCTGAAGAACTATTGCTGCCGTTAGTAACTTCAGATGCGGTTCCATTTTTTATGTGTGAATTTTCCGGGGGGAATTTGGCTTCATCGGTTTTAATTCCCTTCCGATTAAGGTTCCCCATGCTTTACCTCCACCTAAGTAAATTATAAAGTTATCACATTTAGCTTTGATTAAGAGATTGTAAATGTTCTGTTAAATTTCTGATTTCTGCTTCACTTCGCAAACAAAACAGGTCCGGAATTTTGATGGTCCGTTTACCAATTAATATAGCTGTGAGTATTTATGGGCTGGTTTTAACGGAAATTTAATCCAAACATAATTTTGCCTTAACAAAAACATTCTCAGATGGTGATACAGTTGTAATTGAAGGTAATAATGTTCATCAAAATGGAGATTGAGGAAAATGAATAATCTGGCAAAGTCAGGAAAGTTATTAAGCCAGGTGTTTGACTTATTGTTGGGTATTAATTTTACCAGATCTATTGAAAAAGAAATGGAAAAAGATCCTTGCATCAATTACCATTATTATCCTTATTAATACTCAAAGTGAGACCATTATTGTAAACACGGAGGAATAGAAGACATGGCGGTTTGGAAGTTGAAGAGTTGCCCCAGGTGTACCGGTGACCTTTTTATTCAACGGGAGATGGATGGTTGGTACGGAGAATGTCTGGCCTGTGGTTATCGGAAAGATGTATCAAATTTGGTCACCGTAAATACTCTCGGACAGATTAAGATAAGTGACCCAGTTGAAATTGGGCAGAAATTATAAGGGTAACATATAAATTCCTCGACGAAATAACACCCCGGTCGCAAACAAAGCTTACAAAGCTGAATCGCCGCGGGTGATGTGGAAGCTCCTCGCAAACATCGGGGGGCTTTCGAATTTTATTTCATCTTGTAATTGGGGTAATCGCAAGTTTTAAAATATTTCTGAAGTTAAAACAATGAGATTGCGGGAAATAAAATGATATGATTTATTTGAAGACAAAATATGTATTTGTTTTGGCTTGGTTTTTTTAAAGATTCTATCTGCATTCTTGTGGACGAGGTAATTATTTTTGGATGAAAATTATAAAGTCAGGGGGATATTGATGAATAAGATTAAAGTTCTCTTTCTCTGTACTGCAAACTCAGCTAGAAGCCAGATAGCTGAGGCCTTCCTCAGATTCTATGCGGGAGATCGATATGAAGCCTATAGTGCCGGAATAGAACCCAAGGAGATTCATCCATTTACCATAAAGGTTATGGATGAAATAGGCATTGACATTCGCAGCCAAAAATCGAAAGCCCTAAAAGATTATATGGGTAAAATACATTTCGGATATTTAATTACGGTATGTAGTGAAGCAGATGAAAAATGCCCCACTACTTTTCCAGGCATGGGACAAAGATTGCGTTGGGACTTGGAAGACCCTGCAAAATTCACCGGAACAGAAGAACAAAAACTGGCTAAGTTTCGTGAAATTCGGGATCAGATTGGAATGAGAGTCAAGAAATGGGTTGACAATCAGAATTAATGAAAGAATTATTATTCCAGATAATCCTTCAGTTTACGACTACAGGTTGGATGACGTAATTTACGAATAGCTTTAGCTTCAATTTGGCGAATGCGCTCACGCGTGACTGAAAACTCAGACCCAACCTCTTCCAATGTCCTTGCTCTTCCATCATCTAATCCGTACCGAAGCTTTAGCACCTTTTGTTCTCTGGGCTTCAAGGTTGATAAAGCTTCGCGAATTTGATCCTTGAGTGATTCCTTGGAAGCATTGTCCAGAGGCTGTATCGCATTACGGTCCTCGACAAAATCGACCAAATAATTTTCTGAGTCATCACCTATTGGTAATTCTAGCGAAATCGGCAACTGGGCTATTTTTATCATTTTTCTAACCTTCTCCGGGGAAAAGCTTAATTGTTTTCCGATCTCTTCAGCCGTGGGATCACGACCATATTCTTGTGACAACTCGCGTGTAATCCTTGACAATTTGTTAATAGTATCAACCACATGCACAGGGATTCTGATGGTGCGTGCCTGATCGGCGATAGCACGGGTAATAGACTGGCGTATCCACCAAGTTGCGTAAGTGGAAAACTTGAAACCCTTGTGTGGATTAAACCTTTCTACTGCATGCATTAAACCAATGTTACCTTCTTGAATCATATCCTGGAAAGATATCCCATGCCCCATATATTTTTTTGCGATGCTGACTACCAGCCTTAAATTAGCCTCAATCAGGCAGTCTTTGGCAGATTTTCCCTCTATC
>JBKQML010000056.1:0-32816 GCA_052326545.1 Dehalococcoidales bacterium
GAATCAAGGTCTCCGCGGTATGTCTCGGAACAATGACTTTCGGGTCTAATACCCGGATGAAGCAAATAGGGTCAGTGGACCAACCGACAGCAGATAAAATTGTTGGTCTGGCATTGGATGGAGGCATCAACTTTTTTGATACCGCTGACCTCTATTCCGAAGGACAGTCAGAAGAAATTCTCGGCAAGGCCTTAGGGAAGCGTCGCAAAGAAATTATTCTAACGACCAAAGTCCGCAATCGAATGGGGCCGGGGCCAAACGATATCGGCCTTTCCCGCCATCATATTCTGGAAGGTTGCGATGCCAGTCTGAAGCGGTTGGGCACAGACTATATCGACCTCTATCTTGTCCACAGATGGGACCCCAGCCGTCCGCTTGAAGAAACTATACGGGTTCTCGACGACCTCGTTCGACAGGGTAAAGTCCGATATATCGGCTGTTCCAACTTTGCGGGCTGGCAATTGATGAAGGCTCTAGCGATTTCGGACAAACATGAATGGGAGAAATTCATTGCCTTTCAAGGTCTTTATTCATTATTAGCGCGTGATTTAGAGTATGAAATAGCGCCGTTATGTGTCGACCAGGGGCTGGGAATCCTGACATGGAGCCCGCTGGCCGGCGGTTTGCTATCAGGCAAATACCGTCGCGGACAACCCAGACCCAAGGGGGCAAGGCTCAGCGAAAGTAATACCATCGCCAATGAACAAAAGGTTTATGATATCGTCGACGAATTGGATCAGGTGGCGGCGGCCCATCACGGCACAATCACACAGGCAGCGCTTAATTATCTCCTGTGCAAACCGGGGGTAAGTTCCGTAGTTGTCGGCATCAGGACGCCGGAACAGATTATGGATAACCGTAAAACCACGGAATGGGAAATGTCACCGGAAGAAGTGATGAAACTGGATAAAATCAGCAAGCCGGCGCCGGTCTATCCTTATGATTTTCAAGCGCATTACCCGCCGGAGTAATTAAGATTAATAAATAGTGATAACTAAAAAAGCCGCGGCACTTATGTCGCGGCTTTTTTATATAACCGATAGAGAAAATTACCGTTTTAATCCATCTAGTTCCCCGTCATGACTACGGAACATTCAAGGTAATTGAGGAACTGGTTATTCCGTACAATGTGGCCGAAATCATCGCGGTACCGGAGGCAACACCGGTAGCAGAACCATTCGACAATATCGTCGCGATATTGGTGTTGGAACTGGTCCAGGTGACCTGAGAAGTAATGTCCGCCATCGAACCGTCAGAATAAATACCGACAGCGGTGAAAGTCTGCGAAGCCCCAACACTCAAGTTACGCGGAGAGGCCGCCGGTTCGATCGTAATACCAGATAATACTTTCACAGTCATCGCTATGGGTTGGCTGGATAATCCGCCGAAGGTCGCGGTAATATTTGCAGTCCCGCCCCCAACGGCAGTAGCAGTGCCGCCCGCGGCAATAGTGACCGTGGCGGGATTAGAACTGGACCATATTACCTGAGAAGTGAAGTCCGCCGTTGAGCCGTCCGAATAAGTTCCGGTGGCGGTAAAATGCTGAGTGGCACCCACCCCGATATTAGGCGAAGATGAAGGTGTTATGGTAAGACCGGACAACGAAATGACGGTTAAAGCTACAGGCTGGCTGGTCACTCCAGCCAGGGCAGCCGTAATTTTGTCAGTCCCGCTTTTAACCCCTGTTGCTACCCCGCCTGTGGCAATAGTTGCAATATTGGTTGCAGAGCTAGACCATGTTACCTGGGAAGTGATATCCATCAGCGAACCGTCAGAATAAGTCCCGGTGGCGGTAAAATGCTGAGTGCCACCCACCACTAAATTATTCGGGGCAGCCGGAGTTAACGCAATAGAAGACAGTGCATTTACGGCTAATGTTGTTGCCGCGCTGGTGACACCACCCAGGGTTGCGGTAATACCGGCAGTCCCCCCGGCGACGCCGGTAGCGATACCATTCGCATAAATCGTGGCGACCTGAGTATTGTTACTGAGCCACATTACCTGAGAACTGATGTCTGCACTGGAACCATCCGAATAGGTTCCGATAGCAGTAAATTGCTGAGTGCCACCCACATCCAGGTTATGCGGAGAGGCGGACGGCGATATCATAATTGAAGAGACGGCTTTGACCGTTAAACTTACACTCTGGCTCGTTACCTTGGAGAGAGTGGCCGTAATATTGGCGGTTCCGCTACCTTCGCTGGTAACCGAACCATTTGCAAAGATAGCAGCAACGGCAGGATTAGAGCTAGCCCAGGTGACATCTGAAGTAATGTCTGCCGTTGAACCGTTCGTATAAGTTCCGATTGCGGTAAATTGCAGGGAAGCACCCACACCTAAATCTACAGGAAAAGCCGGCGTGACCGCGATAGAAGACAAATTTGACACGGAAGTTATCACAGTCAAGGTTACCGCCGGGCTGGTAATACCCGATTCGCTTGCAGTAATACTGGTGCTGCCAACCGCAACACCGGTAGCTAAACCGGAAGCGATACCGGCGATAGAAATATTGGAACTGGTCCAGGTCACTTGAGAAGTAATGTTGGGAGTGGTTCCGTCAGAATAGATGCCGGTAGCGATAAACTGCTGGGTGGAACCCACCGCTAAATTAGCCGGTGAGTATGGTGTTACTGAAATTGAGACTAACGTCGCTGTGGACTTCGTGGTTGATGCATTAGAACAGGAGCCCAGACAAAGGGTTAAGGCGGCTACTAATCCTATTGCCAGACAATGGGTAATAAATCGCATTGGTTTTCTTTTCATATTAATTTTCCCTCTCTTCTCAGTTAATATTTCTCCGGGTAATCAAGTTTGCTTTTATTTATTTTTTAAGCGGACACCGCTAATTATTAATAGACATAATTTTACCGTCAACCATTTCAATTTTAATATCGGCGCTGGCGGCAATATCAGCATCATGGGTGGCGATTAATACCGTTTTGCCGTCTTTAGTCAGACTGCGTAATAACTCTACAATCCGTTTACCGTTCTTAGAGTCGAGGTTACCGGTCGGTTCGTCGGCCAGGATAATGGGAGGATCATTGGCCAACGCCCGGGCAATTGCCACACGCTGCTGTTCTCCACCGGATAGTTTGGCCGGCCGTCGTGCCTGCCGGATCGGGTCGATCCCCACCCTTTCTAGCAGTTTCTGCGCTTTCTCTACCCGCTGCTTGTCTTTCGGATTCAACAGTTCAATGGGCATCATTGCGTTTTCCAGCGCCGACAGGTTGGGGATCAGGCAATAAGCCTGGAAGACAAAACCGACTTTCAGCAACCGGTATTTAACTTCGGCATTACCATTTACTTTGGAGACGTCCACACCGTCGACAACGATACTGCCTGCGGACGGTCGGTCCAGCGCTCCGATCAGGTTTAACAGGGTGGTCTTGCCGCTGCCGCTAGATCCACGTAACGCGATCATCTTCCCTCGCGGTAAACCAATCGTGACTCCATCCACCGCTTTTACTTCATTTCCCCCAGAGCGGAAGTGCTTTTCCAGGCCTTTTGTTTCGATGATATTTCCTTCAGGTTTTTTTACTGTTTCAACATTATTCATTGCGTAATACCTCCGCCGGTCTGACCCGGGCAATATACCAAACGGGAATCACACTGGCTGCGATTGCCAGTATGATGGCTGATACAAAGGCAATTATTACAACTTCGGGGGATATGGCAACATGAATCCCGCCGATGCTGCCGGCAAATATCCTGCCGCCGCCGCCGCCAAACACGGCCGTACCGCCGCCGGTGAACCCGCCCGCACCGGTAACGGTTCGTGTCGAACTGCTACTGGTAAATAAATTCGCAATTTGCTGGCCAAAAAGCAGCGATAAGATAATTCCCAAAACGGTCGCAACAATTGTTATTACCGTTGTTTCCAGGCCGAATTGAAAACCAATTTGCCCGTTGGAGGCTCCGATCGCTTTCATTATCCCGATCTCTCGAATCCTCTGCCGTATTACCAGTATGACCGAGGCCAGGACAACCACGGCGGCAACGACAAAAGAGATGATCATGCCGGTCTGGCTGGAACTGTTAGCACTGGTAATCGAACCGCTGATACTGGCAAATTCCTGCTGTGCCGTCACGACATCTGCAACGGTCGAGCCCCAAATCCCCCTGATTTCATTAGCGACGATATTGACGTCATTGGCACTATCCGCCGTTACTGTGACTGTAGTCGCACCGTTGATGTTATAAAGACGCTGCACGGTCTCTGTTGGCATCATCAGCATATTATCCCCAAACTGCTCACCGGTAGTGTAAATACCGATCACCTGTACCTGGTCGGTCCCGATAGTAATCTCCGAACCAACGCTCAGATTATTGGCGGTAGCCAGTGTTTGACCCACAATGACAACATCGGCATTGGTATCGTTCGCGGTAAAATAGCTGCCGGTTACCATCGTCATTGTGCCCCCGCCGGTTAATGTTGGTGCCGCACCGGTGGGACTGACCCCCATCACCGTAATCGCCCCAAAACGGGTCGTTCCACCGGATGATGAACCGTTCGGTACCTGGATAGGAGTGGCGCTGCCGAAAGTGGAACCGGATGAACCAAAACTAATCCCGGAGACCAGTTCACTCCCCGTATAACTGGCACTCACCGTCTCCTGCACCGAGGTGACGTGGGGCAGAATGCTGAGCTGGTCTACCTGGGCTTGCGGCAGAGGAGCGCTGCTTCCACCACCACTGCCACCACTACCATCACCAAAACCGGAAGAACCGGCCGGCCTGACCGTAATGGTATTCCCGACATTGCCGCTGATTTGACTGAGCTGGCTGGTAGAGGCAGCATGCACATCGAACATGATTAATGCCAGCCCCAGGCTGACCGCAAGAATCACCAATACAACAATGCTTCTTGACGGACTACGGATGATATTTAATAGTGACCTTCGGAGTGTCCTCATTATTACCAATCCTCCTTATAGATGTAATCTGCGTTTGATGATAAGATATTTTGTTTTAGTTTTGAGTCGTAGAAAATATCGCTTTTGTTTATTCAAGTTCCTCGCTTGATTACTGAATTCAGTTTATCACAGAAAGATGAATGTTCTGTTAATGGAAAATGAATACTAAATGAATAATGATGGGTTTAGAGACAAATTACAGTAACCGGGCAACTTTAAAAAAATCGGCTCCGATGATAGCACATCTACCACCGGAGCCTTAGTAAATACATTATTGCTATTAGTCTGAATAATTCATTTAAAACATGAGCAATTTTGCGACCCTCAAGGTAATTCTTAAATTTATGAACTCGGGCGATTGGCAGGAGTAACCGTAATATTCATTTGTTTACCGCCACGAATTATCGTCAGAGTTACAGGCTGTCCTACTACTCCTTCATCGGCCAGGTCCGTTATAAGGTCATCCGAACTCTTAACGGTCTGCCCATTGAAAGCAATGATTACATCTCCGCCAATTGTGACTTGCGAACCATTATCAGTAAAAGTTGTGCTACCTGCTTGGATGCCCGCTTGATCAGCGGGAGTGCCGGCGGTGACAGCCACTACCAAAGCGCCGCGCTGCCCGGATGGTAAGTTCATCGCCGTCGCAATGTTGGGGTCGAGTGAGGAGATGGTAATTCCCAGATATGGATGGTGATAAACGCCGGTATTGATTAAAGCAGGGATAACCTGTTCTATTATTGACTCCGGAATCGCGAAACCAACGCCGGAAGAAGACCCTGATGATGTGTCAATCGACTGGGTGATACCCATTACCGCACCGGTATCGTCCAGCAGTACCCCGCCGGAATTACCCGGATTGATCGCGGCATCGGTCTGGATAATATCGGGAATATTGAATGTTGGTCCCACCGCATTTTCGACAGTCGGTATAAGCCGTCCGATGGCGCTGACAAAGCCTACTGTCATTGTGTTCTGTTCTCCATATGGATTACCGATAGCGATGGCCAGTTGTCCGACCTGCACTGCATTCTTATCCATGGTAACCGGTTGAAGCTGTAAGCCATTGGGATTCACTTTAATAACCGCCAAATCACTGTCTGCATCGGCAGCCACCAGAGTGGCATTTACCATTGTGCCATCCGAAAAAGTAACCGTGATATCGGTTGCCCCATCGATGACATGGTTATTCGTGACAATATCGCCGCTGGTATCCCACACAAAACCGGAACCAAGCGCGGCACCACCTAAACTGGTAGCGGTTGCCGGCATGTTATCATTAATGAGCACTACCGATGGGCTAACCTGAGCACATATCGATTCGAGGGTCGTCTCAAGACCACTGACCGAGGCCAGTACTGAGTTCGAAGAAGATTCGGCACTGGTCTGTGTAGTTGTAGTCGTCGCATTGGCTGCAGTAGTTGCCGTAGTTGACGAAGTAGATGATTGGAGCAATGAGCATCCCGCCAATGTGCTTACGATCATCAAAAGTGCTGCGATAATCAATAACTTTTTTTTCATTTTAATAACTCCTTTTATATTTTCAGGGTTTTGTCTGACACCCTTTCTTTTCTATTTCTGGTAATGGAATCCGGCTCAATCCCTAATTTACATATATCATTTCAAACATTAAAAAGTTATATATTTAAAAATATAAAGATTTCATAATTATGACATTTTTTAAAAAGTCCACATCGGGCTGCACCGCCGTTTAACTTGATGCTCCTGCAGTTGTTCCTTTGATTAAATTAGGCAATACTTTCTCAACAGTATCGGACGGCACCGCAAAAGCGATCCCTCCGTCAGATGAATTCTGTATCTCGGTATTAATCCCGATAACGCGTCCATTGGTATCCAGCAGCGGACCGCCGGAATTCCCCGGATTGACGGCGGCATCAGTCTGCAGCATTCCGGTCAAATTGTTATAAGTATAACTATATGAATCGGCTTCAGTAACTGTGCGATTTAAACCGCTGATGATACCGGTAGTGACCGAATTCATCAAACCGTAGGGACTGCCGATGGCGATTACGGTTTGCCCCACCTGTACGGCGTTGGAATCATCAAATTGCAGCGGTGTTATGCCGGCAACCGACGAAGCGGCAATTTTGACCACTGCCAGGTCATCGGTAGCGTCGGTCCCGACCACTACAGCATTAACAGTCTTACCGTTTTGCAGGGTGACCGTAACACTGGAGGCACCTTCAACGACATGGTTATTGGTAACGATATCGCCATTGGTATCAATCAGAAAGCCGGAGCCTTGACCGGTAGCGGGAGGGAAGTAAGGTCCCTGATATATTGAAATATTAATTTCGACTATTGCCGGACTGTCTGCGTTATAGATTGTAGTGATTGAGCTGTCACCAGTCGATGCCTGAGTAACAGTACCAGGACTGGTAGTGGTGATAACGGAACTGGTAGCATTTTGAGTTTGGGTTGTCGAAGCAGGCGGAGAACTAATATTGAAACTGCAGCCGGCGATAAATGCCGCCCCGGCAATAATGACCGCTAATGACCCAATTGCGATCCTAAAAGGTAAATTTTTCATCTTTCCACACCCTTTTCTGATTCTTACTCATTCACTATTCATGTCTAACAGACGTATTAACTTTTCATTAAATGATTTCTTTAGTATTGTTAAAATAATCTTTTTGACAATTCAAGTATTTTTCTGACTTGCTAGTTTCAGTTTATCATTTTAAGATGAACGGCCTATTAATGTAAAATGAACGCCAGATGAACAACAAGGAAATATTGGGGTAGAGAGCTCAGCGGACCAAAGTAGAGAAAGAATTTGGGGTTAATATTTGAGATAGCGAATATTTAATATAAGGTAGGTATTCTTAAAATAATCGATTCCGGCTACAGACGGTGTCGGATGGACGTCTGTAGCCGGAGCCTTTGTTTCCTGTACAATCAGGCTGCATTAAACTTGTTGTTTTTTTGACATGAATTTATTCAGGATGATGAAGACGCCACAGTCAAGGAGACAGCAGGGCTTGTTACGCCGGACAAGGTTGCGGTAATATTGGCAGTTCCGGCCGCCACACCGGTGGCTACTCCAGATGAGGAGATAGTCGCAGTCGCGGGAGTATCGCTAGCCCAGGTTGCCTGAGAAGTAATATCCTCAGTTGACCCATCGGAAAAAGTTGCGGTAGCGGTAAATTGCTGGGTGGAACCTACCGCTAAACTGGCCGGGGAGGCTGGCTCTACATCAATAGAAGTTACCGCTTCTACGGTTAAAAGTGCACTGGAGCTGGTTACTCCGGACAGAGCTGCTGAAATATTGGCAGTTCCTGCCGCCACACCGGTGGCTAAACCGGAAGATGAAATAGTTGCCGTCGCAGTTGTGTCGCTTGACCAGGTTACCTGAGAACTAATGTCCGCAGTTGAACCGTCCGAGTATGTTCCGATAGCAACAAACTGCTGGGTGGAACCGGTTGCCAGAATCGCCGGCGTTACCGGTGATATTGAAATGGAAGATAACGTCAGGGCTGCCGCTACCACAGGTAAGCTTACAGCAGAACTGGTTATTCCAGACAGCGTTGCGGTGATATTTGCAGTCCCGGGCGCAACCGCAGTAGCGGTGCCGTTAGAATCTATCGTAGCAACCGCAGTATCAGAGCTGGCCCAGGTTACTTCATAGGTAAGGTCCACAGTAGTACCGTTAGTATCGGTCCCGGTAGCGTTGAAAGACGTTGTCGATCCCACCATCAGATTAGCCGGTGAGGACGGGGAGACAGTAATGTAAGACAAAGTCGACGTTGTGGTTTTTGAGGAACAGGCTGCCATACCCAGGGTGAGGGATGCGATCAACCCGATAACGAGTAGAAAACCAATAAATCGTAACTGTTTAATTTTCATTTTGTTTATCCTCTTTTTAAACTATTATTTATCAAGTGCACTATGTTTCTTCATAAAGTGGATTAAGAAATACCAATTGAATGATAATCGCACCTCCTTGTACCAGAAATCGGCGGGATTATCCCCTTTCGCTGCGCCGGCACCTGTTATTCTGGTATCAATATTTCATCCCCATTCGAATTCCTATCATATCTGTTTTAACCTCAGTCCTCCGTTTTTTAAACCAACCTGCCACCACCATGCCGATCAGACTGAAAACAAAAATCAGAGTTAAAATTTCTGGAATCTTCATATAATTACGGCCCTTGATGCCGCCCATCACTTACCATAACTAAAAGCAATTATATTCTCATAAAATGAATACACGCTGAATGTATCATGAATTTAATATGAATAGTGAATATAACATGAAGTAATATTATAAATTTGTAATGTTTTTGGTGTAATTGTTATGAATATTACAGATTGCCATTCTCTAATCGCTGGTTTTGCTTTTGTGTTTCTCCCGCGGTTATGGAGAGAACACTAAAGCAAATCATTTTAGTGCCCAAAAGAAAAAGAGAATGTCCACGAATGATTATTGGAAAGAGAATTAATGACAGGTTTACTACTATAAGAATGATATGAATCACGGGGCATTTATATTTCTGGGAATGGCCAGCAGCTCATTTCTGCGAATGGACGACAACAAAAGGCCGTGCAGCCAATCATTATCAAGCTGACTTTTATAAGTGTGAATCGCTTCCGACTTCAGATTTTCGTTGGTTTGTGACAACGGAACCTTTTCCCAGGTTGTATCCGCATTTATTAGCTGTTCAGGCGGTGAAAGATCAAGTCTTGGTGCTAATTCCCTGGGACGCGGCCAAATAAGTTTGAAATGGACAAGATATTCATAACTGGTTATTTGCCGGGGGTCTGTTTTCAATATTTCCTGCCCCGCCTTGCCGATTGTTGAGTGGTCCGGATTGGCGTCCTGGGTATCCGGATAAATGATAATATCGGGATTAAATTGCTCGATTTGCGATTGTAAAACTGAGGAGAGGACAGCTGGATCCATTTTATCCAGTTTCCCATCGGGGAAACCCAGGAATACGAGATTATTTTCGGGAACACCAAGGATTTGAGTTGCTTTTTTGAACTCTGCGTAACGAACCTGTTCATCATCGTGAAAATCGCCGTTCGTAACGAGTACGATCTCCACATCGGCACCATTTTCGATTGATTGGGCAATATACCCACCAACGCAGATTGTTTCATCATCCGGATGCGGGGAGAAGACCAGAACTCTTTGACCGTTTTGGGGCATTACCACGTCCGGTAATGTTGCCGTGCCTGATTTTGCCATCACCGGAGGGACATCAGAAATATACAGGAAACAGGCTATCCCGAAGAGGACTCCCATTACCATAAGCTCAAATCGCAGGAATCTTCTATTGATAATTTTTTTCTTTATTTTATCGATAATTGCCGTATTTTACAGTACACAGATTTAATCAAAGACAATAAAAATTCTAAAAACCTTCTAGTTTTTTATTACTGAAAGATATTCAATTTTCAACTACAATTGATTACAGGGCAGATATTGTAATTTATACATTTCATCAACATATTTCAGAAGCGCTATACACCAGAATCATAGTAGTCCGAACAGCTATCGACAATCTAAGATGATTAAATCCCGAAATGAAACATAACCTTTTGATCGTGATACAATGTAAAATAATAAATAAATTGATAATTATTAAAACCCGTCTGGAATTCAAATTCCGGAGATATTGCCGTAGAATATCTGTGCATTTTTTCAAAGAATATTATAATATTACTTAAGCACAATATTAAAAACAGGCAGATAAAAATATTCGCTTTCACCGGTATTATTTTGATTAAATATTGATGGTAATTCGCGTCAGGGAGGGGATATGCTAAAAAAGGCAGCTATATTTATCGTTTCTTTGTGTTTATTGTTTACTGTTTGCGGACCGGCAATTGCGCCTGTATCCGCTCAGGGACAGGGCCAGATTGCGGTAAGTAACAGCACCATTCAGGTAGACTATCCCAACAGTCTGACATTTTCCTGCCATGTGCAGGATAACACCAACATCACGGATATCCGTCTGGAATACCAGGTTGACCAGATGAGTTTTGCGCAAGTCACGAGCGAAGCTCAAATAACGTTTAACCCGGCGACATCGGTCGATGCTTCCTATGAACTGAACATGCAGCAATACGGCCAAATTCCACCCGGCGTCATTATCAGCTACTGGTGGAAAGTAAAAGACGCCGCAGGGAATACTTCGCAAACAAACCCGGTTCAATATACTGTTTACGACAACAATCACACATGGAATACATTAAGCCAAGGGAAAATTAATGTGTACTGGTACGGGCAAAACCAGGCGTTCGGGGCGGCGATAATGACGGAGACCCAGAGCGCTTTGCAGCTAATCGCCAGCAATACCGGCGCGTCGCCAAATAAAACGGTAAACATCTCTGTTTATACCAGCGCTCAGGATTATCAGGCATCGGTGTTGGGCGTACCGGAATGGTCGGGCGGTGAAGAGGTCGCGCAATATAATGCCGTTTATGTGATTATTGAGCCGGATAACATGAGCGCCGAACTTCCGGCCGTCGCACACGAGTTAACCCATGTCGTTGTCAACCAGATTATTTTCAACCCCTACAACGGTATCCCGTTCTGGTTGAATGAAGGTCTGGCAGTACATATTCAATTTTTCAATACTACCCTGCCATCACAATTTTCCACGCCTTTATCCAACGCAATATCCAGCGGCACACTTATCACGGTGAGAAGCTTGAGTGACCCGTTCTCCGCTTACCCGGATAAAGCCAACCTTTCTTATGCCGAAAGTGTCAGCATCGTCGCATACCTGCTAAACCAGTTCGGTGAGGCGAAGATGAGTCAGTTACTGGACACTTTCCAGCAGGGTTCTTCTTACGACGGAGCATTACAGACAGTCTACGGCTTCAATATGGACGGTTTGTTCACACAATGGCAAGCGTGGCTGAACGCGAGCAGTGGGAATTATCTGCTCCATTAATTCCGAAAAGTAAAATTTATTCAGAGCGCAGGATAGGTTCAAAATAAAACATCGATTAGAGCTACATCAGAACGAAAAGGGAAGGTCCGCTTTGAAAAAAATAATATATTTATCAATCGCAATATTGTTAGCAGCCGCCAGTCTGTTAACCAGCTGCGGCGCTGCGTCGAGCACCACTGCGGTAAATAATAATTCTACCGGAACCACAACGGCCGTCACTCCCGGCAGCGGGGTGCTGACATTTACCAATACCGACCCTTATACACTCGACCCGGCGGCATCCAACGAAGCCCTGTCCACTTCTTATATTATGCAAATATACAGCGGGTTAATGAAACTGGATAATAATCTGGAACCCGTTCCGGATATCGCGGCCAGTATGCCGACGGTAAGCGCAGACGGTTTAACTTACACATTTAATTTGCGGAAAGACGTTAAATTCTCGGATGGGACGCCCGTGACGGCCTACGATTTTCAATATTCCTGGACCCGCGCTGCCACTCCGGCGACCAACTCTCCGACAGCTACGGAATACCTCGGGGATATTGCCGGCGTAAACGATGTGCTGTCCGGGAAAGCAACCCAGATTAGCGGCGTAAAAGTAATCGATAATTATACTTTGCAGGTCACGATAAACTCCCCGGAATCTTATTTCTTGTATAAACTGACCTTCCCGGCGTCTTTTGTGGTGGAGAAAAGCAATGTCACCAGCGGCGCAAACTGGTGGAAAACCCCGATCGGCACGGGACCATTCAAAGTCCAGGAATGGACACCGGAGACCGAGTTTATCCTGGCGAGAAACGACCTCTATTACGGAGACCTGCCCAAAATCGCCGAGATTGATATGACGCTGAACAGCACGACCAACGACATGGATTTATTCGAAACCGGTGACGTCGATTTCACCAGCCCGCCGGCGGAATACTACGACCAGATAATGGACCCGTCAGGGCCGTTCTATCAGGACCTGTCCGTTTCACCGTCTTTAAGCGTGGATTACATCGGTTTTAATTGCAAAGAAGCCCCGTTCAATGACCCCGATATCAGGCAGGCTTTCTGTCTGGCAATTGACAAAGATAAGATTGTTGACTTAACTTACAGGAACATGGCGCAAAAAGCAGAAGGGATTTTACCGCCCGGGATACCGGGATATAACGCGAATGTAACCGGGTTGAATTTCAATGTCACACAGGCTCAGGCGTTGATTAAAGCATCAACCTACGGCAGTGCAGCTAACCTGCCGCCAATTACAATAACCGTGGCAGGCGAAGGCGGGAACACCGACCAGGTCATTCAATCATTGGTTTACCAATGGCAACAGAATCTGGGAGTTAATGTCCAGGTTCGGGAACTGGACCCTGAAGTTTATTACTCAGAGTTGTCTCAAGAAGTAGATCAGATGTATTCTACCGGATGGATTGCCGATTATCCTTATCCTCAGGATTTTCTCGACATTTTGTTCAGTTCCGGGTCCAGTTATAATTACGGCGGTTATTCCAACCCGCAGTTTGACGCGTTAATACAACAGGCGAACAGCAAAAGCGACCAGACCAAGGCATTTGCACTCTACCAGCAGGCCGAACAATTGATGATAAACGACGCCGCCTGCTTGCCGTTAACCTTTGGACAAACCTATCTGCTGGTTCAACCCTGGGTTAAAAATTTAAGTGTAAATGCCCTGGGGATCATGGATTTCAATGATGTAACGATTTCTCCCCATTGATTCTAAAAGAGATTTAAACTAGAATTTACAGGTAATATCAAAAAGTAGCGAAACAATACGGGCGGGAAGTCGGTACTCTAACCGTGACAGTCATAGAATACGGTTGACGTTCAATGCCAACCGCAGTAAACCGATAGGCCCACCCTGATATACGACGAAAACATCGCGCCATTGGGGCTCGAATTTAAGCTTGTACTGTTTTATCCCCTTTGAATGTAAAAACCAATCCAAACGTTCAAATATCTGATTTACTGCTTTTTCAGTTAATGTGGCATTAGGCCTGTCACCGATGCCGACAAACGGCGCCACAGCGAAGTTAAATGTACGGAAACCTTCGTTTTTCTGTATGAGCATCATCCGGGCAAAGAGATAGTCCATTGCCCCCCAGTGTGAACCGGGGACATACCGCATCAGGTCGAAGGCAGCCTCGCCGGGACGGTAGGAGGGGACTTCATTAATGAAAGCTGCCATTTTTCCGTTTTTATCGCGCAGTACACACAACGTACATTTTTCCATGTAGGCTTTATCGAATTTTCCCTGAAAGAAACCGTATTCCCGATGATGGGGTAAAGCCAACCACTGCCGTGATACCTGCTGTGCTTCATTAAGAATCGATAAAGGCACAGGTGGTTTATACCGCACGACCTGATATGCTTCGCCTTCAAATACCCTGCACAAACGGCGTAAATGACGCGTATTAATGGTGTGCGCCGCAAAATGTTCCAGGTCAATTATTGCTTCTTCACCCACTCTGAACATAGAGAGCCCGTACTGATTGTAGCCAGAAGGGTCATCCGGCATCATCATGGCAGCCTGCCAGCCGTTCTCTTCACAGAATTTTAAAAATGTTTTAACTACAGAATCTCTATCCTCAGCCGGTCCCACCGGATCGGCCAGACAAAAAGCGACACCACCTACCATTCGATAAGAAATAAAAGATTCGCGACTCGGTGAAAAGAAGAAGGATTTGTCCGGCCAGACCTTGAAATAGTCGAACGTAGATTTACCGTATTTTTCAATAATGACTGTGGCGCGGGCGCGTTCCTGGGGAAGTTGAATAAAACGGAAGACAATCGGTCGAAACAGGCTGTAAGTCGCGAAACTGGCGGCAACAATTCCCAGGACATCCAGCGATTGCAAGAACCATCTGGCTTCCCGACCTGTACTTGTGATGTCAGAATTACCCAGTAAAAGGAATTGCCGCAGGCCCCGGATCAGTCCATCCTGGAAAGAAATATGAATACCGAAGTCCCTTTGACCCAGCACCCAGAAACCGAAGGTACCGTATAAAAGCGCGACGAAAAGACTTCCGAACAGCAGCATGAATCCCAGCCAGATATTGCGTGATTCGCTGCGCACCGAAAAACGCTTGCGGAAGACGATTAGCAAAGCGAAAGTTGTTGCCTGCGGCAATGCGGTGTACCAGGTATGCAGATGAATAATATGAGCAAACATCTCCAGACCGGCGGCAAAAACAGCGACCCACCAGGCAGCACGGCGCCGTTGAAACAGGTGTAAGGATAAATATACCAGGATAAACCCCAGCACGAGGGTCAATAATCTTGTCCAGTGAAACACTCCGAACGGTAAAAAATATTGTACGCGCCGGGGCACACTGGTCAGCAACACACTGGCAATGCTCCAAATGCCGTTTAGAAACGTGACGAAACCGACCAGCCAGATGGGCCAGCCCTGTTTTAAAAGAGCAGAATTTACTGTCAGATAATGCCGGGTGCGAGTTAACAGATTCACAGCGCTACTTCTTCATCACCCGGATGTAAAATAATTAAAGATAACATACCTGGAATATCGTAATGGTAATCCTTATAACTACCGGACGCCGGATTTTCAATTATTTAACCCCCTCTTACCCGCCAATATCATTATTACTCATTGGCTGAGCCTGACAAATACTTCAATTGCCGGTACTTCGCAACTTTTCGAAAGATGGGTTCACTTGATTATATGCCGTCTTCCTTCAACTTATCAATTAAGCTAAATTAAACAAAATAATATTGGAGAGTTAAACACTACTCGGGGTCAACCTGTTTTGTTTCGATGTTGAGCGGTTTTGTGTGCGGATAAGCGAACCAGGCGGCAAGATGGACGGCTGTAAATACTCAGCTTTTAACTGAAGACCTTCCACTTGATTTTTCCCCATGCGCGGAAATAATCAGGATTCCTGTTTTCCGGATTCTGCAATGAGCTCGGCGATATCTTTCACTATCAGGGTTTCCTGAGCTTGTTTGGCTTTAATCGCATCTTCGAACATCTGGAGACAATAAGGACAGGCAGTGGCCACCAGTTGCGCTTTAGTCGCGATTACCTGATCTATACGGTTTTCACTGATACGCTGCCCGATGCGCTCTTCCAACCACAACCTGCCGCCGCCGCCGCCGCAGCAGAAAGCCCGTTTTTTGTTCTTTTCCATCTCGATGAGTTTGACATCGGGTAAACTTTTCAGTATTTGCCGTGGTTCCTGATAAATATCGTTGTGCCGTCCCAGGTAGCAGGGATCGTGATAAGTAATACTGCTGTAACCGCCCTTGGATACTTTAATTTTGCCTTCTTTGAGCAGGCCGGCAATCAGTTCGGTATGGTGAATAACTTCGAAATTACCATCGAATTGCGGATATTCATTTTTAATGGTATTGAAGCAGTGTGGACAGGCAGTTACTATTTTCTTAACGTTATAGCCCTTTAATACTTCAATATTCTTTTGTGCCTGCGTCTGGTAGGTCATCTCATCGCCTAAACGCCGCGCCGGATCTCCGCAGCAACTTTCCTCTGTGCCGAGAATACCAAAATTGATCCCCGCCTGCTGCATCAGTTTGGCGACCGATTGCGCAATTTTAATGCCTCTTTCGTCTAAAGCTTCCGTACAGCCGACCCAATACAGGATATCGACCTTGGGGTCCTCCGCTAATGTTTTGATATTAAGGCCCTTTGTCCAATCGGTACGGTTTAGCGTGGTACCGCGCCAGGGGTGCCCGCGCCTTTCGATGCTCTGTAAAGTCCCTTTGGCCGTTTCCGGGATAATCGACTGTTCTACCAGATTACGCCTGAGGTCAATGATTTTATCAATATGCTGCACCCAGACCGGACAGACGGTATCACAGGCACCGCAAGTGGTACAGGCCCAGATTTCGTCTTCCAGAATTATGTTACCCGCAAGAGTCACGTTAGGATTATCCGGTGCCGGTTTCCCTTTGGCTTTCGCTTTCATTAATTCCGGCCCGACTTTCAGCAATTGTTTCTTCAGGTCCTGAATTACCTTTTTCGGATTAAGCGGTTTACCGGTGGTAAAAGCCGGACAAAGTTCCTGACAGTTACCACAAACCACACAGGCATATAAGTCCAGGTTCTGCTTCCAGGTAAGTTTATCGATTGTTGCGGTGCCGAGAGAATCGGCATGCTCCAGGTCGATCGGTTTTAAAGCGCCCTTGGGCAGCCGGGATTGAAAGATGCCGTTGAAAATAGCCGCGATGACATGCAGATATCGCGAATAAGGGATATAAACAAGTACTAACAGGACGGTAACCCAGTCTGCCCAGAAGAACCCGATATGCCAGTTTTGTATGACAGCAACGGTGCTGCCGGTAAAGAGATGGCTGAGCCAGGCGCTAAACGGCGGCAACAGGCTGTGCCCCAATCCGGCGGGGGCTTCTCCCTTAGCGATGACGGTAGCCTGGTTGAACAGAAATGCAAAAGGATGGGTGAATACAGAGAGGAGGATAATCAGTGATTCAACGGTCTGCTCGCCTTTAAGGCGGGCTGGTCTCACGATGAACCGACGGATAATACCCCAACCGGCACCGATGATAATAAAGACCGCCATGAAATCCATCACCCAGGCGAAATAATAGAAAAAGTTGGTATTTTCGAGACTGGTGAGACCAAAACCTTCCGCCAGGATAAAGAAAAAGAAATAAAACAGGACGAAAACAAAGAACCCCCAGGCCATTAAGGCATGACCCAGCGGAGCCCGGTCTTTTTTAGCCCGGAAATTTTTCAGTTGGCAGAGCTGGCTAAAGACATAGGCAAAGGTAGTGGTGATCCATTTGCCCCAACTCTTGTATCCTGTCTCTTTTTGCCCCAGGAACATATACTGCAGCAGCTGGAAAACACGGTATGTAAAAAACCCCAGCGCAATAACAAATAGGCCCCAGAACAATGCATATCCCGGGAGAAAGCCGAAGTAGGTCCCCGCGGTGAGCATAAATCAAAACCTCTTTTGTGAGCAATCAGCGTTCATACATCCGATAAATCTGAGTATCTTCGGGCAATCAGTTGTCAGTTACGAGTGGTAAGTTTTGGGTTACCGGTTTCAAGTTACGAACTACAAGTGATCAATACCGATTGAAAGGAGATGATTATTTCTATATTTTCTTCGTAAAATACCGGCGGTCTCTCCTTTTCAAGGGGGACTGTCTCAACCTGTTTATTTGCTTTGCAGTTCTTTTACCTTTGTCTCAAAAACCGGGATAATCTTTTTCCAATCTCCGACGACACCAAAACGCGCTTCTTTGAAAATGGCTGCTTCCGCATCCCGGTTAATCGCGATGATGTTCTTGGATCCGGAACACCCGGCCAGGTGTTGACTGGCGCCCGAGATTGCTACCGCAAAATACACATACGGCGAGACAATCTTGCCGGTTAAGCCAATTTGAATTGTGTCCGGCACCCAACCGGCATCACAGGGCGGACGGGTAGCACCCACGGCTCCTTTCAGGACTTTGGCGAGTTCTTCCAGCTGCTTGAAACCTTCCGGCCCGCCGATGCCTCGGCCCCCGGCAACAACGATTGATGCATCTTCAAGTTTAATACCCTCAACTTCCGCGACAACTTTCTGCAAGACATTGGTTCTGATGGCGGCAGGGTCTAATCCGGCGTCAATCGTAAAAACATCTCCCTTGCGTGAGCTATCAGGCGCCAGGGCAGTCATCGCCTTGGGCCGCACGGTGGCAACCTGCGGCATGGTTTCCATAGTATAAACGGCGCGTGCATTTCCACCGTAGACCGGTTTGGTCATCAGGAGCTGTTTGGTGGCTGCATCAATCTCGAGGGCAATACAGTCCAGAATAGCCGCGGTAGTCAATCTGCAAGCCGCGCGCGGCGCCAGGTCCCGCCCGATGGTCGTCTGCCCCATCAGTATTATCCGGGGATTCGTTTGTTTAACAACCTTCTCAACTACTGCCACATATGAATCGGTACGATAGTCTTTCAACAATGGGGAATCGATGACATAAACTTTATCGGCACCAAAGGCGATGGCTTCAGTTGCAACATTCGCTACATCACCGCCGACCACTAATGCGCTCAGTTCTTCCGCGAGGTCGTTCGCGAGCTTACGGCCGGCGCCAAGCAGTTCCTGAGCAATGTTCGTCAGTTTACCGTCGATTACCTCAATAAAAATCATCACGCCTTTATTATCGGCCATTATCTTTCTCCTTATTCAAACTATTTCCGCCTTCGAAAAGGCATTAAATCAGTTTGACCTCCACAAGTTTCTTCGCCAGATTAGCTGCTTTATCTTCATCATTCTCGCCGGTGATGATTTCACATTTACTGTCACGGACCGGCTGGAATAATTTACTGGTCTTTGTGCGGCGTCCCGTCACGCCGATTTTGGCCGGGTCGACGCCAATATCTGCCGGTTTCCAGATGATGGGCTCTTTTTTCTTGGAGGCCATTGTACCTTTGAAGGTAGCAAAACGTACTTCACCCAGTTCGTTGCTGACGGTAATCAGCGCCGGTGTGGACACCTCAACAACCTCATAACCGTCAGTCGTTACTTTATCTACTTTTACCTTGCCATCAACCGCCTCGATTTTCTTGGCTACTGTTACCTGGGGCAGTCCCAGTATTTCGGCTATGCAGGCACCAACCTGACCGGAATCCGAGTCGGCTGCCTGACGGCCGCAGAAGATGAGGTCAAATTGTCCGACTTTTTTGATGGCCGCGGCCAGGGCATAGGCGGTTGACCAGCTGTCACCGCCGATAAAGGCCGGGTCTTCCAGCAGGACGAGTTCATCCGCGCCGAGGGAAAGCGGTTTCTTGACGACATCCCGCAATAGATTAATGCCTAAACTAATGACGGTGATTTTCCCGCCTTTGGCGTCTTTGATTTTCAGCGCTGCCTCAACCGCCTGTTCATCAAAAGGACTGATTACAAAAGGAACAGTAGTTACAGGCACTAACGAGTTCGTCGCCGGATCAATTTTGAAACTGGATAGAGGTGCCTCCGGGTCGAGCACCTGCTTTACGCAAACAATCATATTCATTTTATGATACTTCCTTCCTATAATACCGAAAGTAATGTCTGGTTCAAACTTAAAGGCCTGAACCAACAGGCTTAAAATTATTCAAGACCTTTTTACATACCCAACTCTTTGGCTAACGCCTCGCGCTGGAATCTGCCGTCCCCGAGGGTGAGCTCAGCCGCTTTTGCCCGCTTATAATACAATTGCATGTCACCGTCGGTAGTGTAACCAATCCCGCCTAAAACTTGTTCGCCGGTAGCAGTTACCCGCTGGTAAGCTTCACTGGTCCAACCCTTAGCCATTGCTGTTTCTTTCGCGCAAGGGAGGCCTTCGCTGAGCTTCCAGGCGGCTTCATAAGTTAAGAACCGGCTGGCGTCAACGTCCATCATCGAATTGGCGATTACGTGTTGAATCGATTGGAAGGTGCCGATAGGACGGTCGAACTGGACCCTTTTCTTGGCATGGTCAGCGGCCATTTCCAAAGCCTTTTGCGCTCCCCCAACCATTTCGGCGCAGAGGGCGATAGTTACCTGCTGCAAAGTCTGCTGCAGCGGAACCCAGGCCTGGTCTGACTTACCGATGATATTTTTCCTGGAAACCTTTACTTTGTCAAAGATAACCTCACATAGTTTATCGCCGCCGATTGATTTTAACAGGGTGCAGTTGACTCCTGCGCTCTTTCTATCTACCAGAAAGGCAGTAATTCCATCTTCCGGTTTTGTTCCCTTTTTGGTTCTGGCAATAGAGATAATATAGTCCGCAATATGCGCATCAGGGACGAAGAGCTTGGTGCCGGTGATAATATAATCGTCTTTGTCGGCGACGGCTTCTGTCTCCACTGCGCTGGCAGCATAACTGGCGCTGAGTTCGGTCAGGGCCAGGGTCACAATTATTTCACCCCTGGCGATCTTTGACAGCAAATCCTTTTTTTGCTCTTCGCTGCCGGCGTTCAGGATGAAGAGACCGCCCAACAACACGGTAGAGAAGAAAGCACCCGGTAAACAGGCCCGCCCCATCTCTTCTTCCAGTGCGATGAGGTCAACCATGTTTCCACCGCTGCCGCCATATTGCTCGGGATAGATCAAGCCCAGCCAGCCTAATTGGGCCATTTTCTGCCATAATTCCGGAGGATTACCTTTTTCATCATCCACCATTTTTTTTACTAAAGACTTCGGGCACTCTTTATCAAAGAAATCCCGCGCCCCCTGTTTAAGCATCTTCTGTTCATCGTTATAATCGAAATCCACTTTTGTAGCCC
The DNA here is from genome assembly GCA_052326545.1 of Dehalococcoidales bacterium. Lineage (GTDB taxonomy): Bacteria > Chloroflexota > Dehalococcoidia > Dehalococcoidales > Fen-1064 > Fen-1064. Next base: position 21,084 of record JBKQML010000056.1, read on the forward strand.
TCTCTTTTCCAGAATAATTTTTCTCTTTTGGGTCTTCCTGCCGTCCTTTGGCGCTTTCGGAAAGTCAATTACTTCTTCACAGGCATCGCCAATGCTGGTTCCCGTGGCAGACCCATACCCCTGGTAGCGATATCATTTCTAAGACGAAGATTAGAACCGCCGCCAAAACTTCTCACTACCATCGCGCGGTAGGCCAATTCAAAATTACCTTTTAACTGCGCGTATTTGGAACCGGGTTCAAGTTGGCCGTACAGCCCCATAACATTCATACCCTGATTTGCAATTCTCTGGCTGAGTTCAGACTCGAATATCTTTACCATACTCGATGCCCATGAGACATCCAGTCCTTTTTCCACCATCCAGCCTACCCGGTAGTTAAACAAACGTAACACGTTGACATCGGTGGCCAGCTGAGCTAAACTCTGCCGCACCAGCGGGTCTTCCGCTAAAGGCTTGCCGTTACGCTTTGTCTCCTTCGCGTATTGTATTAAATCGTTAACTAATATCTTAGGCCATGGGAAAGTGCCCAGGTCTCCTCTTTCCGCAGTTAAAGCCATTCGGATAATACTCCAACCTTCGCCTTCCGGGCCGATACGGTTCGTCTGAGGAACCCGCACATTATCATAGAAGACTTCGTTCGTTCTTTCCCCGGCGATTGTCGTCAGTTGGGTGATAGTGACACCCGGAGACTGTAAGTCTGCAATTATCATGGATACGCCCTTGTGCTTGGGCAGTTCGGGATTGGTTCTGACCGCCAGCCAATGATAACGGGCAAAATGCGCGCCGGTGCTGAACATTTTCTGACCGTTCAGGATGTAGTCATTACCGTCCTTTACGCCGCGTATCTGCAATGATGCCAGGTCGGTGCCGGCATTTGGTTCGGTATAACCCAGGGCAAACTGCGCTCCCGCCGCGATCTTGGGCAGCCATTCCTTCTTTTGCTCCGGGGTTCCAGCGGACATGATGGTTGGGCCTTGCACCCCTCCCGTTAAGCCCCCTAAGAAACCGGGCCCGAATAACACTCGTTTGCTGATCTCTTCAGCAATGATGCTTCGAGACCCGGCCGGCAGTCCGGCTCCCCCGTATTCTTTGGGCCATTCGGGCACCAGCCATCCCTTGGTGCCGAGCTTTACGGCAAACTCATGCGCTCCGGGAATGTAAGCAGTTACTCTGATATCGTTAGTTCCCTGGATAAGTTCAGGACTGATATTTTTATCCAGCCATTCGCCTGCTTCTTTCCTGAGTTTTTTTTGTTCTTCTGTATCAAATTCACCGATAACATATTCTTTAAACTCCATAATCCGCTCACCCTCTCCTTTATACCTGTTGCTGCTTTCTTATTCCTACTTTAACTCAATATTAATTGTGTTTCAAATCTTTTGTCAAGAAATTACAATGTCTGGTCTGACTGGTGGTACCTGACATCCTTCCCCTTTTGTGAAGCCAAATATTTGATGGAGTCAAGTATCACAGCACCTGATGTGTCCAAATAAAAGAGAATTTAACCGTTAAGCTATAATATTTGAAAATAAAAAAACAAAAGAATTATACTTAAGACATGTTTCCTGTCCATCATCCTCCCAAACGAGAATCGTATAAGTACGCGCAAATCTCAGAAATATTTATTTACTCTAATTATTCCATCAAAGCTTTTTTTATCAAAATGTTCAATATCATCCTGGCAGCCGCTGAAAACGAGAATGGGTCACATAAGTCCGGACAGGCACATTATGCGGGCTATTTCCACTTTTAATGGGAAAAACAAGTGTGGCTATCACGGTCGTGCCGTTCTCTGCTGAATTAACTGCGCACACAAACATCATAAAAATGTGAGATTTTTAATGAAATCAAAAATGGATTATAAGTGGGTAGCCTTAACAGTTACCAATGTAGGCAGTTTTATGGCTGCCCTGGATTCAAGCATTGTAGTGATAGGACTCCCCACGATCCTGCAGAATTTGCACGCCAATATCGAAGAAGGCGTCTGGATTATCTCCGGCTACAGGCTGATGATTACAATACTTTTAGTGATGTTCGGCCGGTTGGCTGATTTGTACGGCCGAGTCAAACTTTATAACCTGGGATTTGTAATATTCACGATCGGCTCACTGCTTTGCGCTCTGTCTCAAACCGGTGAGCAGCTGATTATCTTCCGGTTCCTGCAGGGCGCCGGCGCGGCGTTGCTCATTTCAAATAGCTCGGCCATCATTACCGACGCTTTCCCCAAAGAACAGCTTGCCACGGGACTGGGAACAAACATGATGGCAGCGAATTTTGGGGCTGTTTCCGGCTATACTCTCAGCGGCGTGATGATTACCTTTTTTGGCTGGCGATCAATATTCCTGGTTAACGTCCCTATCGGAATTTTCGGAACTATTTGGGGCTATTTCCGTTTAAAAGAGATTGGTATTAAAAGCCTTGGACAAAAATTCGATTACGCCGGTTCTATTTTATACTGTATCGGACTGTCGACAATCCTCATGGCCTTGATTGTGGGAGACCCCACTTCGGGACGTAATATTGCGATCCTTGCCGCCGGATTGGCATTTTTCGTCGCGGTGATATTTGTCGAGCTAAAACAAAAGTATCCGACTCTCGATTTGACACTTTTCAAGATAAGGCAATTTGCTACCGGGAATTTGGCCAGTTTTATGAATAATCTAACATTCAGTTGCGGTCCGTTTCTACGGTCTTTGTATCTTCAGTTGATCCTGGGTTACAGCGCTCTAAAAACAGGTGTTTTACTCATTCCAATGGACATCTTAATCCTCGTTTTAAATCCAATCAGCGGTAGATTAGCGGATAAATACGGCAATCGGATATTCGTTTCAATGGGTTTAGCCTTGAATGCCGGGGCGCTGATTTGGTTTTCCAGGCTTAATGAAAAATCTTCTTATCTCACATTATTAATCAGTCTGCTGTTATTCGGTTTTGGATTGGCACTATTTGCTCCGGCTAACTCCAGTATGATAATGGGTTCTGTGCCCGCAGAGAAACGCGGTGTCGCCAGCGGCATCAGAAATGCCATCAGTCAAACCGCCGGTGTTCTGAGTGTGCCCTTTTCTTTGCTGCTGATGACCCTGGTGATACCCTACAATAAACTTTCCCAGATAGTCAACGGAACTCAACTGATTAATTCTAATGAAGCACCGCTTTTTTTGAAGTCGATCAACTATGCCTGTCTAATTCTTGGAATAATCGCACTGCTGACGATTATTCCCTCTTTCATTGGAGGCCGGCAAGAAAAGACAGCGACAAAAATACCGAAGAGCTAACAGTTCAAAGAAAGAATTGGGAAAAGACGATTTCTGATGTGAAAGTAGAGTATACCGGATAACTGTCAGTTCCGACCGTAAACAATGTCCAGGGTCTCTCCATTTTGAGCGTATAATACCCCCGGCCGGTTTGATATATAATTGAGCACTCTATCCAGTTTTTCCCATTCACTATTTTCCTCGATTTGCCATGAGTGCCCCCACAAATGCCATACTCCTCCCCTTTCTACAGCGGCATCAAACAGCGCTTTCGCTCTCCCTTCCCAATCTGATAAAAATTGTATCGGGATCGACGGGAAATATTGCAGTATTTCACCGGCGGTATCCTTCCGGCTGTTAGCGGCGGTTACTGTTACCCCGAATTCATATGGGTCGCAGGCGTCGAGTAATCCGTTAAACTTTACGGTTCTCGCGCCAATAAAGCCGCAAGTCCTGAGAATATTTTTTGTCTCTTCATTAAATTCTCCGAAGGGATAACCGAACGTACGGATTTTCTTACCCAATACCGCTTCCAGATACAATTTAGAACCCTCGATCTCCGTCTTTGCTTCAGATTGAGGTATCATCGTCAGGTGGGGATGGGTAATCGAGTGCGCGCCGATTTCATGAACCGAGGCCAGCTCCCGGATTTCGTTCTTTTGCAGGGTGGTAACACGGTTAGAATAATTGGGAATATAAAAAGTACCCTTAATGCCGTATTTTGTCAGCAATTCACCAAGTTTGAGGTCAAGAATGCTGCCGTCGTCCCAGCTTGTCGTAACAATCAGTCTTGCCATGGCATTATATCCCTTTTTAACCAGGACTACGGCCAGAACATTGACCCGGCCTGTTTCTTTAGCTCTTCCCGAAAATCCGGATGTGCGATGGCGATTAACTCCAGAGCCCTCTCCCGATGCGTCTTACCGCGAAGCCGGGCGATGCCGTATTCACTGACTACAATATCCGACAATGTCCTCGGGACAGTTACCATGGAGCCTTCTTTCAACATGGGAACAATACGTGAGATTTTTCCGCCGCGGGCGGTCGATTGCAAGGTCGTAATGAAGCGCCCGTTATTCGATAATTGAGCGCCGATAGCAAAGGTAAGTTGCCCGCCGGGACCGCTGAGTATTGCGGGGCCAATCGATTCCGCCGCGATTTGACCGGTCAGGTCAACCGCAACAGCGGCATTGATCCCCACGAATCGATCATTAGCGGCAATAACCCTGGGGTCCAGGACATAATCGGAGTCATATAATTCGAACATCGGGTTCCTATCGACATATTTCATATCCTCTTCGCTGCCGCCAAGCGCGATCGCGACGAGTTTACCGGTATTGATAGTTTTACGTTTGCCGGTAATGACGCCGTTCCGGACCAGGGGAATGATACCGCGGGGGGTTGTTTCCGAATGCCACCCCAAATCGATTTTGTTATCCAGGCTGCCATTTTGGGCAACACATTCCGCAGCGCTGCCCACTCCAATCTGCAGGGTATCGCCGTCCTGAATTAAACTGCCGGCATATCCGGCGATGCTTTTCTCTTCCTTGCCGATTTCGGGCGCTTTTCTGCCCAGCTGATCAGAACCGCCGGTATTTTTTTCAGTGGTCTGCTCCACAAAATAATCAATATCCGAAACATGAATAGCATTATCGCCAAAAGTATGGATAAAGCTCTTATTGATTTCGGCAATCACCGTTTTGGCGTACTGAACCGCCTTTTTCTTGCCCCACACCGACGCACCAAAACTACAGAAACCCTGCTCATCCGGCAGCGAAAGTTCAATGAGTAAAACATCGGCATCGCCCACCTGAGGATTCTGCGGTGTGATTCCTGTCAGGCTCCCGGGTACGAAGTCGCAGCGCCGTGCGGCCATAATATCTCTGGCGATAGGACGGACATAGCTGATTTCCAACGGAAAGTTGTCATTCCAATCTTCATGGTACCAGCCGAAATCTAGTGAGGGGGTACGCATGAAGACTTTAACATTTTTCAGTTCAGTTTTACGTGCGACCATCGCACGTGTAAGAGTCAGCGGTTCCCGCCCGTGTGTAAAAGAGACACGGTCGCCGGATTTGATTACCTTGACTGCTACTTCAGCGGAAACAGTTTTTCGCCGATACTCTTCTTTCCAATCGGAAGCCATTTAAACCCCTCTGGATTTCAAAGCCAAACTTTCATTCCGGACAGCCGGCAATATTAATATTCTGACAGATGTTGACTGATCTATTTTTTTGGCGCCTTCTTTGACGGTAATCTGACGGTGGCAGAACCTGGCAGCGTAATTTCACCGCGCTGGTTTTCGCCCCAGCATTCGATATCAACCAGGTGCTCGCCATTGACGATATATTTTTTAGTAACTTTTCCTTTCATCCAATGAGTATCGCCCACAATGTTGAAACGCTTCAGTGTGCCGTTGAGATTTTTAATGAAGCCGTCGTCACCCATCCAGTTGGTAATCAGGTTGTCCAGCCAGGAGATTCTCTGGCAGCCGTAATCGTAAGCGCCGGGAATACCGATGGTCTGTGCCCGGGAATCTTCCATGTGCACCAGCTCCGGGACATCGGCTAAACCGGTTCTAGAATCAATCATGTCAGCGCCCTGATGCCGCTGAAAAAATCCCATCGCCAGGCCGTGTGCCTTGATAAAAGGACTGCCGGCGCCAATCAGCCAGGCATAGATATCGCGTCGGGAAAGGGGGCCTTTGATAACCGGCTGCAAGGCATCACCGACATTGACATCTTCCCAGTAGCGCGGCGTGGAACCGCGGACAACTTCGGCTTCGTAATCTTTATAAATGTTATCTAATTCTTCTTTAGTATATTCAGCCGCTTTGATATCAGCATACTTGCCTTTGTCTTCAGCTGCTTTACGTGCGGCACGCACACACCAGTCATGTGCCTTGGCCACCAGTTCTTCTCTCTGGTTATAATATTTGATATCGTGATACTGAATGACTGTTTTCCCGGCCATCTGGCTGTCTTTTACCTGAACATCCACCAGCTCATTCGTGTAGGTAAAAACATCTCCTTCAAGGATGGGCTGATAGAACTCCCATTGGTCGCCGGAATGCCAGGCATGGATGCCGGGCATACCCCTGCCCTGTGCTGCCCAGTAAACGCTGTACAGGAAAGTCGGCGGGGCTACCATCCGGCCAAACCTGGATTTCCTGGCATATTCTTGGTCGGTGAAAAGAGGATTGACATCTCCGATACCGTCACAATAATGGGCAATCGTATCTCTGGTAGCCGAGGTATTAAAATACGGCCGCCGCGGTTTCCAGACGATATTCATCCTCTTTTTTAATTCATCGATCATTTCCTGTGTAATTTCGGTTGCATCAATAGCCATCGGTTGTTTTTCTCCATTTATTTAATAAATTATCAAATGAATACCCCAAACGGGTATAGATTTCTCTCAATTTCCTTTAACAGAAAGTTTAAACTATTTTTGGTATGGCCCCATCCACAGACAGGACCTGGCCGGTGACATAGGAAGATGCATCGGAAGCGAAGTAGACCACCGCCCAACCGATGTCCTCGGGAACACCCAGCCGTCCCAAAGGACAGGTTTTTCGCCGGCGCTCCCTTAATTCCAGGTCACCGGGACCGGTAGGCACAGCCCCCGGCGCAACGGCATTAACACGGATATTATAAGGCCCCAGAACATGAGCCATAGTTTGAGTCAGATTGTTGACACCGGCTTTGGCGGCACCGTAAGGCATACATACCAGCGAGGGCATATAAGCATACCAGGAGGAAATATTCACGATATTGCCCTTCTGCTGCTGCATCATAACCCTGGCGGCAATTTGACTGCAAAGAAAAATGCTTTTCAGGTTAAGGTCAATAGCGGCATCCCAGATTTCTTCAGTCGTCTGCAGCGGTGGAACCCGCATCTCGCGGGTAGTACCGCCGGCATTGTTGACCAGGATATCAAGTGTACCGAAAACCTCAACTGTCTTTTTTACCAGATGCTCGACCTGAGCTCTTTGACAGACATCGGTCTGGATGGCCAGGGATTCTCTTCCCAGCGCCTTAACTTCCCTTACGGTTTCCGCTGCAGTCGCTGTATCCCGGTTGGCCACAACGATATTGGCACCGGCCTGCGCCAAAGCTAAACAAATACCCTTACCAATACCACGTCCGCCGCCGGTAATAATGGCGGTTCTTCCTGTCAGGTCAAACACCGGTAAATTCATTTCAGCTAATTCTCCCTTCAGCTCTAAGCCTTTTTTTCGGGCTCCATCAGGACATATTTTCTTTCCAGTTCGGTATACAAATCGATGCCGCGCAGCGTGTTCAAATACTGCCAGTAAGGGCCGCCCGGTGCGGGATAACCTTCCAGCGTTCCCTTTTCATAAAGTCCTTTGTACAATTCAATCACATATTTGGCCACAGCGCTATTCGGCGGTCCCGGGACCCACATTTTAGCACCAATCTCTTCGTAGTCCTTGGCGGAAAAGTCATGCGGCCCCATTGCCCAGATTTTGACTTCCGGCGCGCCGATTTTCTTGAAAAGTTCCTGTAAGGTTTCTTTGTTCCTGACTTTGAATTTCGAGGTGGGAGGAATAGCATGAGGCAGGATGACATCAACCCCCAGTTTGATACAGCCTTTAGCCCTGACCAGTAATTCTTCATCGCCGAGGGTGGCGGCAGCATCAATCCTGGCCACGATGACAAAGTCTTTATCTTCTTTATCCCGCGCTTCCAGTACGGCGCCGATTTTACCGTAAAATTCCTCCCGCGGCAGGACTTCCTGAACCGCAAGGAACGGGCATTTGGTCGGATGTTTCTGGTCATCAATAAACATACCGGCAGCGCCGACCCTGATGAGTTCAGTGGTGGTGCGGTATGCCGCCAGTGCCCCACCGTACCCGTCGTCAGCGTCGACAATGAGCGGGACTTTAATCGCGTTTACCGTATATTTGGCACAATTCACAACTTCACTCGCCGTAGCAATACCGACATCGGGCATACCAAGTTGAGCATCACGGATGCCCGCGCCGCTCTGAAAAACCGCTTTAAATCCCACCAGTTCGGCGCATCGGGCCGTAATACAATCATAAGCACCCGGTACCAGTAAGAGCCCCGGCTCATTCAGCAGATTACGCAGCATAGTTGTCTTTTTCATCTAATTCTCCCCGATATTTTATTTAATTTCCCTGCCAGGATTATTTCTTAACCTTTCCCGCAGCCACCATCTTATCGGCATAAGGGTCCATGCCACCGACTTCGAGGATTTCCAGCAGAAAGTCAGGGTATGGCGTGAACTTCAGTGACTTTCCCGTGGTGAGGTTATTAATCATGCCGGTATATAAGTCGACTGCCAGTTCTTCTCCCTCTTTTACGAATTGATTGATACCTTTTAATTCGACAATGGGTAAACCTATCGCGATGGAATTCCGGAAGAAATTACGGTCGAAGGATTCCGCGATGACGCAGGATATCCCGCACTGCTTGATGGCCAGATTGGCCTGGAAATGGTCGTGCCCGCAGCCCATATTGGTGCCGGCGACCATGATATCGCCCTTCTTCACTTTTTTCGCAAAATCCGGATCGACATTGGCCATGCACCAGTTCCCGACATCTTCCAGTTTAATCAAACCCGCATCAAATTTACGGAAGGGAACAATCTCATAATCAACATCCAGGTTATCGCCAAAAACCCAGACTTTACCATTAAACTTTAATGCCATTTCTTCATTCTCCCTATAAATATTTGCGCGGGTCGGTTATTTTCCCCTCGATGGCAGAGGCCGCCACGGTCGCAGCACTGCCCAAATAGACCTGCGCACTCTCATCGCCCATGCGGCCCGGCAAGTTGGTGGTGCTGGAAGTGATGCAGACTTCATTCTTCGCCAGGGGAGTGTAGAAACCGGGGCACATGCCGCAACCCGGAGCGCAAACAAAACAGCCGGCATCCAGCAGTGTAGAAATTACACCTTCTTTATCAACACGGGACATTGAATCCGTAGAGCCAGGAGTGACGTTAAACAGGACTTTAGGATGGACTTTACGTCCTTTCAGGATTCTGGCAGCCATTCTCAGGTCTTCATCACGGCCGCTGGCGCAGGAGCCGAGAAAGGCATTGGTCACCGGGGTGCCCGCGACATCTTTGATATTATGCACCAGATGCCGGTCCGGCGGCACCACTACCTGCGGCTCGATTTTGGAGCCGTCGTACTGGTAGGTTTTAATATACTCGGCGTCTTTGTCGCTGTACTGCGGTTCGAAATGTACTTTGGTACGCGCTTTGAAAAAGTCGATAATTTCCTGGCTGGGATTAACGATACCGGTCTTGGCGCCGGTGAACATGGCGAGGCAGCACATCGATTGCCGCCCATCCATGCTCATGTTATCCATGACCGGTCCGGTAAATTCCATGACCTGGTAAATTGCACCGTTTGGCCCGATTTGACCCAGGATGTATTCATAGACATCTCTGCCCATGACACCGTCCTGCAATTTGCCCGTGATATTGAATTTGATGCTTTCCGGCACACGGAACCACGTCCAGCCGGTGCGTAGAAAAGCGGGCGCCGAGGCAGACATACAGCTGCCGAAGCAACCGACTCCGCCGACGGTGATGGCGTGACCGTCAGTCATAGCCGAGAAATAGACACTACCGGGCAGCGCCAGGGCTTTCTCGACAGCAAGGTGATGGCAGTTACCAATGCGGCCTAATTCGAGGATATTTTCATCAGCCACACCCAGCTGTTTTAACCAATTACTGTTGCGGCGGTGATTTTCACGATTAGTTGTGGTAGAGCCGACCCTGGTATAAGAACCGCAGTGTTCCGGAGCAAATATTATCTTACTCGGGTCGAAGAGCGTCCAGTCCTGGCTCTTCCATTTGCCGAAGCGTTCCGACATGTCCGTTCCGGTTAGAATGAACGGGTGGTCGATTCTGGATGCCGAAAATTGAACATATTCCCCGGGTGATACTTCAGATTTTCCGACAGCCTTCGCTAAAATTTTTTCAATAATTGTTTTTCCCAATTTGCAGCTACCTCCCTTCTTCTCTTTGATCTGCAACCTCTGTCAGATTAATATATTATTTTTTATCTCGAATAATTAGACAATAACTTATATGCCATTGTTTCAGGGTTGGCTTTTCTCAGCGGCGGGCAGTTCATGATAACTGCGGCCTGTTTATTGCCTGGATCCGAGTTTAACTTCGCTGAACCGTGCCTGAAAAGTATCTAAAATAATATCTTCGGCTTTATCTAATCCTAAAACACCTGTATCAATAGAGAGATGATATTGGCGTGCATCTAACCAATCCTGCCCGGTAAGCGCACGGAGATAGAATCCCCGATCATGGTCGATGGAACCGATTAATTTTAATGCTTCTTGTGCCGATACGTGATACAACTCCTGGACACGCTGTTGGCGAAAGTTAATATCGGCATGTAAAAATACGCTTAAACATCTTGGATGCTGCCGCAGGACATAGTAGCCACCACGCCCGACGATAATGGCATTACGCTCTTTGGCGATTCGAGTGATGATGTCCGATTCAACTTTATATAGGTTTTTGTCATTGAGTGTATCAAGCGGAGGCGGGTCATATGACCACGAAGTCGAATCCACGAATGATTGTAGTATCGCTTGCCAGCGGGAAGTTACCTTCTCATCACGCACCGCCAGGGTTTCTTCCGGTATTTTAAGTTCTTGCGCAGCCTGACGTACGATTTCATGGTCCAGATATAGAGCATTCAGACGAAACGCCAACCGCTGCCCCAGGTAGGCTCCGCCGCTTCCCAGTTGGCGACTCATGGTTATGACGTGTGGCGTAACTTCAGTCATCTTCGCTCCTCAATTTTCTGAAATGTCGGGTAACTGCCCGAAAAGGTATTTTATAATGGAATATTATATACCCATCTTCACGAGAGGACAATATTGAGTGTTGGAAGATTCTCCATAAAATCTATGCATTCTATGTGAAACCGGGTTAATTATTCTATAGGGCTGATATACCCTATTTTGATTGTGCTTGCTGTAATTTGTGTGAACTGAAATACAACCCTGCAATCTTCTGGTTACTATCGAAGGAAATCGAAACCCACACCCCTGCCGGTTCGAGGGTATATTGAGCATAGTATTCCACCGTGAAGATGTTTTTCGCAGTTGAAACGATTTCAAATTCCTTGGAATAAACAACCCAATAACACATTGCGAATTAGCCTCAATGATTTGTTGAATAATAGCACATTTATGGAGCTTGAAGACGGTTTGGCCTTATCTTCAAGCCGGCCACCTTAAACCCATTCCAACAGACACGCTGACGGAACAACCGAGGCGAGCAGATTTATCTGACTCGCCTATTTTTTTAAGAATCAAAGCTAAAACAAAAATAACGAATTTTATTGGAGATTATAAAAATGCAAAATAACGGTACCACTGATATGGCCTCTTTCAGATTTTTAATCTGCAAATGCCGCGATTGCGGATTCGACTTCACTATTACACCAGGC
>JBKQML010000057.1:0-8304 GCA_052326545.1 Dehalococcoidales bacterium
GGAGCTTGATTCTTGGAATTGGGGTGGGGACGTGTCACCGGAGAGGAAAGTTGGTGGAGCTGAGGGGGGTCGAACCCCTTACCTATTCAATGCCATTGAATCGCTCTCCCAGTTGAGCTACAGCCCCAATTCACAACTTTACCAGAATATCCCCTAAAAAGGCAAGTCCCCGCACCTGACGTGTTCAAATTACTTAGGGTGCTACTGACGGATGCAATCGGGGGCTTAATACCATGATTATAGTGACGCAAGAAGTTCATCATAACAGGTATCTTTTTAAAATTAATACTCCCAAAAGTCCGGATTTCCACCGTCAGGCTAATCCACCTGAATTTGGAAAAGAAGACCCGCTTTTTTCAGCTAGTTTATTCCCAGCGGAAAAACCGGATAGAAATCACCAGGCAGACAGCGATCCATGCCACCATCATCGCCAGTTTTTGCCAGATATCACCAATACCGGCTCCGTTATAGGCAACAGCCCGCAGGGCATCGCCCATCTGGGTGGAAGGTAAGACTTTAGCAGCGTTGTCCAGCCAATTTGGTAAAAGGCTGTTGGGGAAAAAGATGCCGCCCAGGAACATCAAAGAGAAATAGGTTATCTGGATGATTGGCGTCGCACTGCGTAAGGTTTTAATCAGGCCGGTCAGGGCAAACCCGATACTCATAAAGCAGAGCGCGCCCAATGACAGCGTCAGCCAGAAGAGCACCATGTTGCCGCCGAGGTGTGTTTTAAAAGCCATCCCGCCGATCGCTATCAACAGCAGTGTTTGCACGATAATTACCGCATAGTGCTGCAATAATTGACTGCCGATCAGGGTTGTTCTTTTTAACGGCGTCAGGGCCAGGCGGCGGTAAATACCCTGCTCCCGTTCCTGAACCAAACCGGTAGCGGTGCGCATGATGCCGGTAACCATGGCCCCCATCACGATAATTCCCGGTAAAAGATAATCAATCGATCGGATGCTCATTCCCTCCCACTTTGAATTGCCGTAAATCGCGCCAAAAAGCAGGATAAACAAGACAGGGAAAGCCAGCGTCCAGAAAAGTTCATCTTTTCTGCGAAGAAACAGCCTCATTTGTATTGCGGTTTGCCTGATCAACATATTCATTTTTATTCCTTTTATTCCCTTAATTTCCGGCCGGTCATGGCCAGAAACACATCTTCCAGTGTGGCCTGTCTGACCGAAATATTTTTTAATTCGATATGATTGTCGTAACAGAGATTGGTCAGGTCTTTCAAAATCATCGAGACGGCTTTGGTACTTATCGAGTATTTACAGGCGCTGCCGTGATTCACCTTACAAATACCCGGGATTTTATTGGCTAACCCGTCCAGTTCTTTCGAGGTAGTAAAATCTATCGATGTTGCCAGGTCGGCTTTATTTATCAGATTGTCCGCGGTATCCATGGCAATAATTTTTCCCTGGTCGATGATAGCCAGATGGTGGCACAACTGTTCCGCTTCTTCCATGTAATGCGTGGTCATGACCACAGTTTTGCCGCGCTCCCTGAGTTTCTCGACGATACTCCAGATATTATGGCGGGCCTGCGGGTCAAGTCCGGTTGTCGGTTCATCCAGAAAGATGACTTCCGGGTCGTTCACCAGCGCTAATCCCACGCTGAGACGCTGCTTTTGCCCGCCGGAGAGTTTACTGACCTGGCTGTTCTTTTTTCCCGTGAGTGAAACTTCCTCCATTATTTCTGCCGAGGGGATTGATTTTTGGTAATAACTGCCAAAAAGGTCGAGGGCTTCTTTGACGCGGATATTGTCATAAAGGCTGGTGGCCTGCAGCTGCACGCCAATCAGTTCTTTGATGTGTTGCGGCTCTTTCAGGGCGTCGATGTTACATACTTTGATGCTGCCGCCATCCGGTTTACGCAAGCCTTCGATCATCTCTATCGTGGTTGTTTTCCCGGCGCCGTTCGGGCCCAGGATGCCAAAAACCTCACCCTGCTCCACCCCGAAGCTGACGCCATTAACGGCATTGACGTCGCCGTACTTTTTCTCTAGATTATTGACTTCTATAATGGTGTTCGTACTTTTATCCTCCTTCATACACGATAAAGTCATTGATAGATTCAGTATAAAAAGAAATCCCCCCGGATACGCCATGCGTTCGGGGGGATTCGTTACTGGTGCATTAACCAGATTAAATACTGGTCACTTGACCAAGTGGTGCTTCACTGCCAGGGCCACGGCTTCAGTCCGGCCGGTAACGCCCAGTTTGGAGAGGATGTTACTGACATGAAATTTGACCGTAGACTGGCTGACAATGAGCCGTTCGGCAATTTCGTTATTGGACAGGCCTTCCACCATCAAAGCCAGGATTTCCTTTTCCCGGCCGGTCATTTCCTGATACGGCAGCGCCGGTTCGCTGACATTTTTCATCAGCACCTGCGCCGCTTCCGGTGACAGACTGGGCTGGCCGACAGTAGCCCTTCTTACAGCATTCACAAGCTCTTCTGCCGAGACATCTTTCAGCAGATAACCATTGGCGCCCGCTTTCAACGCCCCTTCCACATATTCCTTTTCCTTAAAGCTGGTCAAAGCGATAATCTGGATTTGCGGCCAGCGTGTTTTGATCGTCTTTATTGCGGTGACTCCATCCATCTTGGGCATCAGTAAATCCATCAGGATGACGTCAGGCTGCAGACGTTCACAGAGACGGATGGCCTCTTCACCGTCACCCGCCTCGCCTACCAGCTTCAAATCATCGTAAACGGATAATACTGTGCTCAATCCGCTGCGCACGACCATATGGTCGTCCACCAGTAAAACTCTGATAGGATTCAATTGTGTCATTTTAACACCTCCACGGGATTATCGTGCCAATCAACAGTTATTTCAGTACCCTCGCCAACTTTACTCTCAATTTTCAACGAAGCACCGATATGGTTTGCCCGTTCCTGCATATTACCCAATCCGAAACTGCCCGGCGCAACCTGGTTGACATCGAAGCCGTGGCCGTTATCGATAATATCCATGGCAACCTGATGGGGCTGGCAGTGCAATGTTATTTGTGCGCGGTTGGCGCCCGAATGTTTGGCGATGTTATTCAAGGCTTCCTGCGCAATCCGGTACAGGGCAATTTTGACATCGGCGGGGACAGTGCAATTTCCTTCAACCTCCAGGGTGATGGGCACACGCGCCCGACCGATAACCGATTCCGAGAGCTGGCGCAACAAATCGCCTAATTCGGCATCAGCCAGAGCCGCCGGGCGCAGCTCGAAGAGCAGCGTACGCATCTCCGCCAGGGCTCCGCGGGTAAGATGCCGGACTTCTTCTAACTTTTGCAGGCCTTCATCTTTATTCCGCTCCCATAAACGGGGTAATACTTCGGCAATCAGACTGGTGGAAAAAAGCGTCTGACTGACCGCATCATGCAGGTCGCGGGCAAGACGGATACGTTCTTCTTCCGCCGTTTTCTCTTTCAACTGCTGCGCCTCGGACTCTTCCGCTTTTTTTTGCAGGGTGCTGTCAATGCCGATACACAGAATTTCTTTCAAGTTTTTTGCATCGTCAAATATCGGTTTATAGGTCCAGGTAATCCAGACTTTATCACCGTTTTTCTTCAGGTTTTCCTGTTCATAATGCAGATATTTCGCCGGATCGGCGGCAATACCGGCGACCAGTTTATCCGGGACCTGACCGGCTGATGTAAAATAGGGTAGAATCGTGCCCGCCATATTGTGCCCCAGTAATTCCTGTTCCTGGAACCCAAAAAAATCACCGCCGAACTTATTAATGAAAGTGATATTACCGATAGTATCAATTTCCATGATGACGCTATTGGCATTATCGATAATATGGCGATATTTTACTTCGCTCTCATGAAGATTTTCCTGAGTGACTTTCCGTTTTTGAATTTCACGCTGCAGGAACCAGCTGGAGAAGAGAATTGCGACACCGGCTGCAATCAGTGCCAGCGGCCACACTCTGTTGGAGTTTAAAATAAACCCGAGACCGACGAATAGCAGGATAAATCCCGGCACAAGCCGTCCAAGCGAAGAGGAACGGGTCTCCGGGTTAAAATAATTGACCACCGATTGGATAATAAAGATAGCCCCCAACCCGATGAGAAAATATTTCCAGATATTATCGGCGGTGATCCAGTGCTGCTGCAAAAGAATAATGAGTACGGCCCACAATATCAGCATCAGGCCCCAGAAGACGTTATGACTGAGGCCTGATGAGTTTTTCTTGCGCTGACGGCGCATTTGCCGGGCTGCCCGCCGTAAATCTTTCAGGGAATGCTCATCTCCGTCGGTGTCATAGTCGGTTTCTTCGGTATTTTTTTCATCAGGCATAAAGTGCCACCAAATCTAAATCATTAAGTAACGTTATTATAGCATGTCAGTTTTGCCTATTTACCATAAACCGCCCAATAATATGGCGACTCCGGCGCCGATAAGGACAGCCGGCCACCAGTGGCTGAAACCCATGAGGAAAACAGCGCCGAGCGCAATCAGGACGGCGCCCCAGACAAATCGATGGCTTCTGGAATGATGATATTCCGGCGCATGGTACCGTACCAGCCCGCTAATGATGGAGATTCCGCCCAGACCGATAAGCAGCCACTGCCACCAGGCGTTTCCGGATATCCAGCTTTGCTGGTTCGCCAGGAACAGAACACCCAGGAGAATTAAGACCAGACCGCCGAACAGGCCGTTAAAGGGACGGCTGCGTCTGGCTTCTCTCACTTTTCTGCGCCATTCCCAGCGCTGCTCGCGCCAATCCTGATAAGTGTTACCTTCAGCATTGGGGTTAGAACCTGTTTGTGATGTATTGTCGGTATTATTATCAACCATTTTCTGCCTCCATTAAAATATATTCGAAAAAAGCGGTGTTAATTGTTTGATATTTTAAAAACAGGGAAAACCAGTTCTCTGGTTGCTCTCTCAAGTCCTGACCGATATAATTTTCAACCTCGGGATAAACCCTGGGGAGTAATTTATCTTCAGAATCAATTTCTGCCGTATGCGGCCTCTCTTCTTGTTCATTAATCTGAACCTGATATTTTGATTATGGGGCAAGAATATCAAAACGGCACCATTCCGACAGGGGGATTACAAATGGACAGGAGACCAGTATTTAGCTGGCCGGATGGAGAGGAATGAGATTGTCTGTGAGCGAATCCGCTATTTTTTACCGGGATATTAGCGTAATCAGGACAAGGTATTTTTCTTGACATCCCCTGTAGCTGAAAATATACTAATAGGCGTATGACTGAAGTTAATGCGGCCACCTCTTTCATCCCGGAAGTCTACAACAGCGTTGTACGGCAGATAATGCCGTTCTACGATACGGTGCATTCTGAAACTGTTGACCTGGTCAAAACCATAAAACCCGATGTCAAACAGTGGCTGGATACTGGCTGCGGTACCGGTAATCTGGTGGAACTGGCGCTAAAAGCATTTCCGGACACCGGTTTCATTCTGGCAGACCCCACAGAAAAGATGATACAGGCGGCGGCAGTCCGTCTCAAGGTGTCTTATGGACAACGGGTGACCTTTCTGCCGCCCACTTCGACTGAGGGTCTGCCGGCGCACAAGGACGTTTTAAAAACCCAGGTCATCACCGCAATTTTGTGCCATCACTATTATCATCCAGAGCAGCGGCGAACGGCAACCGGTGTTTGCTATCAATTATTGGACCCCGGCGGTGTTTATATTACGGTGGAGAATATTATGCCGGACTCTGTTCATGGTACTCATCTGGCCATCGAACGGTGGAAACGGTTCCAGGTTGAGCACGGTAGAACCGCGATTATGGCTGAAAAACATGCGGCGCGTCTTAACTCCGAATATTTCCCGATCACCGTGCAGGAACATCTGACGCTGCTGAAAGAAACCGGTTTCAAAACAGTGGAACTTTTCTGGAAATCTCACATGCAAGCCGGCTTCTACGCCATCAAATAAATAGCGGCCGTGGTGTTTTTACTTTCCTTTTTCGTGCCATTTAAATAAGAACTACGGATAATTATTGATTAAAAACCGGAAAAGCACACCGTCCGGGAATTTTCCTCATTCCCTTCGGGCGTGCTTTTATTATTGTTAATGATAATTATTCTGAAAGCAAAGATTAAGGCGACGTGCCGGTTGTCGTTGTCGTGACCGGTGTTGTAGCCGGCGTCGTCGTTGTGGTGGTGGTAGTAGTGGTAGTAGAAGTGAGCGAAGTGGTCGTAGTCTCCGACGGGCGACTCTTTAATAACTTCTGGACCTCATAGTTGAGCCACGTTAAGGTGTCATTGTCCAGTGTCGCCCCGGTTGATATGTTTACCGCGGTACCGTTCCGATCGTAAAGGGTTATGGTAAAATTCTGTGCCGTTGCGTTCAACCAGTTGTCCAGGGAATTACCCTGGAGGGCTGTCACTTGCGCCGGCGTTACTGCCATCGAATCTGATTCATCAGAAAGCCAGAGGAGCCAATAAGTTGTCGTCAAAGTCCCGTTTAAACTACTGCCTGATTGATAGGTAACGGGATCGCTACAGACGCCGATGTTAAGGTTTTCAGCCGCAGATTCCAAACTGACAGGTAACACGGCTAACGGCATCCACCCTAAATCGCCACCATTCGTTTGTCCTGCATTCGTGTTCGCGACTGTATTGAAGTCTGAAAGACTGTTTATCTTTGCCTGGGCGGTAACAGCTGCGGCATTGGAATTAAAATACATTGCCCAAACGTGATACTGTTTCATCGAAGAGGGAATATCCGCAGATAAAATAGCGGTAAGACGCTGGCGCTGAATATTATTGGCAGCAACCTGGCGGTATTCCTTTGCAGATAATCCGGTGTCATTTAACTGTTCATTGAACCACTTATTAAAAGCAGCATCAGAAATGGTAGTGGGGGTAGTAGTCGTACCGGCCGGTGTTGTTGTGGTTGTAGTGGTATCGGTCGTCGCGGTTGTAGTAGTCGTGGTCGTATTGTCAGTTGTAGTGTCACTGGATAATTCTGAAATGGCCTGTGTTCTCAGGTAGCTGTCAATATCCTGAGATGTGACCGGCGTAACTCCTTCCGTCGCCGCCTCCTGTTTGATGATAAGTTCCGATATCAGGAGTTGGATTGTTGAAGTTACATCAGATCCATTGGGATTAGCCACCACCCGTTGGAGAAAATAACCGGTTTCAACGTTATCTTTCCCAACGGTTAAAATCACACGCTGCATCGGGGCAAGCACAATTAAGTAATAGGCGGCTCCGGCGATGAGCGCTATAACCAAAACAATCGAGGAAACAGCAATGATAAGACCTCTTGCTTTATGCACTTTGCGAGGAGCCGGGGTCGGACCGGCTTGCACTACTCTCTTTTCCGCCTTTGATAACGTTTTCTTGACAGGTTTTGGCGGGTGAGCGCTGGGTATGCTCAGCCGGTTCTTTTTTCTTTCTGAACGCGACGGCTTTTTTCTCTTTGGGTCCTGTGAATATGTCATGCTCTCCTGACCTGTTCAATCGATTTTCTTATTATTATAACTGAAAGCATATAAGACTGCCAGAAAATCCCCCGGACACAACCCTGTTCAATTCTCCGCAATTATTAAACAACCACAAGAGAACCGGGTCTGAGAAACGATAACCAAATAGCTATTAAAGTAAAATACCTTATGAAAATGATTTCAGATGAACAATCGATATTGCCGCCCGGTTGCACGGTTACTGCGCATAAGTCCAGTTGAGCTCAATTGTAGTCGCAACTGCTTGTGCGGCGGATAAATCTGCCGATGCTTTATTGGAAAAGATGAGGTGATATATACCGGGCGTCGTGATTGCCTCATTTAATTGTCCGCTGGACATTTCCTCCGAATCGTAAAGGATGGTAGATTGTCCGCCGGGATTTTTCAGCCATTTGGCATAAGTAGAGTCATTCATGAGATAAACCTCGATGAGGTTAGGAGCGCCCCCGGTGCAGTTAAAATAGCCGGTGACACTCACGTCTTGCATGTTTGCAGCGACATTGAAAGTATAATTCAGATTGGTTTCAGCAGTAATACTGACGGAACCGCCAGGGAAGAGAGTTGTGTTGGTGGTGTCAATTATTGGTAAAGTTTGCGGGCCGGTGGGCAGGGGCGTTGAAGTGGTGGTGGTTTTAGGAGTGGAATTGCACCCGCAAAGAATACTAAATAAAACGATAAAAGAACCAGCCAGTATTGCTCTTATATTTTTGCTCATAACTCAAGAATAAGGAAAAATTTACTATTTGTCAATTTTTGAGACTGATAATGTTGATGTTATACGATTTTGTCACCAGCTAACAGTTAAGGGAAAATGTCACCATGGAAGGAAGAGTGACATTGAACCGGAAAGA
>JBKQML010000058.1:0-11682 GCA_052326545.1 Dehalococcoidales bacterium
ACGCCCGGAAGACCTGAAGAGGGTCCTGGAAGTGGCCAAATCTGTGGAAGTCCCCACCGATCAGAAAGTCCTGCATGTCATTCCCCGTGCCTATACCGTGGATGGACAGAATGGTGTTAAGAATCCCGTTGGTATGCATGGTTTCCGTCTGGATGTAGAAACACACATCATTACGGCCGCCGCAACCTCGGTACAGAACCTGACCAAATGCATCCGCGGCATCGGCATCGAGATTGATGACCTGATTTTAGAGCCGTTAGCGGCAGCCGAAGCCGTCCTGGAACCGGAGGAAAAGCTTGACGGCGTGATGATGGCTGACATCGGCGGCAGTACCACCGACATTGCCGTCTTTAAAGACAATTCCGTTTGCTTTACCTCCGTTCTGCCGATTGGTGGCTACCAGATTTCCCGCGATATCTCCATCGGACTGGGACTTACCTTTGAAGCCGCCGAGGAGTTAAAGAAGAAATTCGGTGATGTTACCCCCTGGCATGGAGAAGCACCGGAAGAAGATAGAGTATTGACCCTTGGTCAACATACTGTTTCGTCTCATGACCTGAGCGAAATCATCCGCGCCCGTGTTGAAGAACTCGTCCGCCTGATTGTCATGGAACTGCCGGAAAAAGACTATTCAAACTTTATCCCGTCAGGGTTGGTATTAACCGGCGGCGGCGCCAACCTCACCGGTCTGGCAGAACTTTCTCATGATATCGTCCGGTTCCCCGTCAGAATCGGCATACCGCCGGCATTACCGGGTGTTTCCGATGCCCTTTGTGACCCGGCTTATGCCACCAGCCTTGGTTTGATGCTCTGGAGATCACGGAATACCAGCGCTCAGACTCCACAAGCCAAAGGTGGGATTCGCGGATTTGTTTCACCGGTACTCCGGTTATTCCGATAAAGACAAAGAACTTGAAAAGGTCTAGAAGTTAGGAGCGCTTAATATGTCAAAAACAAATTTTGTCCCGGTTGGAGCAAACATCAAGGTAGTGGGTCTCGGCGGGGCCGGTTGTAATGCCATCACACGGATGGTACGCGAACAAATCCACGGCGTCGAGTTTATTGCCATGAACACCGATGCCCAGCAACTGGCAATCACCGAAGCAACCATCAGGATGCAACTCGGAGAGCGTTTGTGCCGTGGCATGGGCGCCGGCGGCGATCACATCGTGGGACATAAAGCTGCTGAAGAAAGTAAAGACGACATCAAGGAAGCCCTTAAGGGCGCTGATATGGTATTCGTGACTGCCGGAATGGGCGGCGGCACGGGTACCGGTTCTGCAGCGGTTGTGGCAGAAATTGCCAAACAAAGCGGCGCTCTCACAATTGCCATCGTCACCAAACCTTTCTCTTTTGAAGGCAAACACCGGCTTAAAAACGCCGAAGAAGGAATCGATGACCTGGTTGGCAAGACCGATACTTTAGTCATCATCCCGAATGACCGTCTGCTGCAGTTGTGCGACCAGAAGACCAGTATGGATAGTGCTTTTAGAAAGGCTGATGAAGTACTGCATCATGGTGTGCAGGCAATTGCCGAAACAATCACTGTCCCCGGACTGATCAACCTTGACTTTGCCGATATCCGTACCATTATGAAAGATGCCGGACCTGCCTGGATGTCAATCGGTAGAGGCACCGGTCCGAATCGCGCTATTGATGCGGCTAAAGAAGCCCTCGCCAGTCCGTTACTCGATGTCTCCATGGAAGGCGCAAAAGGGGTATTGTTCAATATTACCGGCAGCAACAGCCTGACATTGTTCGAGGTTAACGCTGCGGCTGAAGTAATCAAACAGACTGTCGACCCGAACGCTAATGTTATCTTCGGTGTCGCTTTCGATACCAATATGAATAATGAAATCCGGTTAACACTCATTGCCACCGGTTTCGCGAATCAGGGCGGCCTAAACAGCGAGGCTAGAGAGAAGGAAATCACGCAACAACTCAAAGGCTTGAAACCCAATGAGATGGATACGCCATCCTTCCTGCGGCAGCGCACAGCACCACAAGCCCGGCCAGTGCCCGCCCCTGCCCCGGTATTGAATAGAGTTCGTTAGGAGTTGCCCGTTTTGGAGGTTCTCCGAAATTATTGACAAAAGTGCCTTCGGGAACGTATATTGAGAATATCTAACACTTAACTGGAGATAATCAAATGGGCAGAAAACAGGAAAAGGCACAACAGCGCAAGACTTATCAGGATAGCTTCAAGGGCGTCAAACACGGCCACGGCGGACGCTCGATTCGAAAGAAGGACGAGGCCGCTCTGGGCAAGTAGTTTTTGGGAAGGTATACCGTCAGGATACGGCTCCCCATCACCATCGAGGTGATTTAATATATAGAGCAGATGACCAAAGGGTTTATTCTATATATATCCTTTGGTCATCTGCTTTTTTACGCTAAAAATCGACTGCGCAATTGGCCGCAGCCGGCATCGATGTCCTGTCCCCGGCTCTGACGCAGAGTACAGGTGATACCGCGGCTTTTTAGTGCCTGCCGAAAAGCCAGAACTTTCTGACGTGGCGAAGGCCGCAATGTTTGATTGGCGGTGCTGTTGGCCGTAATCAGATTGACATGACAGTTCATCCCCTGCAGCAGGTCGGCCAATGCCTGAGCCTGGGATAACGAGTCATTGACGCCGTCGAAAAGCGCATATTCATAACTGACACGCCGCCCCGTTTTAGTAATATATTCGCGGCAGGCCGGAATGAGTTCTTCCAGCGGGTATTTTTTTTTGACCGGCACCAGTTGATTGCGCAATTTATCATCCGGAGCGTGAAGCGAGACGGCCAGCCCCACCTGCAGCTTTTCCTCGGCAAGCTGTTTAATACCCGGTATCAAACCGGAAGTAGAGATGGTCATGCTGCGGGCGCTCAGGCCGAAACCATCTTTCGCGTTCAGCATTTCAATTGCCTGCCGGAGGGCATCATAATTGGCCAGTGGTTCGCCCATGCCCATGAAGACAATGTTATCCACCCGCTCCCCTTCCCGCCCATTGTTTTTATCCTGCAGCCGGCGGGCAAAATAAAGGACCTGGTCGATAATTTCCCCGGCTGTCAGGTTCCTTTCGAATCCCTGCTGACCGGTGGCGCAAAACGGACAGCCGATGGGACATCCCACTTGAGTTGACAAACAGACAGTATAACGATGTTCACCGTGAGCGGCTGGAAATTTCATTAGTGCGGTTTCCACCGTTTTGCCGTCAGGCAGACTGAAGAGGACTTTAACCGTACCGTCTTTAGCTTTTATTTCGTGGATTGGTGTCAGAGTATGCAGGTTTACAACGGCAGCCAGTTTTTGGCGGAAAGATAACGGCAGGTCGGTCATTTCATCCCAGGAAACTGCCGTTTTTCGGTAAACCCAGCCTAATAACTGTTTTGCGCGGTAAGCCGGTTCATTGAGTGAAACTACCAGCTTTTTGACTTCGGTAACATTCAGATCAGTAAAATAGACAGGCATATATAAATTATACCTTACTGATTGCAAATAATTATTTTTGTTTAAACTGCACTACATCAGCATTTTGACTTAAATCTGCTCTTATGCTACATTGACTTAAAGCTTCTTACCTTAAATTTTCAACTGTGCTGGAAATAATTATCAAAGAGGCTATCGAAATGTACGATAAATTGTCTTTAACGATCTCCGGTAACAATAATCAACTCATTCCCAACACTTACTTTCGGCAGCAGTCGGCAACATCGCATTTATGCATTGTTTTACCCGGTTACAGCCCTCCCCTGATTAACCCGCTGCTGCAGTATCCGAGCCAATTGCTTCTCGACAGGAATGCAGATGTACTGCAGGTAGAATATGAATATTATAAAATTGATTTTTTCAAAAAGCCGGCTGCCGAACGTAACCGGCTGTTATCCGCAGATGTAACCGCAGCCTGTGAAACCGTCTTTACCCAACGTGAGTATGAACAAATTACACTTATTGGTAAATCACTGGGGACATTGGCGATGGGACATTTGCTCCCGGACAACCGTTTCCGGAAAGCAAGCTGCATCTGGCTGACGCCGTTACTGACAAATGAGTGGTTGCGTTTGCGCATCGAACAATACAGCCCGCGTTCTTTGTTTATCATTGGCACGGCTGACGATTTTTATCATGCCGGTTATTTAGCCGAACTCTGTGAGTCCACCAAGGGTAAAAGCCTGGTGATTGAAGGCGCGAATCACGGTCTGGTTATTCCGGGCGAGGTGGTGCAATCGCTCAAGGCCATGACACGGATTGTCACCGCAATCGGCAAGTTTGTACCTTAATAATAAGGGTTGCTCTGAAACCACATCCTGAAGAATAACACCCGTTAAAACATGATGTCGCTTTTTAGCTTCAGTTCGTGTATAATAATAGATAATAGGTAACAGGATTGAATAATTCCATGTGCTGCGTTTGTTACAATCATTCACACCGCTTCCGGCTATTCTCCATCAGTTAAACGGGGCTGATGCGTCATTGCAAGACGCGGGCTCCCGGATGTCCTTTGATTCCCATTTTCCCCGATTTTCCACTGGCAGCGCCGTTGTGCCATAAATTATGTAAACTAATAAGGATAAAAACAAATATTATGAAGTACCGTAATGACATCAGAAACATCGCCATTATCGCCCATGTCGACCACGGCAAAACCACGCTGGTGGACGCCCTGCTCAGACAGAGCCATGTCTTCCGTGATAATCAGGATACCGTAGACTGTATCATGGACAGCAACACGTTAGAGAGAGAAAAAGGTATTACGATTTTGGCGAAAAATACCGCCATCATGTATAAAGATGTAAAAATCAATATCATCGACACGCCCGGCCACGCCGACTTCAGCGGCGAGGTAGAACGTGTGATTAACATGGCGGACGGCTGCCTGCTGCTGATTGATTCGGTGGAAGGTCCGATGCCCCAGACCAAATTTGTGCTGCGTGAAGCGTTCAAGAAGAAACTAAAAATCATTGTTGTAATTAATAAAATAGACAGAGCCAATGCTCGTATCCCGGAGGTATTGAAATTCACCCAGGACCTGTTCTTAGAACTGGCGACCGATGCGGAACAGCTTGATTTCCCGGTACTTTATGCCAGCGGCCGCGAGGGCATTGTCGTCAATGAACCGGGGATGGAGGGGAAAGACGTCAGCCCTCTCTTTGATATGATTCTGGAAAAGGTGCCGCCGCCGCAGATTGAAGAAGGACCGTTCCAGATGCTGGTCTCAAATCTGGACTATGATACCCACAAGGGTAAAATTTCCATCGGACGTATCTGGCGGGGTAAGGTCTCCCCTCATGACTCTGTCGTATGTTTACACGCTGACGGCAGTCAAGAGCGCTATGAAATCGGTGAAGTTTTTACTCACCTCGGTCTGAAACGTCTCGAGGCGCAAGAGGTAGAGGCCGGCGATATTGTCGCTGTTACCGGTGTTAAAGAAGTTAATATCGGTGACACCCTGGCCAGCCCGGAAAAACCTGAAGCTCTTCCCCGTATCGAAATCGGAGAACCGACCGTTGAAATGACTTTTGGGGTCAATACCTCCCCGTTTGCCGGCCGGGAAGGCCGCTTCAGCACTACACGGCAATTACGCGAACGGCTTTACCGCGAACTGGAATCGAATCTTAGCCTCCGCGTCCAGGATTCGGATAGATCCGATATATTGATCGTAAAAGGCCGCGGCGAACTGCATCTCTCGATTCTCATCGAAACCATGCGGCGTGAGGGGTATGAATTTGAAGTGTCCAAGCCGGAAGCGATTACCAAAATGGTGAACGGTAAACTGCTGGAACCGGTAGAAGCGCTCACCATCGATATTAAAGAGGAATACATCGGCATTGTCAACGAAATGCTGAGCAAACGCCAGGCCGAAATGAGTGATATGCGCAATGACGGCAAAGGTAACGTGCGCATGGAATTCCATATCCCCACCAAAGGTTTAATCGGTTTCCGCAGCGCCTTTCTCACTGCCACCCGCGGCAGCGGAGTAATGAACACTATTTTTCTGGGTTACGAACCGTGGAAAAAAGATATCGGCTCGATACGCAGTGGCGTGCTGGTAGCCTCGGAAACGGGCGTCTCGGTGACCTACGGTTTGAATAACGCCCAGGAACGCGGACTGCTTTTTATCGGCCCCGGCGTGCAGGTCTACGAAGGCATGATCGTCGGCCAGATTCAGCGCTCGCGGGATATCGCCGTTAATGTCTGTAAAGAGAAGAAGATGACCAATATCCGTTCCTCTACCTCTGATATTGCCATCAAGCTCACCCCGCCGATATTATTCAGTCTGGAGCAGTCTATCGACTTTATTAATAGAGATGAACTGGTAGAGGTTACACCTGAGCATATCCGGCTGCGCAAGAAAATCCTCCAGGAAACGATGCGTTTAAGGGATATCTCCGCCACCCGCCGGGTGGAAGAGGAGCAGGATTAATATAGGCCTGCAAGATTGTAGTTCATGACGAAATCATATCTTGACATTACCCCGAATCTGGCACGTAAAATCAGGCTGGTGATCGCTGATGTCGACGGGACGCTGCTCAGCGACGGCGATACCGTCAGTCAGAAAGTCGCGGAAACCATCCATGCACTGGAACATCGCGGCATCATGGTCGGTTTTGATTCAGGACGGCCGCTGACGCGGCTCGAGCCGCTGGCCAAAGCGTTAGCAACCAGCGGTCCCGTTATCGCGGAAAACGGCTGTGTGGCCAAACTGACCAAGGAAAGCGATCTTTTTGATTTAGGATACTCCCGCCAGCCGGCGCTACAAATTTTAAATAAATTCAAAGCAGAATTCCACAATGCCATCAGGGAAGCCCCCGATTTCAAAGACCGATTGATTGACGTCGGTTTTTTCGCGGATAACATTCCGCTTGAACAACTGGCAAAACATCTGCGCGGTGTTCAATTGCTTGATTCCGGATATATGCTGCACATGATACAGGAAGGTGTCAGTAAGGGGAAAACATTAAAGCGAATTTTGGGGCTGATCGGCGATGGGACGATACGTCCTCAGGAAGTAATGGTTTTCGGGGACTCTGCCACCGATGTTTCTCTTTTTACCGAATTTAACAACAGCATATTGGTAGTTAATCCAAGATTGACAAAAAAGCAAATGGAAAACATACAACATCTTGCTAACTACCGGAGTGACCTGCCCTTCGGAGACGGTTTTGTCGAAGTCGCTTCTTATCTTATCCAGCAGCGATTAGCAGATTGAGATAAGTGGCAGCATCTTCAGGATTCACCATGTAAAATTGCACAATTCAACTGACCCCGTACGGCTCAAATCTTTTTTACTGGAGAATTCAACCTATTTTGTTTTTTAGGCGTACTTTGCTTTACTGTTTGACATCAACCTGAACCCTGTGTTAAGGTAGCTGTTAAATAGATATTGAGATACTCTTCGAGTCACTTCGCCTGGAGCCGTTCGGTATGGTGCAGTGACATTTGAACTTTCATTTAAAGTTCAAAGGGTATTACCGGAAATGGTGATACCTCCGCCGGAGGAAAGGAGAGACGACTCGAACAGCTTTTGCTTTTGGGCGCCTCTTTTTCAGGCGCTTTTTTTATGAGCATTATCCCGATAACTATCTGATAATAATTAAGTTTGTGTCTTTATATTATGTAAAACTGTTGTTTATCAACTAAACTTCATTTCAACAGCATAATGACAAGTAAAACTAAAAAGGAGAAATCGTGATTTTACCGAGATTTCAATTTTTAGAACCGGAAACATTCGAGGAAGTGCAGCGCCTCGCCGAAAAGAACAAAGGGGATGCCGTCCTGATGGCGGGAGGAACCGATTTACTGGTGAATCTTAAACGGAAAGTCATCACAGCTAAAGTCGTGATTTCACTGGAAAAGATCAACTCGCTGAAACAGGTCCATTATTCCGAAGCGGCGGGTCTGACGCTCGGTTCGATGGTTACAATTGCCGAACTCGCTGAAACTCCGCTGATACGGCAAAAATTTCCCCTGCTGGCCATCGCCGCCAATAAAATCGGTTCGCCGCAGATACGAAATCGTGCCACCGTCGGCGGCAATATTTGCACCGCCCGTCCGGCCGGCGACACCATCGGTCCGCTGACTGCCTATGGCGCGGAAGTACAATTAATACTGGGAAAAGAAAGCCGCTGGGAACCTATCTCCAAATTCATCACCGGTCCGGGAAAAACCACGAAAAAAGACGGGGAAGTGCTAGCCGCCATCAGAATTAAACCTTTCCCCGCTAATACCGGTGTCAGTTACATTAAATACGGTGTCCGCAAAGCAATGGAAATTGCGATGGTCAGCGTGACTACCGCTTTAACCTTCAATGGCGATAAATGCGAGAAAGCAGCAATAGTGTTAGGGGCGGTCGCTCCCACTTTTATCCGGAGTACTGATGCGGAAGCGTCTTTAATCTCCCGGAAAGTTACACTCGCTGATGCGGAGAAAGCCGCCGGGATGGCTGCCGGTTGTTGCAAACCAATTACCGACGTCAGGGCATCCGCCGAATACCGCCGCGAACTGGTAAAAGTATTGACGAAACGCGGGATTATGGAAGCCGCAGCGCAACATTAACCCTTCCAACCACTAAAGACAGGAGCGAAAATGAAAAAGTATATTAAACTGAACATCAACAGTAATGAATATGAATTATTAGTTGCGGATAACGAGACGCTGGCACAGCTATTGCGCGGTCCGCAGGTGAATCTTACCGGCACGAAGCAGGGCTGCGAATTGGGTGATTGCGGCGCCTGTACCGTATTGATGGACGGCAAACCGGTAAACTCATGTCTGGTGCTGGCGGTGCAGGCCAATGGACACGAAATCACCACCATCGAAGGGTTATCCGTGAACGGCAAGCTGCACCCGATTCAGGAAGCATTTATCAATGCCGGCGCGGTGCAGTGCGGTTACTGCACACCGGGTATGATTTTAAAGGCCAAAGCTTTACTTGACACTAATCCCAATCCCAGCCGGACGGAAATCCGCGAGGCATTTGTCGGCAACTTATGCCGTTGCACGGGTTATTTTAAAATCATCAACGCCGTGGAACAGGCCGCTCAGACTTTAGAGAACAAGGAGGTCAATTCACGATGACCGCAACAAATACTAAAAAATATGCCGTTTTGAATACCAGTCCCGTGCGCAAAGGGGTGCCGGAAAAAGCCACCGGACAGGCCAAATACACCGGCGATATTTCATTACCGGGGATGCTTTACGGGGCAATCCTGCACAGCCCCGTGGCCCATGCCAAAATATTAAACATCGATGTATCCCGTGCTAAAAAATTACCGGGTGTGAAAGCGGTATTAACCACTAAAGAAGTCAGCAACATTAAGTTCGGGCACAGCCCTGCCCGTTTCGATGAAACCGCCCTGGCCGTGGATAAAGTGCGGCATGTCGGGGATGAAGTGGCTGCGGTCGCCGCCATCGATGAACAAACCGCCCGCGAAGCCCTGGAATTAATCAAAGTCGACTATGAGGAACTGCCTTTTATTCTGGATCCGGTCGATGCGCTGGCGGATAATGCGCCGCTGATTCATGCCGAATATCCGCGCAACATCTGCCAGGAGGTACATAACGAAGTCGGTAATGTCGAAAAAGGATTCGCCGAAGCGTATTTAGTCCGCACCGACACGTTCGCCAACAAAAAATCCGACGGCGCCTGTCTGGAACCGCAGGCGACTCTGGCCAATTTTGATATCAACGGCAATTTGACGTTGTGGACATCGACACAGGTCTCGCATTACGTGCAGCGCACGGTGGCAATTGTGCTGCAGATGCCGATTGACAAAGTCAGAGTAATCGCGCCCTATGTCGGCGGCGGATTCGGGGTGAAAGCCAGTGCCGGTTCCCACGAAATCATCGCCTGCATGCTTTCCCAACATACCCATTGTCCGGTCAGATTGGTACTGGACCGGGAAGAAGTATTCATGCACAATCGGGCACGGCACCAGTTCTACCATGAGATGAAAATCGGGGTGGACAGGTACGGCAAAATATTAGCCCACAAGCACCTTTCGGTGCTGGACGGCGGAGCTTACAGCAGTTTCGGCATCGCCACCATTTATTACAATGGTTCGCTGCTGCATGCGCCGTATGCTATCCCTAATATGCGATATGACGCCTACCGCGTTTTCACCAACAAACCGGCCAGCGGCGCCTTGCGCGGCCACGGCGGACTCAGCAACCGCGCCTGCTTCGAAGCGCAACTGGACATGATTGCCGCCGAATTAAAAATCGACCCGGTGGAAATCCGGATTAAAAACTCGGTACAGGCCGGCGATACCACTGCCAGCGGTTACTATTTAAGCAGCTTCAACATGCGGGAGTGTCTGAAAGAAGCCCGCGATTCGTCAGGCTGGGTAAAAAAGAAAAATCACCTGCCGCAGGGTAAAGGCATCGGCGTCTCCACCAGTTATTTCGTTTCCGGCGCCGGCGCTTCGATTTACCGGACGGATATCCCGCAATCGACCGTGATTATCAAAGTAGCCGATGACGGTAACGGCGTGACGGTTTACACCGGCTCGAACGAAATCGGGCAAGGGTCCGATACCGTTTTCGGTATGATGACCGCCGAGGTCCTGGGACTGGCGCTGGACGATGTCAAGGTAATTTCCGGTGATACCGCACTGTGCCCCATCGACCTGGGTGCCTATTCCAGCCGGCAGACATTAATGACCGGAAATGCCACTAAACAGGCCGCCGAGGCAATCAAAGCCCAGATACTGGAAAAGGTATCGCAGCGCTACCACCTGCCGGCCAGCGAATTCGAACTGCGCGACGGCCGGGTATACGGCACCGAAAAGAATCTTGATGAATTAAACCTGATTCGAAACCGCTATAAATTCGAACACCGCCATTTTACCAACCTGGTCGAGAGCGGCCCGCTGACCTTTGCCGAAGTCGCCCGGCTGATTTACGCCGATAGCGGCAGCATACTGGGTAAAGGCACTTACCGCCCGCCGGACATCCAGTATTCCAAGGAATGGAAGGGCTCGGTGGTCGGCGCTTCACCGGCATATTCCACTCAGACCTGTATCGCGGAAGTAACGGTGGATTCTGAAACCGGCGATTTGACCATCGACCACCTGACGCTGGCACACGACTGCGGCTTCGCGATTAACCGGAAATCCATCGAAGGCCAACTGGAAGGTTCGATGTGCCACGGCTTGAGCGAAGCCTTATTTGAAGAAATGATATTTGATAATAAGGGTCGCTTGCTGAATCCGACGCTGGGCGACTACAAAATCCCGACGGCGCTGGATGTTCCCGACATGAATGCCATCATCATCGAAAGCAACGAACCCAACGGTCCTTTCGGGGCGAAAGAAGTGGGCGAGGGTTGTATTTTACCGGTCGTTCCCGCTATCATTAATGCTATCAGGGATGCCTGCGGCGTGGTCATCATGGAGCTCCCGATTACATCGGAAAAGATACTGAAGTCCCTCCAGGCCAAAGCAGCGGCCAAAGCAGAACAATATATTTACAAACCGCCGGCAGCCGCCGATAAAATCCTGGCGAGGGCAGCAGAACTGAGTAAAGGGACCTCCGCGAGGTAGTGCAAATGAGTGTCAAAGTTAATTTAACCCCGTATTTCCGCGACATCGTTAACCGGCAGGAAACCCTGACGGCCAGCGGCAGCACCATCGGGGAGATTATCGATGATATTGACAAAAGGTACCCCGGTTTTAAAAAAGAATGTATCGACCCGCAGGG
>JBKQML010000059.1:0-11063 GCA_052326545.1 Dehalococcoidales bacterium
AAATCGTTTATATACTTGGTGTTCTTAAGGAGAGGACTTTTCCAAT
The DNA here is from genome assembly GCA_052326545.1 of Dehalococcoidales bacterium. Lineage (GTDB taxonomy): Bacteria > Chloroflexota > Dehalococcoidia > Dehalococcoidales > Fen-1064 > Fen-1064. Next base: position 47 of record JBKQML010000059.1, read on the forward strand.
CCTCATAACGAGATCCATTCGCTTAGCGCGGGGTGACAAAAAGGGTCGGGTTTTTAACCCGACCCGACACGCCCAGAATTAAATTCTCACATGATATTGCCTAAATAGGAAGGGCCCTACTGGAGAGAATTATTAAAGTGGATCACGTTTTGTCACGGGATAGAATAAGGATTATCAGATAGCTTTGCCTTTCCTGACAGGTTTGGTCTCTTTAAAGCCGGCCGGCGGTTTCACGAGAAAAATCGGGACTTTGGTGGCACGTGACACTTTCTCTGCCGCATTACCTACATCCCAACGTTTAAGACCCCTTTTATCACTACTGGCCATCACAATCAGGTCGGCGTTTTCGTCTCTGGCAAAACGGGTAATCTCCTCAGCGATATCACCGATTAAAACCGCAATAGTAACCTGAATGCCTTCCTTTTGTAAATTAACGGCAATTTTCGACAGATAGTTGTAACCGGTTTTGGCCATCTTGCCGATAGTCACCGGTAAATCCATTATTGAATCGGGCACTACTTCCCGACCGGAAGTACCCGCAGTATTACCATAGTAGAGTACCGGTCCCATATGCTTTGCCGGTAATTGCTCGATACGTAATGCTCTGGGGGTTTTCACGTGTACAGGTTCGGTAACTGTGACCAGAACAACTTGAGGCATCGCACAACCTTTGGCAATCTTTTCGACATGCGGTAAGACAGTCTCTGCCAGTTTAGAGCCATCCAGTGGTACCAGTATTTTGTTGTACTCCATAATCTAACTCCTTGTTTGTTTTTTCGATTGTACTAAGTTATATTTGTATTATTCAACATTTGTCCTATTTGCGTTGGGCAACAGTATCCGACCTGCAACCAGACGGTGTAACTATCAGCACCGGAACGGTAGAATGATGTGAAATCCTATCTGCCACATTACCGAATAGCCATCGAGATACTCCAGATCTGCCATGAGTGGTCATGACAATCAGATCGACATGGTTGGTACTGGCATATTCCAATATTTCGTTGGCGGCGTTCCCATAAGTTAAAGCAGAATGAACATCGATACCCGATTCTGATTTAAATTGTATTGTAATTCCGGTGATGTAATTTTCTGCTAATTGTTGTATTTCGTCGTTAAGCTCACTATACATAGTTGCGCCCTCTGAAAGAGCATCGGATACTGCCAAATTAGGTTCCACAACCCTGAGGAGAACAACCTCCGGTACGTTACATCCAACAGCAATTGTTTTAACGTGTTCCAGAGCACATTCGGCCAGTTTGGAGCCGTCTAACGGCACTAATATCTTTTTATACACTTGTTACTCCATTTTAATATTGTTTCTTTTCTTTCTTTTTACGCGGCTTCTTTTCATTTGATTTAACAAATCTTGACAATTTGCCTCCGCACCAGGGGCAAAGGCCCTGAATCGTGTGACGCATATTCTTTAGAATGACACGACGCGGATTTTTAATTTCGCGCATGCGTCTACATTTGATGCAAGATGCCTGAACTGGCGCGATAATCTCCTCCTCATTCCGGGGCTGCACTGGAATACTAATTGGTTTTGTCTCTTTATGGTTCGTGACCAGTTCTTCTAAGAAGTGAGTTAACATTGTCGATGCAACGCAGACAAACATGTCTGCGCCACCATAATAAACAAACAGACGGTCTTTAATAATTACAGCACCACAGGGATAGACCACACCGGATTTACAGCCTTCATTTTCACAAGCAGCAACCGGTTCCAATATCGGGTTTCTGGTCCGCGCTAAAACCTTAGTAGGGTCTTTCAAATCCAGGAGCATTGCTCCTATTTTATAGCGCGATTCATCATTAGCCCCTACCGCCTGATAAATTAACAACCAACCGTCCTTTGTCTTGATTGGAGGGGGTCCGCAGCCTACTTTCAGACTATCCCAATCCGAGCTCAAAGCCCTGGTTGGTATCTTGTATTGTCCCACTAACCAACGGGTTTTACCATCGAAATCAAGGTCATCTACAAAGTCAATTAAAATATTCGGAAATACACGATGAAAAATAACATATTTCCCGTTTATTTTTTCCGGCAGGATGCAGGCATTCTTGTCTACGATATAAGGCGGAGAAATAAGCACAGGTTTTTTCCAATTCCACTTATGTTTTAAAAAATCATCTAACCGAATTGAACTTAATGCCACCCTGGGATGACTATGCCCGTCATACGCCACATAGGTCATATATACCTGCTCGTCGATTCGAGTCATACGCGGGTCTTCGCAACCACCCCAACCGCCACCTCCGGAGATATAAATACCGGTGGGCTCAGGGGTATATGGATGGGAAGGATTAACTCCTTCAAAAGATTCCCTCGGCACATAAACCGGTTTATCAAGCCGTTCATTAATATGTAACCCATCTAAACTGGAGGCGTACCCCAGGACAGAAACGTCAGACTCACCAATTGCGCGATAAAGAATATGTACCTTTTTATCTTCGTAAATAGCGGCTGGATTAAAAACAGCTTTCGTCTCCCATGGGTTTCGGCTATCCGGTTTTAAAATGGGATTTCCTGCAAATCTATCCAGTGTCAGCTGAATGTTACTTATCTGAGGAATCGCTTGGGATTTGTTCCTTACCATCTTGTGTTTTTTTACCTCTAATTCGAATCGCTATTATCTACCGAAAAATAACCTGCGTTTATTTTTAAGATATATGGGAATTTAACAATTTGGCTGTAACAGTGGTCACATATTTACCCTGAAATTTTGCCATGGCCAATTCATTTTCACTGGGCATCCTGCTACCTGAGGCACCGGAAATACTACTTACACCGTATGGACTTTCTCCCGTGATTTCACTCATGGTCGTCTGACGATTTTCCGTGTAAGGTAAACCGACGATTATCATCCCGAGGTGAAGCAATGTAATGTAAAAAGTAAGCAGAGTCGTTTCCTGACCACCATGTTGTGTTGCGGAAGAAGTGAAAGCACTGCCGACTTTACCCACAAATGCATTTTGAGACCATAAACCACTGGTTTGATCGAGAAAATTGCGCATCTGGGCACACATATTTCCGAAACGGGTAGGCGCTCCGAAAATAATAGCATCCGCGTTAACCATGTCAACCGGTTTGGCAATGGGAATTTGGCAGAAAATATCCCTTGCCTTTCTGGCTCCGGACTTCTCCAATATTTCAACAGGCACCAGTTCCTGAATCTGTAATATTTCCACGGCCGAACCGGGTACTTCTGCAGCGCCTTGAGCAATTGCTTCTGCCAATCGATAGGTGTGACCAAACATGCTATAAAAAATTACTTTTACTTTCATTGTCCTAACCCGTTTGCTTGACGGCGTGTCAATCGAACTCAACAATCAGATATTTCGATTAGAATTTTGGAGTTGTAGTTGGCTTTTATCCACCGGGTGATAATTTCCGGCCACCTTCCATAAAGCATCAGTCGGGCTGCTATAAGGCGTTATTTTACAACCGCGGGCGATAGCCGTATGGGCTGATATTGATGAACCTTTGCCCAACAAAATATATTCTCGGTTATTATTATTGTTTTTACCAAAACCTAAATAACAAAAATCACCGATATTCACATCTTCATCTGCAATACAGGAATCAACAATACTATGCACACCGATGAAAACATTTGACATAATTATTGAATTTTTTACCACGGCCTGTTCTTCGACATGTACTCCGGGTGATAAAATAGAATTTTCGACATGTCCTTTAATCACACACCCGGGGCTGATGATACTGTTCTGTATGTGGCTGTGAGCAAATTGTTTCGTCTGTTCATTAGTTTGGCAGGTAAGCACCGGCCAGGTGCCGGTGAGGCTAAAAGGAGGTTTCGAGCCGGTTAGTTCCATACTGGTATCATAATAAGCGTCAATAGTACCGATATCACGCCAGAAGCTATCGAATTTGTAAGCATAAACCTTATCCTGACCGACCATTCCAGGAATAATTGAATAACCGAAGTCATGAAGAGATGAAAGTTCAGCTGCGTCCCGGACCAGCCGGCTGATGAGAATGTCTTTGTTAAAAATATAGATACCCATCGAGACGAGATTGCTTTTGGGGACATCAGGTTTCTCAATATATTCGGTGACATACCCATTATCACCCAGCGTCAGCGTGCCAAACCGATGAGCTTCCTCGATGGGTACGGGTACAACTCCAACCGTAACGTCAGCCCCGGATTTATTATGGAAAGCCAACATCTTACGGTAATCCATCTTATAAGCGTGGTCGCTAGGCATGATCAATATTTTATCGGCAGAATGGTTCCGTAAAAAATCGAGTTTCTGGTAAACGGCATTGGCAGTACCCAAATAGGCTCCATTATTATCAGGTTCTAAGACATCAATTTTAGTATTCCTGGAATTCTCAATTTGCCAACGATCCAGGTAACCGCTTAATTGAGCCCGCCGGTAGTCAACAAATACTGCAACATCAGTGATTTTCGAATGGAGACAATTACTCAGGCAAAAATCAATGAATCGATATTTACCGGCGAAAGGTAATGCCGGTTTAGGTCTCACCTGGCAAAAAATATCCATTCTTGTTCCCTTTCCACCGGCAAGAATCGCAGCTATCATTTTATCCATCTCAATTCTCCAGATTATTTGGATATCACAAAGTTAAATAAAGACGGCAGGGTTCGTTAGAACCGCAATCATGGTAAACATGGTTGCCATATTGTGTAAATTTACGGGTACTATTTAACGTACCTTTAGTAAACCAGATTGTCTCGAAAGACTTACAGGAGGGACAAAACACCATCACTTCTTTAGACAATCGAGCATCTTCTGCAACCACTGCATGCGGAATCGACTGATTTTCAATCCACGAGACGGACATATCAATATACCTCTGGAAGTAATTACAGGGTTATTCTAAACGATAAATAATCAAGAAGTTATAAAATGCGGAAGAAAGTTATAACGAAAATGTGGCATTTTCGACAAAGATCATATTAAAAATGTCATGAGAATTTAACCAGCTTGTTCTGAATGTTATAACTATTCCAGATAAAAAGTTACATAATATCGTCACAACATCATTAAGCAATAATTGAAAAGGTGAAATATATGTTAAAAATTGCTACAAAAACAAAATTGACCGTTGAAGAAGTTATTATAAAGGCAATTGAATTTTTCGGGCCTGACGGCTATAAGCTCAAGGTAATCAATCAAACAGAGGCGACGGCCAGTTTTGAAGGAGGTGGAGGGTCAATCGAAATTAGTGCTTGTGCGGATGATGGCAAGACTACCGTTGAATTACTCTCCAGTGAATGGGACTATCAGGTTAAAGAGTTTATTAAGTCAATTCGATAATTAAAGATATGGAGAAGAAGATGGTTGATTTTACGGAAATCGGGAAAGTTAATGAAATTACTGACGGAACAATGAAGGGAGTGAAGGTAGGGGAAAAAGATATTTTATTCGCACGTTTAGAAGGAGAATATTACGCAGTTTCGGGGCGTTGTCCGCACATGAAAGCTTATCTTTCGAAGGGTATGTTGGCAGGCACAATTTTGACCTGTCCGATGCACGGGTCTCAATTCGATTTGAAGACAGGTAAAGTAGTCCGCTGGTTAAGCGGCTCAGGTTCGATGTTTCAGATGGGCAAGTTGATGTCGGCTTTAGGAATAGCTGCCAAAACAGAAAAACCTCTTGATATCTATGAGGTGCAGGTCGAAGGCGACCGGATACTGGCAAATATACCAAAATAAAAAAGGCGCTATTTATTAAAAATATAGCCCGTTTTAGGAACGGTGCTGATAATTGCGGGATGAGCTGGATCAATTTCTATTTTTTGCCGCAGACGGCTAACCCAGGTCCTTAATATTTGAACATCATCACGATACTCCGGGCCCCAAACCCTGGCAAGCAAATCATAATAAACCATGAGGTGCCCGGCATTACCCGCCAGTTCGTTCAGCAACAGCCATTCAATACGGGTCAACTTTATTTCTTTTCCGCGAACGGTGATGCAGCGTTCATCAAAATTAATATTCAGTTCGTGAATAACCAGCTCTTTGAGAGTGCTCTTACGTTCCGGTAAATTCAGTCTTCGCCTTATCGCTTCAATCCTGGCAACAAGTTCGTCGGGGTTAAATGGCTTCGGTAAGTAATCATCCGCACCCAATCCGAGGCCTTTAATTCTATCGGAATCATCTCCCCTAGCGCTGAGCATAATAACCGGTACCGATGAAAAAGAGCGTAATTCTTTTAATGTCTGAAACCCATCCATTTTGGGCATGACAACATCGAGCACCACCAAATCCGGTTCTTGTCCCTGAATCTGCTCAAGAGCTTCGATGCCATTGCGGGCGAGTATGATTTCATAATTTAATAATTTAAGCTTAGTCTTAAGAAAATTGAGGATACGTTCTTCATCATCAACCAACAATATAGTAAATCGTTTCATAGTACCACCTCAATATAAGTTCATATTACCTGGTGATAAAACTCCCCATATCAGGCATCGGTAAAGTAAACAGGAAGGTCGAGCCGGCCCCGGGTTGAGATTCCACCCACATCCGGCCACCGTGTGCTTCAACCAAACGACGGCAGACAACCAGTCCCAAGCCGGTACCTGCAACGTTATTGTTTTGCGGTTCAAGACGCTGAAACGGCTCGAAAAGCATTCCCTGCTTTTCCGGAGATATGCCAATACCTTTATCCCTGACACCAATGAGAATTTCACCGTTGTTTCTTCTGGCAAATAATTCAATTTTAGTCTTGGGTGCGGAATATTTGATAGCGTTGTCTAACAGATTGTGTAAAACACGCTGTAGCCTAACACGGTCGGCATTCACTGTTAACGAATCATCGCAATCGATCGACAAGGGATGTGAGACCATCTGCTGTTTCATTCTATTTAAAGTCGTAACGATGGTTTCTCGAATATTGACAGGCTCCTCATTGATTTGAAGCCGGTTGGCCTGAGCGCGGGCTAATTCCAGCAGATTGGCAAGAATATCGGAAAGCAGTTCCGCCTCGGAAAAAGCATCGCCGACAAGTTGTTTAGTTTCCTTGGTGGATAATCTATCGCCTTCGGTGATTACGGTGCTAAGAGCTCCCAGAATTACGGTAAGAGGCGTCCGCAATTCATGTGATACCAGACCGATAAATTCGTCTTTTAACTGGTCTATTTTTTTCAAAACGTGTAATTCTTCCTCACGTTCTTTTAATGCTTTAGATGCCTTCTCGCTCTCTCTGCGGAAGGATGTTTCCTGTAATTCACGTTCAATGGCAGGACCGAGTCGGGTCAGATTGTCCTTCATGATGTAATCGGCTGCACCGGCTTTCATTGACATTACGGCGGTATCATCGCTAATTTTCCCTGAGGTAATGATAAACGGGATATCAAGTCCTTTTCTTTTAGTCAGTTTAAGAGCTTCCAATCCGCTGAATTGCGGCATAACAAAATCAGAGATAATGATATCCCACGGCTGTTTTTCGAAAGCGGCGCTTAACCCATCAGCGGTGTAGACACGCTCATGAGCAGGCTCATAGCCACTTCGTCTCAGTTCCCTAAGCAGCAGCAAAGTGTCGTTTTCCGAGTCCTCAACAATAAGAACATGAAGAGGTTTACCCATCGATTTTCCTGTTATCCATCGGCGGCGACTCATTCAGTACCAGCCAGTAAAGTCCCAATTGATGTATCGCCTCAACAAACTGGTTAAAATTCACCGGTTTGCGAATATAACTGTTGGCACCCAGCGTATAACCGTTAATCAGGTCCTTTTCCTCTTTTGATGAAGTCAGGATTACGACCGGAAGCAAGTTAGTTCGTTTTTCACTACGTATCCGCTTTAATACTTCCAAGCCATCGATTTTCGGTAGTTTTAAATCCAATAGAATTACTTCGGGCATATTGCCCAGGTCTCTGCCGGTATAACTGCCGGTACCGAAGATATAATCCAGCGCTTCGGCGCCGTCTTTTGCCACCACCAGCTTATTAAGAATGTGCGATTTTTTAAGAGCGCGTTGGGTCAATGTCACATCATCAGGATTGTCTTCCACCAGTAAAATAATCTTCTCTTGCAAAAGTATCTCCTTTGTAGTATAAAGTTATGAGTTTATAGTTATGATTTTACAGTTGGGAGGTAGTAACTACTCATTACTATTAATTGTATACTCTTTTCTTAACATAAAGTAAAATAAAAAGTGGCGCCTTCTCCTACCTTGCCATCTGCCCAGACCTGTCCGCCATGGCGTTGGATAATACGCTGGACAGACGCCAACCCGATACCGGTACCGGGAAATTCTGCAATCGTGTGCAGGCGCTGAAACGGCTGAAAAAGCTTATTTACGTAAGTCATATCAAAGCCGATTCCATTATCGCGCACAAAATACGCTTCTTGCCCCTCCTTTTCGATCATACCAAATTCGACATGAGCTTCAGATATTTTACCGGTAAACTTCACGGCATTTTCAATCAAATTTTCAAGCGCGATAGAGATCAATTTTTCATCGCCATACGCGGCTAATCCCGGAGTGATTTTAAATTTTACTTTCCGGTTCGGTGAATCATTTTTAAATTTTGCAGCGATTGCTTGTGCCATTGCAGACAGGTTGACTTTATCCAGGATCATATCAGCACGGGTTATTCGTGATAGTCTGAGCATATCATCAATTAATCGTGCCATCAATTCCGCAGAGCTCTGAATGCGTTTCAGATAATCCTTACACTCATCATTTATGGAATCCATACAATCTTCAAGTAAGGCCTGACTAAAGCCTTCCATACTCCTTAGGGGCGCTCGGAGGTCATGAGACACGGAATAAGCAAAAGCCTCCAATTCTTTGTTAGCAATTTCAAGTTCGGCGGCACGGCTTTTCAGAATATCATTAAGTTTGTTGACTTCTTCTTCTGCAAGTTTACGCTCGGTAATATCTTGCCCCTGGGCGATAGTGGCAATAATATCTTTGCCATCATTATCATAAACATTAGCCGAATTCCAAAGGACGGTACGAAGTTCTCCATCTACACGCCGGACAGGAATTTCAACTACTTCCCAACGTTCGCCGGAGAGAGTACGTCGTATTTGCCGCAGAGACTCAGTTTTTTGGTTTTCAGGGAAGAGAATATCTAATCCCAACCCTAGGACTTCTTGAGATTTGTAGCCGGTCAATCTTTCAAACGCAGGATTAAAACGCGAGATACGGAAATGCGGGTCCCAGACGATAATCGGGGCATTGGCATAATTAAGGAGATTATTGAGATAGTTGCTGGTTTCTCTTAACAGATCTTCTGCCTGCTTGTGTTCAGAAATATCATGTCCATATAATCGTATATCTTTACCATCCCCGACGATGTAGACCACCTGTTCAAAAAATTGACCGTTAACCTCAACCACACGGGTAAAATAGCTGGACTTCATCAATGGATGTGTACGAACCATCTCGACCAAACCGGTGAGGTAAGGATGCTGAATACCCTTTTTTAGCAGGTCGGGGAACAGCTTTATGGTTGAGTCATTGCAATACTTTACATTACCCGTCATATCGATTTCCATAACCTGCATGGGGTTCAATGCAGGGAAGCTGGCAAGATATGCCAGTTTGTCTTCAGCCGCGGTCAAGGCCTTTTTTGTATTTTTGTAACGGGAACTCTCGAAAATATCCCATTTGCCGCCCTGCTTAATCAAAGCAAATTCATGGTTACGAATTACATCGACGATTTCGGTGGCACTGCACTTCGCCAGAGAATAGGTACAGAGGGCGATCATTTTGTAATTGCCGATAACATTATTGACTGCTTCTTCGTAGTCGGTAAAATCGCGCCAGTCTTTTTTCTCCAACCAGAAGGTATTTCCGGTGAGACGTAAGCCGGCATAACCTTTTTTCAAAGCCTGATTAAGTTTCTCCACCCAACCGTTAAGAACTTTCTCACTGTTGAACGAACCATCCTGCAGGTACCATTCGGTATAAGGTATTATTTTAATTTGCCCTTTTTTAACGTAGGTAGAAAAATCTTTAACCGCTTTTGCCATTGCCTTTTGGGATTCTTCTACTGTCAGATTATCTGCTGTAACCCACATACAAAATTCGTTATTTTCCAGGCCAGCCTGAAAATATGGCACAAGGGTATCGATTAAATCTTTTTTAGTCTGGTAAAACTGACAAAAGTGAGTGCCCCAGGGAATATTACCAATAACTTCTAGACCGCTTTTTCGGGTTTCTTCCTGCATATAACCTCTATGAACAGCAGATTATTTATTTTAAGCTTGGAGTTAGAAAATCCAATCATTCAGGCATGTTTAATAATTAACTTAAAATATATAACTGATTAAGAATAGAGTCAAGCCTTGTTGATATAGTAAATATGCAAATGGTATTACAAATGTATAACATTTTTAAGGATAATACGGTTTATTGTGAGGATAGAGCAGTAAACAAAGGTACATCAAATTATTGAAATCAATAAGTTTACATAATATGGTTAAACTGATAATATGCGTCTTTATTAGTATTTGGAAATCAGAAAAAATACCGGAGAAATTTAAATACCACATTAAAAGATTATAGTAGAAGAAAAATTGGTATTATTTAATTGATGTACTCTTTCTCAATTTATCTACAGTTGCTATACAAAGTGTACTTTCGATTTTGTTCAAGTACGTATAGCTGCAGGCTGGCAGGGAGAGAGGCTCCCTGCGTGTTGATTGTTATTTGAAATCCGAATGCAATTAGCTTTAGCTAATATATTTTCAGTTACCCTTTTGTTTGCTCCAATCTTCACGCGGAGCATGTTTAACTCTAACCGGTACCAGTTGTTTCGTAATACCAAATATTTCCCGGCGGTAGCTACATTGTAAACACTGCTCGTACCAGCCGTCGGCATCACGGTCGATAAATAAATCACCGCCACAACGTGTACAAGATTTTAATTCCCAATTTAACATTTACATCATCCCCCTTATTCACCAGCCGCACCATTCCGAACTTATCCAATAAAATTATTAAACCTTTTTTAAGTTCCTGTTTCATCTTTGATTAACAGTCAATTCATCTTCACATGCTAAACTGG
>JBKQML010000060.1:0-2927 GCA_052326545.1 Dehalococcoidales bacterium
GCCGAGCGCCGCCGAGCTTTCTTTTTCGTAGATGATGGAGGAATCGTTGAGCTGGAATTTCTCCAGCGCGGCGGTCAACTTGATGTAATCGTTGGTATTGATGGGATAAATGCCGCAGAAAACCATCGGCTGTGTGTGCCGGAAACCGGGGACATCTTCAGTTTCGGGATGGTCGGGCGAAATAATCGTATCGCCGACGTGGATGCTGCCGACTTTTTTAATAATCGCGCCGACATAACCCACATCGCCGGCAGTGATGATTTCGGCGGGTTTCAACTCGGGAATAAAATAACCGACTTCGTCCACGTCGTGGATCTGGCCGGTGGACTTAATCATAATTTTATCGCCTTTCTTGAGGCTGCCGGAAAAAATTCGAATGTGCGGGATGACGCCGCGGTAGGTATCGTAAAACGAGTCGAAGATGAGACATTTAAGGGGTTCGGAGGCGCTGCCTTTGGGCGGCGGCACGAGGGTGACGATGGCTTCGAAAAGCTCACCGACGCCGGTGCCGTCTTTGGCGGAAACGAGCAGCGCGGATTTGCCGGGGATCCCCAGCGTGTCCTGCAGCTGCTGGCGGCATTCTTCAACCATGGCGTTGGGCAGGTCTATTTTGTTGATAACCGGAATGATTTCCAGGCCGGCGTCAATGGCCAGATAGGCGTTGGCGATGGTCTGGGCTTCGACGCCTTGCGATGCATCCACCAGGAGGACGGCGCCTTCGCAGGCTTTGAGGCTGCGGGAAACTTCATAATTGAAATCCACATGGCCGGGGGTGTCGATAAGATTTAAGATATAGTCTTTGCCGTCCTGGGATTTGAAAGGCATGCGGACGGATTTGGCCTTGATCGTAATGCCGCGCTCGCGTTCCAGGTCCATGCTGTCCAGCACCTGGGCGTTTTCGGTGGTGTGAATCATACCGGTCATTTCCAGCATGCGGTCGGCGAGAGTGGATTTACCGTGGTCGATGTGGGCGATGATGCAAAAATTTCTGATGTTTTCCATACTATCTGAATAGTATCACGAGAAAGGCAGAAGGGACAACAATCAATAGGTGTCAGCTATCGGATAATGAAATAATCAAGATTCAAGATTCAACAATCAAGAATCAAACCGCCCCGCCGGGCCCTGCATTTTCTTTGCCCCGGATGACAAATACCGGGAGCTTAAGGGCTGCGCCCACTTTACGCTAAGGTTCGCAGCGGGGGGAATACAAGTTATCCGGTCAGGACCCGGTTCCTGCCTTCTTGCTTGGCCCGATTGAGGTCTGTATTGGCGGCGCGCATGAGGTCTTCCATTCTGGTACCCTGTTCCGGATAAGAGGCGATGCCCATAGACATCGTAATCGGGGAAGGGACTTGTCCTGCAGAAAGCGTCCTCATTTTGTTGATGTCTTCAAGCAGTGATTCTGCACGGGCGCGGGTATCTTCTAATGAGGTTTCCGGGAGGATGACCAAAAATTCTTCACCGCCGCAGCGGCACGTAATATCCGACCCGCGGAATTTGTCTTTCAACAATCTGCCGATTTGGGCGATTATCTTGTCGCCAGCGGCGCGTCCGTAAAGGTCATTGAACTGTTTAAAGTGGTCAATATCACCCATGATGATGCCGATATGGGTCTGTTTGCGGGCGGCGCGTAAAATTTCACGGTGCAGGGATTCTTCCATAAAGCGTCTGTTGTATAAACCGCTCAGGGAATCCTGAATAGATTGCCGGGAAAGGCTCTCGCTCAGTTTCACGTTGGCAATGGAAAGTGAGAGGTATTCGGACATAGTGGTGGCTATTTGTTGCAGATCGGCGGTTTCCGGATGATGTTCCGGATTCCCGGGGGTGAAGGCGTTCTTGATATGCAGCAAGCCCAGGATATCTCCTTTAGCCATTAACGGCAGGCAAACATAAGGCCCCGGCAGTGTCTTAGTCAGATGCGGGCAGACAGGACCAACGCTGATATCTTCCACTACATGGTCTCGCCCCCGTCTTAATCCCCAGCAGGCATCCGGCGGAAAAACATTATTTTCCAGGGCGGCGGGAAAATCACCCCATGTTACTACAGATTCGAGATCAGAGCGGGAATTGCTCAATAGAAACAAAGCGCCCTGCGAAGAGGGGAATAACTTTTTCATGGTACCCATAATGATGGGTGCTGTTTCTTCCATTTTGAAACAGGCTTGCAGCATATCCCTCATTTCAGCCAGAATTGCGTTTTGCCGCTGCTGTTCTTCCAGTTTTTTAACCGCTGAAGTGAGCCGTTTATTGGTCTGTTTCGCTTCATCCGTGAGCTGTTTTATTTTGGTAATATCCATAAAATTTCCTAGGGCCGCTCTTTTCCCCTGATAACGGATTGAAATAATTGTCTCCATTACCCACTTAATTTGTCCGGACCGGGTCACTACCCGATATTCATAAGGCTGGCATAAACCGTTTTTCAATGCAATCCTGGCATAAATGCCGACGATTCCGCGGTCACTGGGGTGAATGTAATTAATTGTTTCAGTGCGAATCAGTTCACTGAGTTTATAGCCGATGATATTCTCAAACGGGGGATTAACGTAAATAAATTTTCCGTTCTGAACGATAAACACACCGATAGGTGAACTCTGCGTCAGGGCAGTAAATAATTCCCTCTCCTGCTCGCGGTCGGCGGTGTTATGGATAAAAATCGAGAAGGCGGTAATTTTGCCGGATTCGTCTTTTAGCGGCGAAACAGTGAGAGAAATAGTGATACGGCTGCCGTCTTTTCTCAAATGAACGGCATCGCAGCGGGCGACCGGTTCGCCCTGACTGATTTTTCCCAATACCTGTAAGATATTATCTTTAACATCTGCAGGCACCAGAAAAGAGTGACTGCGCCCGATGACTTCATCAGGGGAATAGCCGTAAAGGTCAACTGCGCCTTTATTCCAGCTGATAATCGTGCCGTCCGGCGCTTC
>JBKQML010000061.1:0-5136 GCA_052326545.1 Dehalococcoidales bacterium
TTATCCAATGTCATGATCCAGTCAAGGTTCTTTTCCAGATAACTAAAAAACTTCTCGTCTTTGATCACGGCATGTTTAATCACTTCGGCCAGACCGTTGGTAAATTCGTCCTTCGGCAGAGATTTCAGCGTCGAGACATCGGAAATTGTCATTTTGGGCTGATAGAAAGCGCCGATTTCATTCTTTAATTTTCCATGGTTCACTGCGGTCTTGCCACCAATACTGCTGTCGCATTGCGCCAGTAACGTTGTCGGTAATTGCACCAGCGGCACGCCTCTCATGTAAGTCGCCGCCACGAAACCCGCCAGGTCCCCGATGACCCCACCGCCCAGCGCCAGAATCGCCGTTGCTCTTTCCGCGCCGCATTCCGCCAGTTGCTCGTATAACTTTCCCGCCGATTCCAGCGTTTTGTACGCCTCACCCTCCGGGACTTCCAGCACCGTTGCTGTCAATCCGGCATCAATCAGGCTCTGTTTGACGGTATTGCCATATAGTTTATTTACCGCCGGGTTGGTGATTATCACCACCTTGTCTTTGAGACCAAGTCCTTTTAGTCTTAAACCGGTCTGGCTCAAAATTCCAGCACCGACATTGATGCTGTAGCTGTTCTGTCCCGGTTTAACATCGATTTTTTTCATCGGCGGGTGTTTAGCCTCCGTTTTTCTTGTTGCCAATTGCTTTGTGAATACTTTGGCATGCCGTGACTAAATCCTTGAATTCATCCGGCGTGATTTGCTGTGCCGCATCTACCAGCGCTTCCGCCGGATTGTGATGCACTTCCACAATCAACCCGCAGGCGCCGGCCGCAATACTGGCGCAGCTCAAACTGAATATCAGGTCGCGTCTGCCCGCCGCATGGCTCGGGTCGACAATCACCGGCAAATATGTTTCTTTTTGCATCACCGGTACCGCCGCCAGGTCCAGCGTGTACCTAGTATAGCTTTTACCCTTGCCTAATGGCAAGATACCGCGTTCACAGAGAATGATATCCTTGTTTTCTTCCGCTACCATATATTCCGCGAAAGACAGGAATTCTTCGATCCCGGCGCCGAAATGCCGCTTGTACAGTATCGGTTTTCCTGTCCGCGCCACTTTCACCAGCAGGTCCTGGTCGTACATATTCCGGGCGCCAATCTGGAGAATGTCCACATATTTTGCTATCAGGTCGACCTGTGATTCGCCCCTGATTTCCGTCACCACCGGCATGCCGTATTTGTCGCCGGCCTCGCGGAACCACTCCAGCGCCTGGATTGCTTCCTCTTCTCCCGCCCCACCCAGCCCCTGGAAGGAATGTACCGAACTGCGCGGTTTGTAGATGCCGCCTCTCAGCACCTGTGCGCCGGCCTTCTTCACCCCTTCGGCAATTTTGAAAAGCTGTTGTTTACTCTCGATCGCGCACGGTCCCGCAATGAAAACCAGTTTCTCGCCGCCGATTTCCACATCCCCGACTTTGATGATTCTATGCTCGGTTTCGCCGGCCAGCCTGGCATATTCCCGGCTAATTAATTTATAAGGTGTCTCCACCATCCTTGCCTCCTTTACTCCCGGTAACATGGCAAGATGGTCAAATGATATTTTCCGCTCATCGCCGATCAGCCCGATGATGGTGCGGAAATCTCCTTGCGAAACATCGGCTCGCAGACCGTGCAGCTCAATGTCCTTCACCACGGCGTCAATCTGTTCTCTGGTGGCATCACTCTTCATTATTATCATCTCTATCCTCCTGTTTGTGATTCCCTGAAGACGGGACAAAAAAGAGCCCTCTGCTTGAGAGGGCTCTTTTAATTTCTTACGCTTCTGATGGATTATGACTTTTTAATCGGCTTTTGCACACAAACACCTCTCAAGCACACTTTCGCGGCTCCAATAACCAAAGTAGTAATAATATTTACGAGAGATGTTTTTCATTTATTTACCTTTTCTAACTTTATCATAGATAGACGACTTCTGTCAAACTCCACACTCAACTGGTTGGTTTCTCCTTTAGTTAATTTATTCTTGCTGAGAAAAGAATCAGGCCAGAACTAAGTACAAACTCTAGAAGAAGCTATAGTCCCGAGCCCGTCGAGGGAGAGTGCTATCGCACTCCTTCTCGTTTATCTCCCTTTGAGTCCATTCAGGACGAAATACTTTCGACCGCAGTCGAAATGTACGCCCCTTGAGGCTCGCAAGCCGAAATACTTTTTCTTTTAGAGCAAAATGTACGGGCGAGGGTTGGGAGTGGGTCGTTGTGTATTTTTAAGTTAGATTTTAGTATCAGCTCTTGTTTTTGTTTCAACCACAAGAGAATCTTACCACTCAGCTCTTTACACGAAAAGTAATAAAAGTCGCTAAAAAAGATTCTTCACCTGAGTACTATTCGTTTGACAATCAGATGCTGGTTATTCTTTCGGTTTCATGTATAGTGCCACGCCGATTAATGCCAAACCGATTCCCAGGATGATATCAACCGTGCCGCTCATCATCACAAATCCGCTTGTCCCCATGTTAGATTTGGCCAACCCTAATAATGCCCTTTGGGCTGAAAGATAATTGTACATCGCGCTTGGTGCTGCTTGACCGGCCTGTATCCCGGGTTCCTCAGCCGCCATCTGCTTTTCTTGTGCTGCCTCAACAGTATTATACTGGGCATTCAGGTTGGATAGGGTAATCGGGCTGATTTCATTGGCAACCGTTTTCTTTGCGGTGTTGGCCTGCGCCATAAAAACGATACCCATGACCAGAATTGCTACCCCGATGAGTGCGACAATAATGCCATAAAACCGTTTCACTGTTCCTTCCCCCTTACATTTTATTATTACGATTGGCATTTATCCTTTACGGCACGATGCCAATAGTGCATACATACATAAAAATGAACGTATCATAATGTAAAATTCCTTGCGCGTCAATAGGCCGGGAAAAATAATATTATCTATGGTTAAAAGTAACTGGGATTGAGATAAGAGCAAAAAGGTTAGTTATTCTCCGTGCTGATTGGCTTCTCCGTATGTCGGACGCGGAAATAATGTGTCAGCCCCACCATGATCGGTAGCGCGATTCCATAAAACACCAGAATCCCCGGAACGTGCCGCCACCAGTTTACCAGCAATAGCAGGATAAACAGTACGGCGCTGGCTAAAATTACATTCTTCCTGATTAATAAAACCGCGATTGCTGGAATTGCCACTATCAAAACGGATATGGGCACTAACACCAGTAATATTCCGATTGTCGTCGCCTCTCCCCTGCCACCCCGGAAACCCGCAAAAACCGGCCAGTTATGCCCGGCCACTGCCGCTACACCGGTTGTTAAAACAATGTATTCCGGTGCCTGAAAATAACGGCAAAGCAGAATCGCCAGACAGCCCTTGGCGGTATCGATGAAAAAAATGAGAATGCCGGTTCTGTGACCGAGTTCGTGGTAAGCATTGCGGGCGCCCATGTTGCCGTCACCCAGCTGCCGGATGTCCTTGCCTTTCAGTCTCAGCCCGAAAATGTAGGCCGTCGGACAGGCCCCGATAATATACCCGACCAGAACTAAAAGCCACTCTGCCATATGTTGCCCCTCAGTTATCAGCAATCAGTCTTTTAGGTCTTTCTATCGTTTAGGATTTCGTATTTCGGATTTAGGATTTTTGTTTTGTTTGCCGTAGGTACTCAGCTTTTAGCTGATGTAGAATTTGGCTTTTGTTTCGGATTTAGAGTTTAGAATTTCGAATTTATTGAAGTGGTGCCGGGAGAGGGACTTGAACCCACAAGCTCTTACGAGCGGAGGATTTTAAGTCCTCTGCGTCTGCCAATTCCGCCATCCCGGCACGTTGACTATTTTACCGCTTTTGTTGGGCAGATTTCAATAGGGTAAAAACTGACAAAAATATGAGATTTCCCGGACTGAAAACAATTGGAGGCGACGAGCGGATTCGGACCGCTGAATGGGAGTTTTGCAGACTCCTGCCTTACCACTTGGCTACGTCGCCTCGTTTCTTTATTGTAAAGGAAGATTTTTTCGATTGCAAGCAAAACATCCCACTTCCTTTGCGAGGAATCCTTCAGCTGAAGGATTCCGAAGCAATCTAAAAATTTCGCCATTAATACTCAATTCTTTTTTGCTGTTGAGCCTTTGTCAATATATGATACATGACGATAACCATCATAATTGAACTGAAAGACTTCTCCGGCTTCTCTTAATCCCCTCTTGGTTTTCTGATGTTCTAATGGTATGATTCTACAATAGAATCCTTCTGGTGAAAGATTCGGAGTTAAAGAAAATGGTTAATCCGTCCGCCGAAATCATCGCTATTATGCGGGAAAAGAAACTCACCCTAGGTACGGTGGAATCCGCCACCGGCGGTTTGATTGCTCACCTGATAACCAATATCCCCGGCAGTTCCGATGTTTTTCAGGGCTCAATTATTTCCTACAGCAATGAAATCAAGATGAAAATCGTCGGCGTCAAAAAGACGACCCTGGAAAAACACGGCGCCGTCAGCTCGCCGGTCGCCGCCGAAATGGCGGCGGGCGGTCGCAAAACGCTCCGTGTGGATATTTGCGTGGCCGATACCGGCATCGCCGGACCGGGCGGCGCCTCCCCCGAAAAACCAGTAGGCTTATTCTATCTCGGATTATCGCATCAGGACGGCACTTTCACTCAAAAACACCTTTTCACCGGCTCCCGCCAAGAGAATAAACAACAGGCCGCAGAAACCGCGCTGATGTTGGTGCTGGATTATCTTAAGAAATTTCCATAATTACCGGCGCTTTTCCCGTGGTTGTAAAAACCTTTTTCGCATGGTTATAATATTCTCACAGATTGCGGAGGTGAAAAATGTACAAGCATATTATGGTGCCTCTGGACGGCTCGGAACTGGCGGAATGCGTCTTACCCCACTTAGAGATGATTGCCAGAGATTGTCAGGGTTCGCCTGAAATTACGCTCATTCGTGTCGTTACCCCCTTGAAACTGTACGGCGGTTTTGAATTTGGCGGCGTGCCGGAATATATCAGCCCGGAACAGATTCAAAAACTTGAAGACAACGCCAGGAACAGTGCTCAACTTTATCTGGCCGGACAGGTAAAACGTCTCAAGGCCGATGGCATCGACGCTGAGGCAAAAGTTGTCTTCGGGCTGGCCAGCGAATCCCTGACCGATTATGC
>JBKQML010000062.1:0-5031 GCA_052326545.1 Dehalococcoidales bacterium
AAAGTAGAAGTAGGGGTCAGTTTTTCCTATGAATCGTATTTCGGGGATACAGTAAGGCAAGGTTGGTTTGATGGATTCCCGCCTTCGCGGGAACGACAACGGGGGGTAAATTTCACGCTTACTACATTTGCTAGCGTAAAGTACCGAAAATGGCTCTACGACTGCGGTCAACGGTCAGGTCGGAATGATATGAAAATTAAAGGGCGGGTTTATAGCCCGCCCTTTACAGTTATCCGGATTATATTTGCTGGCGAAATTAATCGCAGGTAATAACCCGGAGGACGTTGATATCAGGCTCTACCCAGAAACCGCGATGGCCGATTTCATCGCCGTTACGCTGGCGGTCAACAATAAATTCACCGTTCTTATCCAGATGCCCTTCGTCGACACTGACAATGAAGGAGAAATTCTGGGTAATACTGTCCCCACTGAGCAACAAAGCCCCAACCGTTTCCAGTGTCGGCTGGGGGCGCAGATAAAACCGGCAGTTGGCGCCGACAAGGTAGAACTCATGTTTTGCCGCCTGGATGATCAGACCGTACCCGGGTTTGGATTTAGTCTGCGGAACCGGCGTCCAACCGGCAGCCCTGTGCCGCCAATCCTTGCCGGACCAGCCCGCTCTTTTCTCGCCGTATTCGGCCAGTACGGAGAAGCCGTCGAGCTCTTCCTCTCTCGTTGCCAGATTATCTTCCTGGATGAAAGCGTGAATCTTGCCTGTGCCCTGGTATTTCAGCAATAAGGGACTGATAGCGGCGGTAGAAAGCATACAATCGACGGTGGTCTGCCGTTCAGGCCGGATGGAACCATCGGACGCAAGAAGAACTTCGACGCCGAAAAAGAAGTTGCCGAGACAATTGTAGTCGGCGATAGCGCGGAACATATTCGGATCGCCGATGGTTTCCGGCATAAAGAAGGGGTTATCTTCGCGGGCATAGGCGGCACAGACTTCCTCAAATCCCGGCAAATCCGACTTATAATTATCGGGAGCGATAAAATCGAGATGCGGGGTGTACCATTTGTAGATATCCAGCACTTTGCTGACACCGCCGCCGGATGGATACGATTCTCCGGCCCGGACCCAGCCGTGCTGCTCCATCAGCCAGACATTGGTATACATCAGAATGTCATAGACTGCTTTACCGGCCTCGGCGATACTATCGACGTAATTGCAAATACTCCAGGCAGTCATCAGTTCGCCGGCTTCCCAACCGAACATTTCCGGCCAGGTGCCGGACTTTTTAGCGCCGGATTTCTGCCAGATATCATAGATGCAACCTTTACCGGCGTTTTTCATGGCGTCTACCAGTTTAGCAGGCACCAGGCTATCGTATTCAGCCTGAGCTTCGGGGCCGTGATCACGGTCGCTGCCGATAATACCCTGCTCGTTTTCAATTTGGAGGCCGATGACGGTGCGATCCGTGCCGTCTTTCGCCTTCAAATGTTTACAAAGCGCCACAAAAGCCTTTTTATCAGCTTCAAGATTGGCTTTGCAGTGGGAAGAAAGATCCCAAACTTCCTTACCGTTCCGGGCTTTTACCCGTTTGAAACGTTTGGTGTCGGTTTTCACCCAGGCCGGAGCATAGTCCATGTTACCGTTTTTCCAGGAGGCGAACCATAACAGGATTAGCTTCATATCGTAGCGGCGGGCGCTGGCCAGCAAAGCATCTACGGCAGTGAAATCGAATTTACCTTCTTTAGTCTCAACCTGTTCCCAATAGACGGGAATTTCCAGGGTATTGCCATTCAGCATTTTAACAATTTTGAAGGCTTGCTCGGCTTCCTGCGCATTGTAACCACTGGAGTTGCAGGATTGACCGCCGATGGGAAAGAACGGTTTGCCGTCCACCTGGAAGACACGTTTGATTGCTGTCATTTTAGTAAGCTCCTTTTTTTGTATTCGATTTGAGAAATTGGTACCTTTGATTGCGACAAATCCCATTATGATTCCTATTGTACATCAAAGAGTTCAGTCTTTCCTAGACAGCGAGAAGTCCGGTGCGTCATTTTGATTTATTGCAGTACGCAGATAACTAGGGAAATACTTATTTTTCCCGCAAAATCTGTTTTTTAATTAAGTAGGTTTACGAATTAAAAATGCCGGTCCAAGTCAATAAAATAAAATCATGAAGCGGGGCTCAGTCACCGTGTTATTGCACCGCCGTATGATTTAACCGGCGGCAGAAAGACAAAAAAAGAATTGAGGAAGGAGATAAGCGATGAAAATCCACCTGCATTCAGTTTTTTCGTGGAACAATTCGAAACAAAAAACAGGGAAATTAATGACAAAAGCCAGAAAAACACTGACGGTGTGTTGCTCGCTATTGATGGCATTGCTATTGGCAGGCTTGTCGGTTATGATATCACAGCCGGTGATAGCGGCGGCCGCCAGCAAAGCGGCTGATTTCACCGCATACAGTTTACCCGGGGAGACCGGACCGGCGGTAATAAACAGCTCCGCGGGAACGATTGGGGTAACGGTGCCTTCCGGGACCAATGTGACGGTGCTGATTGCGAAGTTTACGACTTCAGCCGGGGTTAGTTCGGTGAAAGTGGGCGGAGCCAGCCAGGTCAGCGGGACGACACCAAATAACTTTACCAACCCGGTAACTTATGCCATCACTGCCCAGGACGGAACGACGAAGAAAAACTGGGCGGTAACCGTGACCGCAGCGCAGACAACGGGCGGTTCAACCAACGGCGCCGCCGACAGCAACGACGGGGGACAGGTCGCCGCGTCATCATCTTCATCGTCATCCATAAAATCTCAGGCAATAGCCAGCGATGCCCAAACTGATTACACCTTAACGGTCAATGTCAGCGGCAGCGGCACGGTAAATCAAACCCTCTTATCCGGCAGCAGTTCCGCTGCTTCGACTTACAGCTACTTTTCGAACGTGCAGGTGGCTGCTGTCCCGGCGGCGGGGTGGACTTTTACGGGATGGGGCGGATGCCTGGACGGTTTCACCAATCCAAATTCCGTGGCCATGAGCACTGACTTAACGGTAACCGCGATATTTAAGATCGTGCCGAGTGTAACAACTGTTTCATCGAGCGTTACGGCGAATGCCGTGACTTTGAACGGGACGCTGGTCAATATGGGCGGTTCCCCGGCACAAACGAGCGCCCAGGTTGCCTTCGAGTGGGGGCTGGGGACCGATTACGGCAGCATAACCACCCTGCAAACCAAATCCGCAACCGGCGCATTCATCGCTAATATCACGGGCATTGCGGCGGGGACAACCTACCACTTCCGGGCAATGGCTACGGCCGACGGCACCGGTTACGGAGCCGACCAGACATTTACGACACCTCCGGCCAGCGCTAATCCGAACGGCTGGTGGAATGCGGCATGGAATTACCGCACCAGTGTTAATATCAACGGGACAGGAACCGCGCTAACCAGTTATCAGATAACCGTGCCGGTATCATATAACAGCAACATGCGCACCGATTTCGGCGATGTCCGGTTCGTGGCGGCGGATAACGCGACGGTTTTGAATTACTGGATGACAAGCGAAACGGCCGGGGCGTCAGCAACTTTCTGGGTTCTGGTGCCGTCAATCGCCGCTTCGGGGCAGACAAAAATATACATGTATTACGCCAATAGCACGGCGGTGACTACAAGCAACATTCACACGGCTTTTATTTTCGGGGACGATTTCAGCGACCCGGTTTATACCTACGACCATATTGTCGCCTGGGACGGCGGGGCTTCAAGCCAGGGAATCGTGATGGAAAATGGGACACCGGTATATGAATTCTCCGGGGATAACACGAATACAACGACCGCTGACCGCTCCGAACCTATCGCCCAGATATCCAATACCGGAGGAGGTTTAACGGCTTTCCCCGGCAACTATGTCGCTGAAGCGGATGTAGAATCGTTTATCCAGAACGGAAGTATTTTCTTCAACGCCAGATATCAGGACGTCAACTGGAAATACGAACAGGTACTGGATTTTGAATACAACCAGGTGGTGGAGAACAAAGTGGTCAATACCGTATGGACGAACCTGGGGATTACGCCGCTCGGATACCAGACGGCGCTGAATACGTGGTACGGCTTCAAAGCAGTGGTGCTGGCGAACGGAACTACGACCACTTTGGAGACCTTTGTCAACGGCGTCCAGATTGGCGGGGCAGTCAGCGATTCCGATTTGCCTTATCCCACCTATCCCGGGTTAGGTTTCCTGACATTCAGTGTGGACGGACCGTTCCATTCGGGATTTCAGGACATCCGGGTCCGACAATATGCCGCAGTGGAGCCGCAGGTTGCCATGGGGACGTCGACCCAAAACAACGTCACACAGATTGTTTTTACTTCGGCCGCACAGACCATCGCCGCCGGGGCAATTTCGAACCAGATAACCATCCAATCCGAGAATTCAAATAATGAACCCTTTAATTGCACCGGAAACACAACGGTGAACCTGACTTCGACATCCGGCACCGGGGTGTTCTCGTTA
Organism: Dehalococcoidales bacterium; assembly: GCA_052326545.1. GTDB lineage: Bacteria > Chloroflexota > Dehalococcoidia > Dehalococcoidales > Fen-1064 > Fen-1064. Next base: position 4,467 of record JBKQML010000062.1, read on the forward strand.
AGTAATACAACCTGGGCGAATATTACAGCCGTTACCATTCCGGTAGGAAGCGACAACGCAGCGTTTTATTACAAAGATACGGCATCCGGTACGCCAACAATCACCATCGCCAGCACCGGATTGACCGGCGGAACACAGCAGGAGAAAATCACCTCTAATCCCACCGACGCGACACTGAGTAACCTCACCATCAGCGTGGGGACGCTGACACCGGCATTTGCAGCAGGCACAATCGGCTACACGGATAACGTCGCCAATTCGGTAACGTCGCTAACGGTCACACCGACAGCAAACCAGGCCGGTGCGACAATAACCGTTAATGGCACTGGCGTTGCCAGCGGCGCGGCGTCAGGAGCAATCAATCTCAGTGTGGGCAGCAACTCAATCGCAATAATTGTCACCGCGCCGGACGGAACGACGAAAGACACTTATACGATTACAGTGACAGTGGCGTTGAGCAACGCGGCACAAATCACGGCCTACAGTCTGCCGGGACAAACGGGGACAGCGACGATTAACAGCACTGCCGGAACCATCGGGGTGACGGTGCCTGCGGGCACCAATG
>JBKQML010000063.1:0-3203 GCA_052326545.1 Dehalococcoidales bacterium
ACGAGAAACGCTCCGTCATGTTCTGGCCGCCGGGGTCATATATGGGTTGAATTTGGAATCCCCATAATTTCTGACTACACCAAACCGGACGGTAAATGTCCGTCAGAACCCGTCCTGAAAGCGCCCAGCCGAAGGTACTCAGCTCAGAGAGCTGATGTATAAAGGGCAAATTACGGGAATTTTTACTTGCCGAAAACAAGACCGGCATCTCCCCCTGAAAAAACTGACCCCACTCTCCCTTTCGAAAAAGGGAGATACAGAGGGATTTATCCGGGGGACAGTGCAGGGAATTTCATCTTCCAATTCGGCAGAATCGTTCCAGTTTGGGACAAAATCCCAAATCGCAGCTCATCATCCCGTTTACCGCGAGGGGCGCCGCATACCTAATTTCAAGAAAAGTTCCCTGAAATTTCAAATACAAATAATTGATAAATTGCCCCTCTCTCCAAACTCTCTCCACATGGGAAGAAAGAGCTGAGGTGAGCACCCTCTACATTCGCTGCGCTCCGGCATTCGCTATGTTGTAATTCTACCGCAACGAATTGTTATATAATGATTGCAGCTAAATCCAAATTTTGCCGGATTAATTCCGGTCTGACGTTTACTATTCTGAATTCAGGATTTCGAAAAGTCGTATGGATAAATTACTGGCAATTATCGGGCCGACGGGTATCGGCAAGACCAAACTGGCAATACAGCTGGCGCTTCATTTTAACGGTGAAATCATTAACGCCGACAGCCGGCAAATCTACCGCTACATGGACATCGGCACGGCCAAACCCACCAAGGAAGAACTGGCAGCAGTGCCGCACCACTTAGTTGACATAATAGAACTAAATGAAGAATTCAGTTTGGCAGAATATCAGCAGCTTGCCGAAAAAAACATTCAGGATATCCAGGCACGGGGTAAAATCCCGTTTTTAGTCGGAGGCAGTGGGTTGTATGTCTGGGCAATACTGGAAGGTTGGATTGTGCCCAAAGTAGCCCCGGATGTTCCTTTCCGTCGGGAACTGGAAAAGAAAGCGGAGATGGGGCAGGGAACCGCCCTCTATCAGGAATTAACCCAAATTGACCCGACGGCTGCCGCAAAGATTGACCCGCACAATATCCGGCGCGTGATTCGCGCGATTGAGGTTAATAAACTCTCCAAAACACCGTTCTCAGCATTACAACAAAAACAGCCACCGACATTTAAGTCGCTGATTATCGGGTTGACCGCCGACCGGCAAGAGTTGTACCGCCGCGCCGATGAGCGTGTAGACAACATGCTCAAACAGGGTTTTGTTGAAGAGGTACGCACCTTACTGAAAATGGGTTATAATTTCACCCTGCCTGCGATGTCCAGCATCGGCTACCGTGAAATAGGCCAATACCTCAGCGGCGAAATGACACCGGATGAGGCGGTTTACAAGATTAAAACGGGCACCCACCGTTTTATCCGCCATCAATACGCATGGTTCCGCCGCGATGATGAGCGCATCAAGTGGTTTGATGTGGAAAAAGCACCGGAAGCGGAAATAAACCGGACGGTGGCCGAGTTTTTAAAAACGTAACGCCGGCCAACAAATTTGTATCAATATCGACGAATGTGTAATACCGGTGTAACGAACGCTGCGCGGGAGAAAAGAGCTTGGAAATTTCAACCCCGGAACAGGAGGGCCTGGATTCTCAAATACTAACCAAAGCGGACGACGCCATCCAAAAAACAATGCCCACCGTATTGAGTTTTATAGTTATCCGGCACGGCAAGACGGTATACGAAAAGTATTACCACGGGAATAATCCGGATTCGCCGGTGGTCGTTTATTCCGTGACTAAAAGCATCATTTCGGCGTTAACCGGCATCGCAATCAGAGAGGGATTTCTTTCCAATGTCAAACTGAAACTAACGGATATTTTTCCGTACTATTTTAACGATAATTCCGACCCGCGCAAAAGAGAAATCACACTAAAGCATTTATTGACGATGACGGCGGGATTGGAAGTTGCCGATGAAACTAACGAAGCCTGGGCCAAAAGTCCAGACTGCTGTAAATATGTGATCGACCGGCCTTTACTATATAACCCGGGGGAGAAATTCGATTATAACAGCGGGCTGACGAATGTACTGTCGGTAATATTAACTAAAACGACCGGCATGACCACCAAGGAATTTGCCGATAAGTATTTGTTCGATCCCCTGGGAATCACCAATTACACCTGGGAGAAAGACCCGCAAGGATATTTCATCGGGGGCTGGGGGTTAAGGTTAGCACCGCGGGACATGGCGAAGTTCGGTTACCTGTATATCCGGGAAGGGATGTATAACGGGCAGCAGATAGTGCCGCGGCAGTGGGTGCAGGAATCGGTTGCTTTACATTCTTATCCGGAAAAAACAGACGGCTACGGGTACGCGTGGTGGCTGGATAACATCGAGGACCGAATACACGGCAAAAAATATCAGGCGTTTTTGGCCCTGGGCTACGGCGGCCAGTTTATCTGGGTGGTGCCGGAACTGGATATTGTCAACGTGATTACAGTAAAAGAGGAAAGCCGGGAAGACAGGCCGGAATACAACGATGTCTGGCATTTGATTCACAATTATGTATTGCCGGCGGTGAGTTAACGGAAAGAAAACCGGATTGGCAGTGTGAATGGCGGAGAGGGTGGGATTCGAACCCACGGTAGCCTCACGGCTACAAGCGCTTTCCAGACGCTCCTGTTAGGCCTCTGCAGTACCTCTCCATCGGCCGATTGTGATTATCTAAATCTAAGTTTACGCTGTAAGACCGGTTTTTGTAAAGAGCTTTGTCGGAACTAACAATCTCCGGAACAACCGCCCGCCATCTTCAGCAATTTCATAATCTTTTTTTCATTGATGTCATCGAGCGTGTGGATTTTGATGTGCCGCATGGTTTTGCCGCTGCCTGCGAAAAGAGCCAATTGTTTTTTAGTCAGTCCTTGAATCGAAAATCCCAGATTCACCTGATTTGGCTGAACCCTGATATTAAATAGCCCGCCGGCATAGGCCGGCACACCGGATTTTATCTCTTCTTTAATGTTTGGAAACGTGCGCAGGATGATTTCCCGTAATTTCAGGCAGATTTCCTTTTGCGGCGATTTTTGTTTTTCGAGGTATTCCCGCACTTTTACGTCCATATCAAAAAACCGCCAGGCCAGCTGTTCTTTTTTAGCTTTAGACAATCGTTTAACCTGGGTTTCGC
>JBKQML010000064.1:0-5491 GCA_052326545.1 Dehalococcoidales bacterium
GCCATCGGCGATATGTGCGGCGGCAGTCTGCACGGCGCGATCGCGATTATTTCCGCCCTTTATGCCCGCGAGAAAACCGGCAGAGGCCAGTTTATCGATACCGCCTGCGCCGACGGCGTGGCCTACATCCAGGGCATGCGCCACGCACCCCTGTGGTATTCACAGCATAAGAAAATCCGCCGCGGCAGCCGCCTGCCGATGGTTTTTGAATGTAAAGATGGCAAGTTTATCTTATTCGCCGTCGCCGGCGAATACTGGGAAAAATTATGCCGGGCAGTAGGTTTGGAAAAATTCATTCCATACGTTCAGGACATCCAGGCCTTCGGTTTGGAGGATTATATGCCCGATCCGGTCGAAACGCGCCGTAAACAGCGCGAGGCCGTCTCGGCGTTAACCAGCATTTTCCTCGGCAAGACCCGCGCCGAGTGGATGCCGATTCTGATGAAAGCCGATACCTGCGTCACCCCGGTCAATGAAATCGATGAGCTTTTTGATGACCCCCAGATTATCGCCCGCAAGATGGTCGTCGAACTTGACCATCCCACTCTGGGTAAAATCAAACAGGTTGGTATTCCTTTCAAAATGTCCGATACTCAGCCTGAAATTCGCAGTGTGGCGCCGCTCACGGGCCAGAATACCGCGGAAATCCTGGCGGAATTGGGCTACTCTAAAGCCGATATCAAAAAAATGAAAGACGCCGGCTACGTCAAAACTTCCGGTTAACTTTAATCTCAGTCCTCTCTCCACTTGTGGCGCAGCCCCGAGCTTGCGAGGGAGAGAGCTAGAGAAAGGGGCGAGTATCTCCTTAACAAACTAATATCTGTATTTGTAGGGTCGGGTTTCGAACCCGACCGCCCGAATTTCTCTCGCTTTTAAATAATAACAGGGAGATTAATATAAACGGTTAGTCCTCTCTACCCTTATAGCGTAGTCCCGAGTTTGCGAGGGAGAGAGAGTTAGAGAGGGGAAAAAGACTGTAAATGCGGAAACCGCATTAAACAGGACTTGAGTTAGAGGGGCGCAGCCCCTCTAATAAACCTCCTCCCTCGCCTTGAGTCCTTCAGCTGAAGGACGAAATACTTTTGCTTTTAAAGCAAAATGTAGAGGCGAGGGAGATAGAGGGTGAGGTTATTATAGGAGTCAAATAATCATTGATATTCGGAAATAGCTAGGAACAGAATTAGGAATAGTTACTAGTCAATCGGTAATAAAATCGTATTAAATATCAATCAATAGGAGGAAAAATAAGAATGACAGACCAGGCATTGTCTGACTTGAAAGTTGTCGAATGGGGTACCTTCATTTCGGCTCCTTTCTGTGCCAAATTAATGGCCGACATGGGGGCAGAAGTCATCAAGGTTGAACCCCCTTCCACCGGCGATGAATCACGCCGGCACGGACCGTTTCCCAAAGACATTCCCAATAATGAAAAAAGCGGCTTGTTCCTTTACTTGAACACCAACAAGTACGGTGTTACCCTTGACCCGACCAAACCGACCGGTAAAGAGGTCTTCCTGAAATTAATCGAAGACGCCGACATTTTTGTACAGAATTACCCGTATTCTGTCGTCAAGAAAGCCGGCCTTGATTATGAATCCCTAAAAAAAGTAAATCCGGGACTTATCATGATTTCCTTATCGCCCTACGGCTTGACCGGCCCGTACAAAGATTGGAAGGCTTATGATATCAATATTTGTGCTCTGGGCGGCATTACCGCCGCCAGCGGCTACCCCGAACGTGAACCGCTCGTCCCGCCGCAATGCCAGTCGCACTTTAACGCCGGTACCCAGGCCGCCGTCGTCGCCATGATTTCCGTTTTTAACCGGGATATGACCGGTGCAGGAATTCATATCGACCTGTCTGAGGCGCAGTGCTGGGCGACTTTCCATATCGGACAGGGCGCTCAGGCTTTCCTCGATGAAAACCGCGTTCGTACCCGCAGCGGATTCAGGGTGCAGCATCAGGCTTTCACGGATTCCGTTTATCCCTGCAAGGACGGCTATGTCTGTATCGATACGCCGCAGAACCGGCAGTGGAAGAAATTTGTCGAATTGATGGGAAATCCGGAATGGGCCAATGACCCGATGTTTAAAGACAGGATTAAAGTTGTCGATGAATGCCCGGAAAAAGCCGATGCTTTCCTGGCACCCTGGCTGATGTCGCATGGTAAAGAAGAAATTTATCACCTCTGTCAGGATAACGGCGTCCCGGCCGCTCCGGTCCGCAATGTAAAAGATGAAGCCGCTAACGAGCATCTTAAAGTGCGAGGCTATTTTGTCGATATCGACCATCCGGTTGCCGGTAAACTAAAATATCCCGGCGTCGGCTACAAATTTACGGAGTCACCGTTTACCGTCCGGCGTGCCGCGCCGCTTCTCGGCGAACACAACGAAGAAATTTTCAGTCAGAAGCTGGGGTACTCCAAAACCGCCCTGGCATCGCTGAAGAAGGAGAAGGTAATCTAATGGCTAATAAACTACCTTTCGCAGGCATTCGCGTTGTCGACTTTGGCTGGGTCTGGGCCGGCACCGTCCTCGGTCACATTATGGCCGACCACGGCGCCGAAGTCATTAAAATTGAATCCCGTAAAAGGCTGGATGGTCTCCGGTTGGGTCGTGTCTTTGAACTGGGCGACACTCTGGAACTGAACCCGGCTTTTCACAATAATAACCGCAGCAAAATGAGCATCACCCTGGACTGGTCCTCCCCGAAGGGACATGAACTCATCAAAGAATTGATTAAAAAGGCCGATGTTGTTAATGAAAACTTTTCCGTCGGTACGCTGGAAAAGCATGGTCTCGGCTATGAAGATCTGAAGAAAATTAAACCTGATATCATCATGTTAAAACTGGCGCCCACCGGCCAATACGGCCCGGAAGCGAATATTATGGCTTATGCACCGTTAATGTCCGCCATTGCCGGCATCGACAGTATGCTTGGTTACAAAGGCGACCGTCCCCTCGGCTTTAAACATGCTTACGGTGACGTCATGGCTACGTTGACCGGGGCTTTTGTGATGATGACCGCATTACGCTATAAAAAGAGGACCGGCAAAGGGCAATATATCGATTTGTCCGAGTGCGAGACCACCTCATCCCTTATCGGCGAGCCGTTTATGGACTACTTCATGAACGGCCGGGTTGCCGGCTGCATGGGCAATGACCGTCCCGGTATGGCGCCCCACGGCAATTACAAGTGCGCCGGCGATGACAAATGGGTCTCCATTGCGGTGAAGACCGAAGACGAATGGAAGGCCTTCTGCAAAGCTATCGGTAGTCCGTCCTGGACCAAAGAGGCCAAATTCTCGACTCTGGCCAACCGTGTAGCGAACATCGATGAACTGGATAAAGCGGTTACTTCCTGGACTATTAATCTCGGCGATTATGCAGCCACCGAAATTCTGCAGAAAGCCGGTGTCGCCGCTGCCCCCGTGCTCACCATCGAGGGCGTTTTCTTCGACCCGCAGTTCCAGGAACGCGGTATTTTCCTGAACGTTACCCATCCTATTGCCGGCGACCTGACTCTCTATGACCTGCCATGGCAGGCCAGCGGACTGGGCCGCAAAGCGGCCGGCCCCGCGCCTACTCTCGGCGAAAATAACGATTACGTTTTTGGCGAAATTTTAGGTTTATCCAAAGACGAAATCGCTAAACTCCAGGAGGAACAGGTAATTTACTAACCATTAGGCGTAAATCACTTCTCCCTCCTTGCTAAGGAGGGATTAAGGGAGAATTATCTCATTGGTCAATCATCTCTCCCCGCTGATGGAGAAAGCTAGAGAGATGGAATAAGGGAACAGCATTCAAAATCCCGCTCTGCCTAAGGGAGTTTAGGAGGCTATAGTACTGAGCAAAGCGAATGTAGATGGGGCGATGGGACTGTATTAACCAGAGATAAAATCTAAACACATTCAAATTAATAAAGTTTCTATAAATTTCCCCCACCAATCGTTCAAAGGAGGCTAAAAATGGTTTTAGGACAGGCGCGTATCACCGATGATGGTGTTGCCCAGTTAAAAACAAGAATTGGCTCTTATTTTAAAGGCGAGTATATTTTCGCCTACAGCAAGACCATGACTAAAGGCGGCATCGCCCACTGGTGCGACGGCATCGGCGATTATAACAATAAACTTTTCCGCGACGAAGAATACGCCAAAAAATCGAAATACGGCTGTATTATCGCTCCGCCTTGTTCATTAAATGCTATTCTCAATGTCAGCGGCATGCGCGTCGGTGGCCTGCATGGAGTCCATTCCTTCCACTCCGGCTGGGACTGGCTCTGGCTCAAACCGGTCAAAGTCAACGAGCCGATTACCTGCTCGTTCCGTCCGGTCGATATTCTGGAAAAGAAAAGTGAATTCGCTTTGCGCACCGTGATTATTTACGCCGAAGGTATTTACCGCAACCAGTGCGATGAAGTTGTCGCCCGCTGTATCGGCTGGAGCATCCGCGCCGAAAGGGGCACCGCCGTCAATCAGGGTAAATACAAAGAAATCAAGCAATATTGGATCGATGAGGAAATGCAGCAGCGTGTTAATTATTTATTGGACCATGAAGAAGTCCGTGGCGCGAATCCCCGCTACTGGGAAGATGTCAAAGTCGGTGATGAAATACCGCAAATTGTCAAAGGCCCGCTCTCCGTTGGTGAAATGATGGCCTGGGCGCATTCCGTCGGCGGCGGTGGTGAAGTCCACGCTTTCCGTATGCGTGCCCTGCGCAAACACCCCGCCTGGGGCTGGAAAAACCCGGAAACTGGGGTCAGCGAGACCATCGACCAGGTCCATGAACAGGAAGAAGCCGCCAAAGGCATCGCCATTCCCGCGGCTTATGATGTCGGCGCCCAGCGCAATTCCTGGGTTAGTCAGGGTATCACCAACTGGATGGGCGACGACGGATTCCTCAAATCGCTTTACTGCGAATACCGCCGCTTCAATGTTTACGGCGATATCCAATTCATCAAAGGTAAAATCACTAAGAAATACGAATTGAACGGGGAACACCTCGTCGACCTGGATGTCTGGGCGGAAAATCAACGCGCCGAAGTCACCGCCCCCGGCAAAGCCACCGTCATCCTCCCTTCTAAACCCATTAAAACGTAGCGGTTATAGCCTTATAAGCGATTCTCCCTCCTTGATGAGGAGGGATTAAGGGAGAATTATTTAAACGGTTAGTCCTCTCGCCCCAGCGTGGGAGAGGGGTAGGGAGAGGGGCTAGAGTCCCTTTTAATGAGTAAACCTGCAGGAGGTCACAGACTGAAATGTTAATGGCAGATGGGAAAATCACCCCGGATGGGATTAATGAACTCAAGCAACGCATCGGCCTGCCGCTGCGCATCAAACTCTACAATGAGGAAGCTTCCATCGACGCCATCCGGCATTTTGCCCACGGCATCGGCGACCCCAATGAAATGTGGGACAACCCCGGCCACGGCTTCCAGAGCACCTACGGTTGCCTGGTGGCCCCGCCGACTTTCCTCTACAGCGTCGTCTGGC